>NZ_JACAPW010000002.1:84727-460020 GCF_013385495.1 Pseudomonas sp. F8002 | reverse complement strand
CTTGCCAGGGTTGCCCTGATCAGGCCGGGAACAGCTCGCTCAATTTCATGGCCAGCATCATGTCGCCTTCAGTGCGCAGTTTGCCGCCCATGAATGCCTGCATGCCGTCGGTGGAGCCGTCAACGATGCCTTTCATTGTTTCGCCGTCCATCACCAGGGTGACTTGGGCGTCCGGGTTTTCACCTTCCAGCAGTTCGCAGGTGTTGTTTTTCACAACCAGCGAGAAGTTCTGGGTGTCGTCGATACGGAAACCGAACACCAGGTCCAGGCCGTCGGCAGCGGCTGGGTTGAACTTGGCTTTCATTGCTTCTACGGCTTTAGCTACGTCAGTCATGGTTTCGATCCTTTTATGGTGAGTCCAGTGACCTTGGGGTCACGGTTGGCCGCAATTCATCGGAAGGTGATGAGCTGCGGCGCCTTCAACAGTTGCAAGTGGGTATGGCTGTTGAAGGAA
Source organism: Pseudomonas sp. F8002 (assembly GCF_013385495.1). NCBI lineage: Bacteria > Pseudomonadati > Pseudomonadota > Gammaproteobacteria > Pseudomonadales > Pseudomonadaceae > Pseudomonas > Pseudomonas sp. F8002. The sequence goes on along the minus strand of NZ_JACAPW010000002.1, from coordinate 459,566 downwards.
GCCAGTGCCACCTCGCGACCACGGAATTTCAGCTGGTTGAGCGAGGTGTTAACAATTTGCCAGTTCAGTTCGAAGGCCTGTGCAGCAGGCATTCGGGTAATCAGGTGGAGCAGGGCCGTGATGGTGCCGCCGGAGGTGAACACGGCGATCTTGTCACGGTTGTCGGCGGCTTCGAGGATGCGTTGCAGGCCACCCTGGACACGCTCGACAAACCCCAGCCAGCTTTCCAGGCCCGGCGGGTCGTAGGTGCCGGCCAGCCAGCGTTCGACAATCAGGGAAAAGATGCGCTGGAACTCGCCACGGTTTTGCGCGGCGTTGCGCAGGATATGCAGGGCTTCGGGTTCGCTGTGCAGCAGGTCCGGGAGCAGGGCGCGGATGATCGCCTCGGCGTCGAACTCGTTGAACGCGCTGTCGATTTCCAGCGTGGGTACCGGCAGGCCGAGGGCGCTGTATTGTTCGAAGGCGGCGTTGGCGGTGTGCTGCTGGCGGCGCAGGTCGCCTGACAGGCAGCGGTCGAAGCCCAGGCCCAGTTCCGCCAGGTGGCGGCCAAGCACTTGCGCCTGTTGCACACCGATGGGCGACAGCACGTCGTAGTCGTCTGCACCGAAGGAGGCCTGGCCATGTCGAATCAGGTAGATGCTGCCCACGTCCGTTTTCCCGGTACGTTGAAAGTCTGGCGAGGTTATGAGGATGCCGGGAAGCTGTCAATGAAAAAACATACGCTTGTTTTAAAAGGTCGTTAGAGGCCCGCTGCTGGCGGTTTGATCACTGGCTCCATGGCGGTGGCGTCGGTATGCTTGGACAATCCGCGCCTGGCGCACTGCACTTGTAAGGAGTCACATGGATTTTCTGGCCGAGTACGCTACTTTCCTGGCTAAAACCGTCACCCTGGTCGTCGCCATCCTGGTGGTGCTGATCAGTTTCGCCGCACTGCGCAGCAAAGGCCGCCGCAAAGCTGCCGGCCAGTTGCAGGTCAGCAAGCTCAATGACTTCTACAAGGGTTTGCGTGAGCGCCTGGAGCAGACCCTGCTCGACAAGGACCAGCTCAAGGCCCTGCGCAAGTCTGAAGGCAAGGCCGAAAAGAAGAAGGGCAAGAAGAAGCCAGAAGCCAAGCCACGGGTGTTCGTGCTGGATTTCGACGGCGACATCAAGGCCTCGGCCACTGAAAGCCTGCGCCATGAAATCACGGCACTGCTGAGCCTGGCCACACCCAAGGACGAAGTGGTGCTGCGCCTTGAAAGCGGCGGCGGCATGGTTCACAGCTACGGCCTGGCGTCGTCGCAACTGGCGCGTATCCGCGAGGCGGGCGTGCCGTTGACCGTGTGCATCGACAAGGTCGCGGCCAGCGGCGGCTACATGATGGCGTGCATCGGCGAGAAGATCATCAGCGCACCGTTTGCCATCCTCGGTTCGATTGGCGTGGTGGCGCAGTTGCCTAACGTCAACCGCCTGCTGAAGAAGCACGACATCGACTTCGAAGTGCTGACCGCCGGTGAATACAAACGCACCCTGACCGTGTTTGGCGAAAACACCGAGAAGGGCCGCGAGAAGTTCCAGGAAGACCTGGACATCACCCATCAACTGTTCAAGAACTTCGTGTCGCGCTACCGCCCGCAGCTGGCGATTGATGATGTGGCCACCGGCGAAGTCTGGCTGGGTGTCGCGGCGCTGGACAAGCAACTGGTGGACCAGCTGCAAACCAGCGACGAATACCTGGCGACCAAGGCCAAGACCGCCGAGGTGTTCCACCTGCACTATGCCGAGCGTAAAAGCCTGCAAGAGCGGGTGGGCCTGGCGGCCAGCGGTTCGGTTGACCGGGTGCTGCTGACCTGGTGGAGTCGCCTGACCCAGCAGCGTTTCTGGTAACAATTCCAGCTGACGTTCGAAGATCAAAATGTGGGAGCGGCGGTGCGACGATTCGACTTGGTCGCGAAGGCGGTGGATCAGTCAATACATCTGTGACTGACACACCGCCTTCGCGAGCAAGCCCGCTCCCACATTGGTTTTGTGTTGGTCACATTACCGAGCTAGTAACGAGGCCTGAGGCACCGCCGGTATGGGGTGCCGCATCAACGACCCCACCACCAGCGCCCCCAGCAAACCCAACACCCCCGCCACCCACAACACCACGCTGAACCCGCCGACAAACGCCTGCCGCGCCAGTGGCTGCACCGTGTCCCGCGCGGACTCGGGCAGCAACGCCATGGCCGCCGGCATATCGCCAGCCACTACCCGTGAAGCAATCCCTGCCGCCTGTTCCTGCCACTGGGAGCCGATGCTCGTGTGCAGCAACTGTTCGCTATGGCTGCTCAACAACGCCCCATACACCCCGATCGCCAACATGATCGCGCTGAAGCGCATGGTGGTGCTCATGCCCGACGCCATCCCCGCGCGGTCCCGTGGCACGCAAGCCATGATGTTTTTCTGCGTATCGCCATTGAGCAATCCCGCGCCGGCCCCCGTGACGGCAATCGCCAGGGCGAACGGCAGATAACCACCGATATTGACCGCCCAGGCACTCAGCAGGTTGCCGCACCCCACCAACGCCAGCCCCGTCGCCATCATCGTTGCCGGGGCAAAACGGCTAGCCAGTCGGGCGCCTATCCGCGGACAAATCAACATGGTCAAGGCAAACGGCAACATGCCCAGCCCGGAGGCAATCGCGGAGAAGCCCAAGCCGTTTTGCAGGTAGAACGGCAGCAGCGTCATCATCACCTGGGCACAGCCGGCGTAGGCGAACATCCCCAGCAGTGCGCCGATAAAGCGCGGGTGCCTGAACAGTTGCAGGTCGACCATGGGCCGCTGTTGCAGGCGTTCGGCGAGTACAAAAACACCCAGCAACGCAGCGCCTCCCAGCAGCCGCGCGTAAGTCAGCGGGTTGTCCCAGCCGATACGGTTGGCTTCGATCAAGCCCCAGATCAGGCACAGCAGGCTGGCACTGAAACTCAGGCTGCCCCAAGGGTCGAGCCTTGCAGCCTGGGCATCGCGGGATTCCGGAATCGCGCGCAGCACCAGTCCCATCAGCACCAGGCCAACCGGCAAGTTCAGATAGAAAATCCAGCGCCAGCCCAGGTACTGGGTAATCAACCCGCCGAGGGTCGGTGCGGCGGTCATCGCCACGCCCATGCACGCGCCCCAGAAGGCCCAGGCCTTGGCGCGTTCCACTTCGTCATGGAAGGTATGGCCGATGGAGGCCAGGGCCGAGGTCAGCAGCAGCGCTGCGCCGACACCTTTGACGGCGCGAGCGATATCCAGGAACAACGCATTCGGCGCCGCACCGCAGCCGAGGGAGGCGAGGATGAAAATACCCAGGCCCCAGACCAGGGTCTTCTTGCGGCCAAAGCGGTCGGCAATGCTTCCGGCCGGCAATAACAGGGCGGCGAAGGCCAGCATATAAGCGCTGACCACCCATTCGATATCGGCAAAATTCGCCCCCAGGTCCCGGGCGATGCTCGGCAGGGTCACGGCGACGATGTTGGTGTCGAGCACGATCAGCGAACAGACCCCGGAGGCGGTCAGCAGCGTCAGGCGCGGGCTGACCTTGCTCATGGCTGCACCGAAGCCACCGCCGCGAGGGCGATCTCGTCATCGTGGGCCGGAGTATCTGCGCTGATGCCGATGGCGCCCACTACCTGGCCTTCAAGGATGATTGGCTGGGCGCCCTTCATCATCAACAAGCCGGCGGTGATGGCTGCCGGGCGGCCATTGTTGATAGCGTTTTCCAGGTCCCCGGACGGCCGCTTGAAGAGCGCTGAAGTGCGCGCCTTGCCCTGGGCCAGCTCGATACCGGCCACCACGGGAGCGCCATCCATACGCAGCGTCAGGATCGGCCAGCCACCGTCATCGACGATGGCCACGGCGCAGGGCCAGCCCCTGTCGGCGGCGACCTTGCGCGCGTGTGCGGCGATCTGCTGGGCCGCTGCCAGGCTCAGGATTGCCTTGTGGGCAATGCTTGCCGGGGCTTCTGCGGCCAGCGCTGCGGGCACGGTGCAAAGACCGGCAAGCACCAGGACCAATGATTTGACGAACATGGGAAAGCCTCTCTACTGTGAACGTACCGCGAGCTTATCCCCGGCAGGTGGCGTCCTTGTTAGGCGCCATACAGAACTTCATTACCTTTGAGCTAATCCTGTGATGGAAATACGTCATTTCCGCTACTTCCTGGCGGTTGCCCGGCAACGCAATTTCACCCGTGCTGCCGAACAGCTGGGTATCGCGCCGCCGACCCTGAGCCGGCAGATCCAGGACATGGAAACCACCCTCGGTACGCGATTGTTTATCCGCCGCCAGCGCGAGGTCAGCCTGACCGAGGCGGGCGCGGCCTTGTTGATCGAGGCAGAGGCCACCGTGCGCCAGTTCGAGTTTGCCCAACGCAATGCCCAGCGCGCCGGGCGCGGCGAAATCGGTCATATCGAATTGGGTTATGTGGCGTCGGCGGTGTATTCGGGGTTGTTGCAGCGCCAGGTGCAGTCGTTCTGCGCGGACTGCCCGGACGTGAGCCTCAGCGTGCGCGAGAGTCCCATGGCGGCATTGCCGGGGCTGGTGGCGGAGGGGCGTTTCGACATTGGCTACATTCGTTCGCCGATGACCTTGCCTGACGGAGTCGAAGCGGTGCGGTTGAGCAGTGACGGGTTTGCGCTGGCGTTGCCCCAGGATTCGTGGCTGCTGGGGTTGAAGGCAATCAGTTGCGAGCACCTGCAGAACGAGACGTTTATCTTGCCCGAGCAGATCAGCGGCACGCTGCACGTGGCAGCGCAGGGTGGTTATGCGCCGCGACTGGGGCCGCAGCCGGGTGGGTTGGTGGCGGTGATTGCGTTGGTGTCACTGGGGCAGGGCGTGGCGGTGGTGCCGGAGTCGGTGGTGGGGCATGTGAGCTTGCCGAATGTCGTGTACCGCAGCATTGAAGGCAGCGAGGCGTCGTCCTGGTTGTCGCTGATTTACCGGCGCTTTGAAAAGGCGCCGGCGGTGGCGCGGTATATAGAGCAGGTGAAGCAGGTAGCCAGGTTGAAGGTTTGATCGCGGCGGGTTAGGTGCTTGACGGGTTAAGTGTGTTGCTGCCTTCGCGAGCAAGCCCGCTCCCACATTCGACGGCATTCCAAAGATGGAACTCGGTCGAAGGTGGGAGCGGGCTTGCTCGCGAAGGGGTCATTTCAAGCACTACACCAACCGCGGTTGAACCGAATCCGCCAATCGCGTCAGTATCAAGCAGCACGATACCGCCCCGGCATCCAGCACGCCCAGTGAGCGCTCGCCCAGGCGGCTGGCACGCCCAATCTTCGCCACCAGATCCCTGGTGGAATCCCGCCCCCGCGAAGCAGCACTTTTCATCACCTCCAGCGCATCGCTGAATGACGCTCCTGACCCATGGGCCTGTTCAAACGCTTCCACCGCCGGGATCAAGGTGTCCATCAAACACTTGTCACCCACGCCGGCTTCGGTGATGTCCTGCAACGAGGTCAGCCCGCCCCGCAGCAAATGGGCAAAGGTCGCCGCGTCAATCTGTTCGCTGCCGCGCACCTCATCCGCCATGCCGATAAACAGGCTGCCATACAGCGGCCCCATGGAGCCGCCGATGCCTTCCATCAGGCTCAGCGTCAATTCGTCCAGGGCTTCGGCCAGGGTCAGCTGACGGCCTTCAATCGTGCGCCCGCAATGGGCAAATCCCTTGGCCATGTTGATGCCGTGGTCGCCATCGCCAATGGCGCCGTCGACTTCGCTCAGGTATTCGCGGTTGGCAACGATCACGCTGACCAGGTCGGCGACGATGGCGCTGCCGTCGTGGGTGGAGAAATGCTGGCTCATGGTTTAGTCCGCCTGGGTCATGCCGATGGAGCGGCAGGGTTGGTCGATCAGGGATTTCAGCTCGGCGTCCAGGCCCAGCAAGGTCAGGGTCACGCCCATCATTTCCAGGGAGGTGAAGTAGTTACCCACGTAGCAGCGGTGAATCTTCAAGCCCCTGGCTTGCAGCTGACGTTCAACCTCGGCGTAGAAAATGTAAAGCTCCATCACCGGCGTCGCACCCAGGCCCGAGACCAGCACCACCAAGCTGTCGTCCTGGCTGAAGTCGCGGTCGGCGAGGATCGGTGCGAGCATGCGGGCCGCCATGGCCTCGGCGGATTCGATCGGGATGACTTCAATGCCCGGCTCGCCGTGATGGCCGATGCCCAATTCCATCTGCCCGTCGGGAATCTGGAAGTTCGGCTTGCCCACCGCTGCGATGGTGCAGGGCGTGAGGCCGATGCCGATGGAGCGGCAGTTGTCGACTGCCTTCTGGGCAACACGAATCACCCCGTCCAGGTCGTAATGCTGGGCCGCGGCTGCACCGCCGACCTTCCACATGAAGATCTCGCCTGCCACGCCGCGACGCTTGGCGATGTCGGCCTTGGGCGCCGAGGCCACGTCGTCGTTGGCGACCACGGTGCGGATGCGCATGTCCTTGCTGGCGGCCATCTTCATCGCCAGCTTCACGTTCATGTTGTCGCCGGCATAGTTGCCGTACAGGCACGCCACGCCGGCGCCGTGGTCGGCGGCACGGAAGGCGTCGAAGAAGCTTTTGGCGGTGGGCGAGGAGAAGATTTCGCCGACGGCCACAGCGTCCACCAGGCCCGGGCCGACATAGCCAAGGAACGCCGGTTCATGGCCGGAGCCGCCGCCGGTCACGATGCCCACGCGGCCCTGTGGTGACGGCTTGGCCTTGCCGATCACCCGGGGATTGGTTTCGTATTGGCGCAGCTCGGGGTGCGCGACCAGAATACCCCGCAGCATGTCCTCGACCACCTGGTCGGGATCGTTTATCACTCGATTCATAACGCGGTTTCCTGTGTTCTTGTTCTTGGTGTGGGAGCCAGCTCCCACAAAGAGCCCGGCGCCCGCAGGGTTTTGGGTTATTGGGCCAATCAGGGTTCCAGGACGACTTTAAGCGACTTGTCCCCGCGCTCCATCACCGCAAACGCTTCCTTGAAGTCCGCCAGGGCAAACTTGTGGGTCACCACGTCGCGCATGTCGATCTTGCGGTTGCCGATAAAGTCGATGGCGCGCGGGTACATGTACGGACCCAGGTGCGAGCCCAGCACGTCCAGTTCCTTGCGGTCACCGATGATCGACCAGTCCACCGTGGCCTCGTCGTTGAACACGCTGAATTCCACGAAGCGCCCCAGCTTGCGCAGCATCGCCAGGCCCTGGTTCACCGCCTTGTGGTGCCCGGTGGCTTCGATGTAGATGTCGCAGCCGTAGCCATCGGTGATCTCGCGAATCTTCGCCATCACGTCGACTTCGGCCGGGTTCCACACTTCGTCCGCGCCCATGCGCAGGGCGAGGGCAGCGCGTTCGGGTTTCATGTCGAGCACGATGAGCTTTTTCGGGTTGCGCATGCGCACCGCACCGATGATCCCCAGGCCCAGGGTGCCGGCGCCGGCCACCACCACGATGTCGTCGAAATCCACATTCGCCCGTTCCGCCGCGTGCAGCGAACAGGCCAGGGGTTCGATCAGGATGGCTTCGTCCGGGGCAATCGAGTCCGGTACTTTGTGGATGATGCCTTCCTTGGTGAAGATCATGTACTGGGCCATGGCGCCCTGGACGTTGTTCTGGAAGCCGTACAGGTCGTGTTTCTGGCACATCCAGTACTGGCCGTGGTTGCAGAAGCGGCAGCCCCAGCACGGCACGATCTGTTCGGAAATCACCCGGTCGCCGACCTTCACCCCGCGCTTTTCCGCGCCAGGGCCGAGGGCGACCACGCGGCAGACAAACTCGTGGCCGGGAATCATCGGCGGCTTCACGTAGCGCGGCTGCTCGGCGTCGCCCCAGAACGAGGGCGCGCCGCGGTAGGTCTTGATGTCGCCCATGCAGATGCCGCACAGCTCGACCTTGGTGAGGATCTCGTCGGGGCCGGGCGTCGGCACATCGACGGTCTCCAGGCGATAGTCTTCGGGGCCGTGACAGACCACGGCCTGCATGGTTTTCGGAATGACGGGGGACAGTTGTTCGGCAGTGCGTTCGGTAACGGTAGACATGACGATAAACCTCACGACAAAAGATCAATTACTGGATGCTGTAGCCACCGTCGATCACCACGTTTTCCCCGGTGATCATCTGTGCGGCGTCGCTGAGCAGGTACAACGCCAGCCCGGCGATTTCTTCCGGCTGGGCAAAGCGGCCCGCCGGGATCTGCAATTTGGCCCGTTCCCCCAGCTCGCCCGCCCAGGCCTTTTTACCGAGGGCGGTTTCGACGATGGTCGGGGAGATGGCGTTGACGTTGATATGCGGCGCCCATTCCATGGCGAGCACCTTGGTCATGCCGACCACGGCGGCCTTGCTGGCGCAGTAGGCGACGTGACGGTCCAGGCCGATCACCGCCGCTTGGGAGGCGAGGTTGACGATGCGCCCGCTGCCCTGGGCAAGCATGTGCCTGGCGCAGGCCTGGGCCACGAAGAAACTGGCCTTGAGGTTGATGTCGAGAGTGGTGTCCCAGGCGTTTTCACTGACGTCCAGGGCCTTGTCCAGCAGGGCCACGCCGGCGCTGTTGACCAGATAATCCAGGCGTTTGAAGTGATCGAATACGTAATCGACGGTGCTGTGCACCTGGTCGAGTTGGCGCAGGTCCACGGCGATGCCGATGTTCCCGGCGCCGAGGCTGGCGGCGACTTCGACCACGGCCGGGTCGCGGTCCAGCAGGGCCACCCGCGCGCCGCGTTCCACCAGCAGGCTGGCACAAGCCAGACCGATCCCGGCGGCCCCGCCGGTGATCACGGCGCAGCGGCCGGTGAGGTCGAAGGCTTGATTCCAGAATCCAGACATGAACATGACTCCATTTTTCAGATCGGTGGAGATCCAATGTGGGAGCGGGCTTGCTCGCGAAAGCGGTGTATCAGGTGGCACATCTGTTGAATGATCCACCGCTTTCGCGAGCAAGCCCGCTCCCACACTTGACCGGGTTTCAAGTCAAAACTTACTTCGTACCGCTCACCTGCTGGTACAGCGCATCCGCATTCGCATTGGTCACCGGCACCCACGGCAGGATGTAGTTCCTGGCGGTGCCGTCACCCCATTTCACGTCCTTGCCATAACGTTCCCAGATCACCGACTGCGGCTTGTAATCCTTGCCGGCCAGCGCCCGCAGCGCCACATCCAGCGCGCCTTGAGACTGGGCCTGGGCGTCCTGCAGGAAGGTGGTCACTTCATCTTTCTTCGCCGCCTGGATCGCATCCGGCATGCCGTCGATGGACGTCACCGGCACATCCTTGGACGTCAGCCCATGGGACTTCAACGCCTGCACCGCACCGAGGGCCATGTCATCGTTTTGCGCGATCACCCCGTTGATGCCCTTGGGGTGTGCGTTCAGCCAGTCTTCGGTCAGGGCCAGGGCCTGGGCGCGGTCCCAGTTGGCGGTTTTCTTCTCGATGATCTTGATGTCCGGGTGCTTGCCCAGTACTTCCATCTCGCCCTTTTCGCGGTCGATCTGCGCCGACTGGCCAATCGGGCCCTGGATGATCACCACGTTGCCGCGGCCCTTGAGTTTGTCGACCATGGCCTGGGCCTGCAGGCGACCGCCTTCCACGTCATCGTTGCCGACATAAGGCACGTTGGCGTCGGCCACCTTGGTGTTGGAGGCGATCACCACCACGTCATTGCTCATGGCGGCCTTCACGGTGCCGACGCCGGCCTTGGTGTCGATCGGCACAAACAGGATCGCGTCGTAGTGCTGGGTCACCATGTTTTCAATCTGGTTGTTCTGGGTCAGTGCGTCATAGTTGCCGTCGAACACGGTCAGCTGCACGGTGCCGTCCTTGACTGCAGGGTGTTCCTTCAGCTCGCGCACCCAGTTCTGCATGAACTGGCCCTTGAGCCCGTACACGGCGGCGCCGATCTTGTAGGTCTTGCCATCGGCGGCCAGGGTGACACTGCTGGCGAGCAGGGAGAGTGCCGCGACGGCGGCCAAAGTCGTACCAGGTTTCATGAGAGAACTCCGTTATTGTTGTAGTGGTAGTTTTCAGAACTAGCGTTTCTTCTTGCGCCACACGTCAATCAGTACTGCGAACACGATGATCAGGCCCTTGGCGACCTGCTGGTAATAGGAGGACACGCCGAGCAGGTTCAGGCCGTTGTTGATCACGCCGATCAGCAATGCGCCAAACAGCGTGCCGACAATCGTGCCGGTACCGCCCGACAGGCTGGTGCCGCCGATTACCACGGCGGCAATCGCATCCAGCTCATACGAGGTGCCGGCCTGGGGCAGGGCAGAGGTGGTGCGCGCCGACAGCACCACACCGGCCAGCCCGGCGAGCAGGCCCGAGACCACGTACACCGAAAACATCACCTTGCGCACGCCGATCCCGGAGGTGCGCGCGCTCTTCTCGTTGCCGCCCACCGCGTACACATAGCGGCCGTAGGTGGTGTAGCGCAGCACCATCCAGAAGATCAGCGCGACCACGGCGAAGATCACGATGGGCACACCGATCGGGCCGATCTTGCCGATACCCAGCGCCAGGTAGGCGTCGGGCAGATCAGTGATCGGGCTGCCGTCGTTCAAGATGAAGGTCATGCCCCGGGCAATGCTCAACATGCCCAAGGTCGCGACAAAGGGCGGGATCGACAGGTTGGCGACCATAAAGCCGTTCACCACCCCGAGCATCGCCCCGGCGAACATCCCGGCGCTGACCGCCGCCAGCACGCCATACCCCTGGGTCGCGACCATGGCGCTGCACAGCCCGGCAAAGGCCAGGATCGAGCCCACCGACAGGTCGATGCCCTTGGTGAGGATTACGTAGGTCATGCCCACGGCGAGGATCCCGTTGATCGAGGTCTGGCGCAGGATGTCCATCCAGTTGCGCCAGGTCATGAAGTATTCGCTGGCGAAGGCCATCACCAGGCATAGCAGGATGAACACCAGCGGCAGGCCGAAGCGGTCGAGGGACAGGCGCAGGCGACTGCGGGGTGCGGTCGTGACGGGGGCGGCTGCAGGTGTAGAAAGTGATTTGGCATTCATGAGGCAAGACTCAACAAGGCTTCCTGGGAAAGGGCGGTATCGCTGCTGATGGTCACCAGCCTTCCGCCTTTGAACACGGCAATACGGTCACTCAGGTGCAGCAATTCCGGGGCTTCGGACGACACCACAATTGCCGCGCCGCCGGCGCGTACGAACTGGTCCAGTAGGTGATAGATCTCCTGCTTGGCGCCTTCATCGATGCCCCGGGTCGGCTCATCGCACAGCAGGCAGATCGGCTGGGTCGACAGGCATTTGGCGAGCACCACTTTTTGCTGGTTACCGCCGCTCATGGATTCCACCGGCAGGTCCAGGGAGGTGGTCTTGATCTGCAGGCGCTTGACCATGTCCTGGGCCAGTTGGTTTTCCTTGCGGGCATTGATCAGCGACCAGCTCGACAGCTGCTTGTACGCCGACAATGCGATGTTCGAGAGGATGCTGCCGCTGAGCACCAGGCCGCTGTCCTTGCGGTCTTCGGTGACCAGTGACATGCCGGCCTGGATCGTTGCCTTGGGCAGGCCGATGGGCATCGGTTTGCCTTGCAGGGTCACGCTGCCGGAGTCCGGCGTGGTGAGGCCGTAGATGCAGTTGAGGAATTCGCTGCGGCCCGAGCCCATCAGCCCGTAGATGCCGAGAATCTCGCCCTGGCGCAGTTGCAGGCTGATGTCCTGGAACTCGCCGGCGCGGCTCAGGCTGTCGACGTCCAGGCAGCATTCGGCGGCGCATTCGCGGCCGACCTTGTGGTCGATGCGGGTCAGTTCCTGGCCCACGATGCCGCGCACCAGGTGGGCGCGGTCGATATCGGCCATGCGTCCGGTCTCAACGAAGGCGCCGTCGCGAAAGATGCTGTAGTCGTCGGCAATCTGCGCCAGTTCACTGAGGCGGTGCGACACATAGATGATGCCGGCACCACGGGCGGTGAGGCGGCGGATGGCCTTGAACAGGGTTTCGGCCTCGCGCTCGCCGATGGCCGAGGTGGGCTCGTCCATGATCATCACCTGGCAGTCGTGGCTGAATGCCTTGGCGATCTCCACCAGCTGGATCTGCGCCACGCTCAGGCGATGCATGGGGCTGGTGGCGTCGACGTCGAACTCCAGGCCTTCCAGCAGTTCGCGAGTGCGCCGGTTGAGCTCCTTGCTGTCGACGATGCAGCCGGCGCGGCGCGGTTCGCGGCCCAGCCAGATGTTTTCGGCGACGGTCATGTAGGGGATGGGTTCCAGCTCCTGGGTGATCATCGCGATCCCCGCCGCGAGTGCTTCGCTGGGGCGGTTGAACTGGACGGGGGAGCCGTTGAGCAGGATGGTCCCGGCGTCACGCTGGGTGATGCCCATCAGGATGCTCAGGAAAGTCGATTTGCCTGCGCCATTGCCGCCGCACAGGGCGTGGACGCTGCCGGCCCGCAGAGAGAGGCGCCCCTCACGCAGGGCAGGAATCCCGGCGTAAGCCTTGGCGACGTGTTCAGCCTGGAGCAGTAATGGCGTGGCCATCGGCGTGTCCTCGTGCTGTGAATTCTTATTAGGTCGCACAGTCATGTTTCGCTGTGAGCATATGTGTATCAAATGAAATTCTGATCAGTCAATCTCTTTCACTGAAAAGTTGTAAATGGATGGATTTGCGCAAAGTAAGCCGGTTTAGAGGGCTTTGACTGGAAGGTCAGCTAAATCCTGCTTGACAGGGCGACTGGAATATCCGAGAAATGACTGAGCTAAATTTCACCGAGTGATCATATGATCACTCTCCAGCACCCAAAACGGCAGCGGAGCCAAACGCCATGAACACACCTTTCCCGGTGGCTATCGGATGCGATGAAGCGGGTTATGAGCTCAAAGAACTGTTGAAGCGCCATATCGAGGCGCTGGGTTACCCGGTGACGGACTTCGGCACCCATTCCACGGCGCCGGTGCTGTACCCGGACATTGCCCTGGCGGTGGCCACGGCGATCAATGCCGGCGAGCAACGCTTGGGCGTGCTGGTGTGCGGCACTGGTATCGGCATGGCCATCTCGGCCAACAAAGTCCTGGGGATTCGTGCGGCCCAGGCCCATGACACCTATTCGGCGGAGCGGGCACGCAAGAGCAACGATGCGCAGATCCTGTCCATCGGTGCACGGGTGATCGGCGCGGAACTGGCCAAGAGCATCGTCAAGTCGTTCCTGGAGTCGGAGTTCGAAGCCGCGCGTTCCGGGGCCAAGGTCGACCGCATCAACGCGATCGAGCGTGACGGGCATCAGTAGTGGACGGAACGGGGCAAGAGTCGGGAGAATGCGCCTTTGACACCGAAACGGAAGCCCGTGCCCATGAGTGACAGTACCCAGCGCATCGCCAGCGACATCGACCTGATGACCGAAGTGGCGATGCTCTATTACCTTGAGAACGTCACTCAGGAAGCCATCGCCAAGCGCTTCGACCTGTCCCGGGCAAAAGTCAGCCGCCTGCTCAAACGCGCACGGGATGAAGGGATTGTCGAGGTGCGGGTGTTGCAGCACCCGGCGATGAACAACGAGCTGGAACAGGCGCTGGTGGAGCGCTTCCAGCTGGACCGCGCCTTGATTGCGGTCGACCACAGCGACCCGGACACCCAGCGCTCGGCGGTGGCGAGCCTGGTGGCCAACTACCTGAACAAAACCCTCAGTGACGGCATGATCGTCGCGGTCGGCATGGGGCGTAACGTCGGTGCGGTGGCCGATAACGTGTTTTTGCCGGTGACCCGCAACTGCACGTTTGTGTGCGCCATTGGCGGTTCGCTCAAGGCGGGTGAATACATGAACCCCGACCACATTTGCCGGCGCCTGGCCCTGCGGTTTGGTGGCGAGAGTGAAAGCCTGTACGCCCCGGCGCTGGTGGCCAACCCGGAACTGCGTGGGGTGTTGATCAGCAACGATACGGTGCGTTCCACGCTTGACCGTGCCCGCCGTGCGGACATGGCGTTGATCGGCATCGGTGACATGAGTGAAAACAGCAACATGGTGCGCATGGGGTGGTTTTCGCCCCAGGAAATCGCCCAGGCGCGGTTGTCCGGCACGGTGGGGGACATGATGGGTTATGACTTCATCGACATTCATGGCCAGCCGGCGGTCAACGCGATTCAGGGGCGGGTGATCGGGTTGACGGTGCAGGAGCTGTTTCGGATTCCGGATGTGGTGGCGATTGCCAGTGAGAATACCAAGGCGGCGGCAACGCTGGGGGCGTTGCGCTCGGGAGTGATCAATACCCTGGCGACCACGGTGACCAATGCTCATACCATCCTTGCGCTGGATGACGCGACGCGTAAAGGCTGACACCGCCGATAGTCCAGGCCCTGAACATCACCTGTGGGAGCTGTCGAGCCTTGGCGAGGCTGCGATGGCATCACCGCGGTGTAACTGAAGCACCGAGGCGCCTGCATCGCAGCCTCGCCAAGGCTCGACAGCTCCCACGCAGCAGATTCCAAATCAAATCCGCTTGACACTCACCGGCCTGCAAGCAAGGATCAACTCAATTTTCTAAAATTGAGTTTCAGCCCGTGGCCAAAATCCAGAAACCCCCTGAGTTCGGGCTTTTGCTGAAGCAATATGGGGCTCAAGTCTTTGAGTTGACGCGAGCCGTAAAGGCCGTCGATGAAAAAGGTCGCTATCTGCACTGGAACGAGTTCAGGCGGCATCCGGCTGCGGGAGTGAACAAAGAGGCGATGTGGGCGGCGATAAAAATTGCCAGGGCCTGTGGCGGTAAAACCCTGGAGTTGCGCAGCGAATGTGGCCATCCTTTTTCTCTGTATCTGACTGATTATTGCGAGTCCGTTATCCACGGTGTCGAAGGTGTGAATACTCGCTTGGGCGGCTACGAATCATCGTCCTCGAGTTCTGGCGAAAATAATCGCTACCTGGTGGACTCGTTGATGATGGAGGAAGCCATTTCAAGTGCGCAGCTGGAAGGGGCAGCAACCACGCGCAAGGATGCCAAGGAGATGCTCGTCAAGGAGCGACTGCCCGTCAACGACGACGAAAGAATGATCCTCAACAATTATCGTCTTATGAAATTTGCCAAGCATGCAAAAGGTGAGCAGCTTTCCATCGACCTGATTTGTGAGTTTCACCGCATTGCGACCACAGGCGTGGATAATGAGCACGTTCACCCTGGGCACATTCGTGAAGATGACGATATTTTTGTCGGCGGGGCAGGTGGAGAAGTTGTTCATCAGCCACCGAAGGCTGCTCTGTTGTTTGGACGCCTGGAAGCACTATGCCAATTTGCCAATGATCGGCATGACGGGAAGGACGGGCGGCATTTTATTCACCCTGTCGTAAAGGCGATCATTCTGCACTTCATGATGGGCTATGAGCACCCGTTCCGGGACGGCAATGGCCGCACGGCCCGGTGTCTGTTTTATTGGTTCATGCTCAAGAGTGGTTACTGGCCGCTTGAATACATTTCCATCAGTGCGCTGTTGAAGGAAGCACCGGTAAAGTACGGATACTCCTATGTCTACACTGAGACCGACTCCTTTGACCTGACGTATTTTGTGGTCCATCAACTGCAGGTTATCGAGCGGGCGATCCACCAGTTCATGGAGTACTTCGAGGGCAAGATAGAAGAGTCTTCAGCGCTGGAGGCATGGTTGAGGGCACTCAAGATCCATGACGAGTTGAATTATCGGCAGGGCCACCTTTTGAAAAAGGTATTGAGTCATCCCGGGCGGATTTTTACCGCCAAGGAACTCACCCATGATTACGATATTTCCGAAAACACGGCCCGTAAGGATCTTGAGAAACTCGCCAGCCTGAAGGCGTTTCTAAAGGTGCAGGAAGGCAAGAGCTTCCTGTATGTGGCGAGAAACGACGCCGAACAACACCTGAAAAAAAGCGCAGCCAACAGAGCCTGAGCATTCATGCCAGGCTCCTTCGCGGCTCAGGGTTTCCACACCTGCACATCCTGCGCATCCACCGCCTTGGGCAACAACCCCGCCTTGAAGAACGCATCCGCAATCTTCTGCTGCTCCCCCAACTGATCCAGCGTCACCGGCTGCACCTCATAACTGCGATGAGCATTGGCGGCCTCGACAGTCTCCACATCCAGGTTGCCCCACAATGGCCCCAGCACTTTCGCGGCATCACGCGGGTGGCTCTTCACCCACTCGCCAGCCTGGTGCAACTGCTCGTACACCAGCTTCAGCACTTCGGGATGCGCCTTGGCGTAGGGCGTACCCGTCAGGTAATAGCGCTTGTAGCTGGCCAGCCCGGTACCGTCCGCAAGGGTGCGGGTGGGCAATTGGCGCTGCACGCTGGTGAGGAACGGTTCCCACGTGACCCAGGCGTCAACCTTGTTGTTTTCAAACGCAGCGCGGCCATCGGCGGGCGTCAGGTACGCCGGCTCGATATCGGAGAAGGCCAGCCCCGCCTTGTTCAAGGCAGCGATCAATAAATAGTGAGTGCCGGCGGCCTTGGTCACGGCGATTTTCTTGCCTTTCAAGTCCGCCAGTTGCTGAATCGGCGAGTCCTTGCGCACCACGATCGCCTGGGCTTGAGGCGAGGGCGCTTCCTGGGCGAAGTAGGTGAGCTTGGCCTGGGCGGCCTGGGCGAAGATCGGTACGGTGTCGGCCACGTCGGCGCTGATATCCACGTTACCGACGTTCAGTGCTTCCAGCAGCGGGAGGCCACTGGGGAACTCGTGCCAGGTGACGTCGATGCCGTCGGCCTTGAGGGCTTTTTCCAGGGTGCCCTGGGTTTTCAGCAAGGTGATCAGGGTCGAGGATTTCTGGTAGCCGATGCGTACGGTTTCCTGGGCTTGTGTGCTCAGGGTGGTGCAGAGGCCCAGTGTGGCAAGGCCTGCGATGAAAAGGCGATGGAGCGAAAACTGGGGCATGGCGTGCTCGACTTTTAATGGATTAAGGTGAGCTTATTGTTCTAAAAAACATTCGATAAATAATTTTTCGATCTTAGCTTAGGCCTTTATCGGGTGCGCCGTTGGCGGCCTTTCAGTGTCAGGAAAAAAGGAGACGATATGCAGTTGTAGGTTGGTTGCTCATAGAGTTGTCGCCAAGGCGATTCGCGCATTGGTTCGCGATGATTTCTCAGACTTCTTCGACTGGCAGTTGCGCAATGGCGAAGTGCTGAGTCTCAACATCGACGCAGAGCCCAATGTGGCGAGGGAGCTTGCTCCCGTTGGGGTGCGCAGCGCCCCCTGGTAGGCCGCTGCGGTCTTTCAGGATGGGCCGGTCAATGCTTTTGGGGTTGCTGCGCAACCCAGCGGGAGCAAGCTCCCTCGCCACAGGGTTTGTGTGAGTCATGTCTGCAGGGGAACGCTCAACGCCTGCGCAAACGCCGGGGGAGTAGGGCTTTCCGGCCAGGTCGGAACACCCTCCGCCAGCGTTACCCACGGCTGCTTGTGCCGCAGCCAAATATGCGCCACCGGCTGCACGGACGGGCTCTCATCCAGTGTCCCGACTCGCAGCACAACCAACCCCGGCGCGGCCGTCGTGGTGTTGCAGATCCGCGTATGGCATACCCCGCACAACCGATGCTCCGAACGCTGCCCATCAACCTCGTAGGCATATTCCGTCAGCGAACCTTCAACCCGCAGCGCATCCGCCGGCAACAGCGCATGTAGGGCAAACGCGCTGCCGCTCCAGGTCTGGCAGTGGCGGCAGTGGCAGGCATACACCGCCAGCGGCGCGTCGGCATCGAGGGTGTAGGTCACGCGGGCGCAGCGACATTGGCCGGTGAGTGTCATCAAAAACGATCCTGTGCAAAGTGAGGGCGAAAGCCCCATCGGTTATGCTCGCCAGCATGCCGCAGCCTCCGAACAAAGAACATCCGCCAAAACTGCCCAGCGGCTCACAGGAAATGTATGAACGCCCCGCAACTCCAATGGGAAACCCAGCGCGCCTTCCTCGCCGTGTTGCGCACCGGCAGCCTGTCGGGCGCGGCCCGTTTGCTGGGGATCGCCCAGGCCACCGCGCGGCGACGGATCGAGGCCCTGGAGCAGAGCGTCGGGGTCAGTTTGTTTATTCGCTCACCCGCCGGGCTGTTGCCCACCGACACGGCCAAGGACCTGATCAGCCACGTTGAAGCGATGGCCGTTGCCGCCAACGCCTTCAGCCGCGCAGCCTCGGCCGACACCGCCCTCGCCGGCGGCACGGTGCGGCTCACCAGCGGCAAGCTGCTGGGCGTTGAAGTGCTGCCGCCCATGTTGCGCAGCCTGCGCCGTGATCATCCGCAATTGGCCATCGAACTGAGCGTTTCCAATCGGCTGCAGGCACTTGCCCGGCAAGAGGCCGACGTCGCCGTACGCATCCGTCGCCCGGTCGAATCCACGGTGGTCGCGCGCAAGGTCGGCGACCTTCACGTAGGGTTGTACGCAGCACCCGAACTGTTGGCAGAGCGGGGCACGCCGGACACCGTTGCGCAATTGCACGGCTACCCGCTGATCGGGCCGGACCGCAACTTGCTGGAGATCGAATTCCTGGGTGAGCGCGGTTTCGACTGTTCGGCGCCCAGTACGGTGATTCGCACCGATGATCACCTCGCGCAGTTGGCCGCGTTGCGTGCGGGGCTGGGGATCGGCGTGTGTTCAGCCCAGGTGGCGCAGCGTCACGGGCTGGTGCGGGTGTTGCCCGCGCAGGTGGATTTCAAGGTTGACGTGTGGATCGCCATGCATCAGGACATGCGCAAGGTCCCGCGCATCGCCGTGGTGTTCGATGGGTTGGGCGCGGCCCTGACGGACTTCTTTCAGCCGCGATAACGCAGCGCGTCAACCAACAATGCAAATGCGGGCCAGCCTGTGCGGGCCATTCGCCCCGGCGACACGGTATGGATTGCACCCGGTGTCAAGCATTGGCATGGCGCCACGGCGAACACCGTCATGACCCATATCGCGATCAACGAAATGCTCGACGGCAAGGTGGTGGACTGAATGGAGCAGGTCAGCGACGAACAGTACGCCGCGCAGTAATCGGTCTCACCGCCGCAACTGCGGCTCGCCTTCAATGCAGCTCACCAGAAACTCCATCACCACCTTCACCGAAGGCGAGCGGCGCATATCCGGATACACCGTCAGCCAGATATCGCGAACCGGGCCTTCGGTGTTCGTTGCCAACCGCACCAATGCCGCGTCGTGATCGCCCACCAGCGTGGGCAACACCACTGCACCCACCTGGGCCCGGGCGGCCATTTGCTGGGTGATCAGGTCGCTGGCGGCGAAGGCAATCGTGCGGTT
Organism: Pseudomonas sp. F8002; assembly: GCF_013385495.1. Taxonomy (NCBI): domain Bacteria; kingdom Pseudomonadati; phylum Pseudomonadota; class Gammaproteobacteria; order Pseudomonadales; family Pseudomonadaceae; genus Pseudomonas; species Pseudomonas sp. F8002. Next base: position 440,396 of record NZ_JACAPW010000002.1, on the reverse strand, counting down.
GCCGCGCACCTGGTGCATCCACGCCTGTTGGGGCAGATGGTCGCGGGTGGCGTCATAGGCAATGAACGTCCACTGTTCAGCGGGTAACTGCTTGAGCTCGGGCGTGGCATAGAGCCCGAAACGCACGGCGCCGACCTTTCTGCGTACCAGCGCTTCCTCATCGGGACGCACCGTGCGCAGGGCAATGTCGGCTTCGCCTTTGTCGAGGGCGGCCAGCGTCGTCGAGGACATCAACACGATATTCAGCTTGGGATACTGCGCCCTGAACCGTGCGACATGGGGCGCGATGCAGTGGATGGCAATCGACGGCGGGCAACTGACCCGCACGGTGCCGGCCACTTCGATCGAGGCCACGCGGGACAGGCGCATCACTTCGGTGGCCATGTCGCCCATGCCTGCCGCCAATTTCGCCAGTGCCCGGCCTTCCTCGGTGAGCGGCCGGCTGCGGGGCAGGCGATCCACCAGTTTGACGCCGAGGGCTTTTTCCAGGGCATCGACGCGCCGGCCAACAGTGGCGTGTTCCACCTGCAGTTCGCGGGCGGCAGCCGACAGTGATTGGGTGCGCGCCAGCACGGTGAAGAAATACAGATCCTGCCAGTCGAACATCGGGTTATTTCCGCATGGAGGGTGGGAGGTATTGGGGAATTCTCGTACAGAGTAGCGCCTTTTACCATGGCGCATTCCCACTGCAAACGGAGTTGTCCCGCGATGAAAGCCCTCACCCTTGAAACCTACGGCGGCCCGGAAGTTGTTCAACTGCGCCACGATGTCCCCACACCTCAGGTGACACCCGGCCATGTGCTGGTCAAGGTGGCCTGTGCCGGGATCAATTTCATGGATGTTCACACCCGCCAGGGCAAGTACGCCAAGTCGGTGACCTACCCGGTACGGCTGCCGTGCACCCTGGGTATGGAAGGGGCGGGTGTGGTGGTGGCGGTGGGCGAGGGCGTGAGCCATTTGGCGCCGGGTGATCGGGTGGCCTGGTGCATTGCCTGGGGCGCGTTCGCTGAATACGCCAGCGTACCCGCCGCGCGGGTGGCGCAAATTCCCAATGCGATCAGCTTCGATCAGGCGGCTGCGGCGATGTTCCAGGGCTGCACGGCTCACTACCTGATTGAAGATGTTGCGCGGTTGCAGGCGGGCAACCGCTGCCTGATCCATGCCGCGTCCGGCAGCATCGGCCAGTTGTTGGTGCAAATGGCCCGGCGACTCGGTGCCACGGTATTCACCACCGGCAGCAGCACTGAAAAATGTGCGATTGCCCTTCAGCGCGGTGCTGATCACGCCTGGCCATACGACGGGTTTGCCGAGCGAGTCTTGCAGGTAACGCAGGGGCGGGGTGTGGACGTGGTGTTCGATTCGGTGGGTAAGGCCACCTTGCGTGAAAGCTTCAAGGCCTGTCGTACGCGGGGGCTGATCGTCAATTACGGCAACGTCTCCGGTTCGATCACTGACCTCGATCCGATGGAGTTGGGGGAAGCCGGTTCACTGTTCCTGACGCGCCCACGGCTCAACGACCACATGGCCGACGGGCCTACGGTGCAGAGACGTGCCAATGCGGTGTTCGCGGCGATACTTGAAGGTTCGCTGACGGTGGATATCGAAGGGCATTACGCCCTGGAAGAGGTGCAGCAGGTGCACGCGAGGATTGAGGCACGGCAGCAGATTGGCAAGGCGGTGGTGTGGCTGGACCGTGAACTTCACTAATGGCCAGAGAGCTTGTGTGGCGAGGGAGCTTGCTCCCGCTGGGCTGCGAAGCGGCCCCAACACCTGCCAATGGGGTCTTCCTGGAGAAACGCGGTGAGTTCATTGGGGCTGCTGCGCAGCCCAGCGGGAGCAAGCTCCCTCGCCACAGGGGTCGTGGCGCTTGTGAGGATCAGTTAACAGCAGGCGAAAAAAAGCCGGCTGATCAGGCCGGCTGGGGGTGAACCGCGAACGACAGGGGTTACGCGCGGTTTTCCATCAGGCGGTCAGCGCCACCTTCAGCTACACGGTTTTCTTGAAGGCGATCAGCACCACCTTCAGCAACACGACGTTCCAGCAGGCGATCAGACCCGCCTTCAGCAACGCGGCGTTCCAGCATACGGTCAGACCCACCCTCAGCCACGCGGCTGTCCATCAGGCGATCCGCGCCGCCTTCAGCGAGGGCAGGTTGGGTAAAGGCGCTTACAGCAAGTACCGAGAAAGCGAGGCTAAGCAAGAGTTGGCGTTTCATGAGGGTGTGCTCCGGGAAAGTCGTTGGTTGGTATGGATGCGATGTTACGCGGCAGATTTTTTAAGAGAACTTCATTGGGCTGATGGTGACTATCGACGTCAGCGATGGCCCGTTTTCCCGGGCCATCGCGTCGCTCATCACGGCATTTCTGGCAGTTCCCGAGGGCGCAGGTCGAACACCAGCACCTCGGCGTCCTCCCCATGGCTCAGGTGAATCTCCCGCTCATCGCGCACTCGGGCGCCGTCGCCTTCGTGCAAGCGCTGGCCATTGACTTCAACGCTGCCCCGCGCCACATGGATGTAGGCGTAGCGTTCCGGGGCCAGCGGCAGGCTGGCGGTTTCAAAGCCGTTGAACAGCCCGGCATACACCCGCGCGTCCTGGCGCACGCCGAGGGAGCCGTCGGTGCCTTCCGGCGAGATGATCAACTGCAACCGGCCGCGTTTCTGCGCCTCGGTGAAGTGCTCCTGCTGATAGCGCGGTTCGGCGCCCGCCACATCCGGCACGATCCAGATTTGCAGGAAGTGCACGCCCTGGGTGTGGCTGTGGTTGAACTCGCTGTGGGCCACGCCGCTGCCGGCGCTCATCAGTTGCACATCGCCGGGGCGGATCACCGAACCGGTGCCCAGGGTGTCCTTGTGTTCCAGGGCGCCTTCGAGCACATAGGAGAAAATCTCCATGTCGCGGTGCGGGTGTTGGCCGAAGCCCTTGCCGGCGGCAACCCGGTCATCGTTGATCACCAGCAGGTCGGAAAAACCCTGTTCCTTGGGGTTCCAGTAGTTGGCGAACGAGAAGGTGTGGAACGACTTCAACCAACCGTGATTGGCGGCGCCGCGTTCCGAGGCTTTGCGAAGGGTCAGCATGGGGTGTTCTCCTCAAGGGAAGCCTGGCTGCGAGATGCAGGGCTTCGGTGTGAGGAGAAGATTACTGGTTAACGATAGGTTGATTAAGAAGCTGAAATCGGAATGACTGTCTCTTTTAGATTGACGATCGCCAGCTGTGCCGTCCGCAGATGATGGCGGTAGCGCAGCTGAAGTTTGCGCCAGGCCATTGGGTTCACGCCTTCGCTGCGGCTGAACAGGTGACAGAAGTGCGCCTGGTCGCAGAACCCGCATTCCTGGCTGATCTGCGTCAGGCTCAGGGCGGAGCCGGTGATCAGCACCTTGGCCTGCTTGATGCGTTGCTGGCGAATCCATTCCTGGGGCGATACACCGGTGGTGCGCTTGAAGGCCCTGGAGAAATGGCTGCGGGACAGCTCACAGGCGCGAGCCAGTTCCGTCACCTCCAGGGGGCCAGCAAGATTGGCGAGGATCAATTGCTTGACCCTCTGTTCCCGCTCTGAACACAGGGTTCCGGTTGCAGCTGCTGGTTGAGCCATGATCGCTATCCGTGGTCGATGGGCGCTTGTTTTCACACACCTTACCGGTGAATGAATCCCCAGTGTAGACCGCTGCAAGCATCTGTTGAACTGAGCACATGCATGCAATTTTTCTGGATCGGGCCGTCGCACACTAGGGCGAACGTTCAAGCATCCAGGGGAAGGGCACGATGGACTCAACAGCACAAGGCGGGCCGGACGAGGTCGTGACCCTGGTGGTCAAGCACCGCATTAAACCCGGGCTTGAAGCCGACTACGAAGCCTGGCTGCGACGCATCGTACGCATTGCCGGCGAGCGTCCCGGCCACCTCGGCGTTGACGTGGTGCGCAGCAAGCAGGGCGGCCTTACGTTGTTCACCTGCGTGCTGCGTTATCGCTCCACCGAAGACCTGGAGCGCTGGCTCGATTCGCCGCAGCGCCTGGAGCTGATCAACCAAGCCGCACCGATGCTGGCCGACGGCGACCAGACCGAAGTCGGCGCGGTCAACGAGTTCTGGCTCTCGCCCCTGGCCGATGCTGCCGCCAAGCCGCCGCGCTGGAAACAGGCAGTGGTCACGCTGCTGGTGATCCTGCCGCTGACGTTGCTGGTGCCGATCATCTGGGGCCCGGTACTGCGGCTGCACCCGTTCCTGTCCAACTACATCGTCGCCACCTTCCTGGTCACCCTGACCATCGTTGTACTGGTGGTTTACCTGCTGATGCCGGCGGCCACCCGTCTGTTCGCGCCCTGGCTTGAAGCCTCTGTAAAGGAAACCCTATGAACGCCGACCTGATTCTGTTCAATGGCCAGTTCCACACCGTGGACCGTGAAAATCCCCGCGCCACGGCAGTAGCGATCCACCAGGGACGCTTCGTCGCGGTGGGCACCGACGGCGAAGCCATGGCCCTGCGCGGCAGTGGTACCCAGGTCATCGACCTCAAGGGTCGCACCGTCATCCCTGGCCTCAACGACTCGCACCTGCACCTGATCCGTGGCGGCCTGAACTACAACCTCGAACTGCGCTGGGAAGGCGTGCCGTCCCTGGCCGATGCCCTGCGCATGCTCAAGGACCAGGCCGACCGCACGCCCACGCCGCAGTGGGTGAGGGTGGTGGGCGGCTGGAACGAATTCCAGTTCGCGGAAAAGCGCATGCCCACCCTTGATGAACTCAACCAGGCCGCCCCCGACACGCCGGTGTTCGTGCTGCACCTGTATGACCGCGCCTTGCTCAACCGCGCCGCCCTGCGCGTGGCTGGCTACACCAAAGACACGCCGAACCCGCCCGGCGGCGAGATCGTGCGCGACAATAACGGCAACCCCACCGGCATGCTGGTGGCGCGGCCTAACGCGATGATTCTCTACGCGACCCTGGCCAAGGGCCCGAAACTGCCCCTGGAATACCAGGTGAATTCCACCCGCCAGTTCATGCGCGAACTCAACCGCCTGGGCCTGACCAGTGCCATCGACGCCGGCGGTGGTTTCCAGAACTATCCCGACGATTACGCCGTGATCGAACAGTTGGCCAAGGACCAGCAACTGACCGTGCGCATCGCCTACAACCTGTTCACCCAGAAGCCCAACGAAGAACTCAGCGACTTCAAGAACTGGACCGGCAGCGTGACCTTGCATCAGGGCGACGACTACCTGCGCCACAACGGCGCCGGCGAAATGCTGGTGTTCTCGGCGGCCGACTTCGAAGACTTCCTCGAACCACGCCCGGACCTGCCGCTGACCATGGAGCAGGAACTGGAACCGGTGGTGCGCCACCTGGTGGAACAGCGCTGGCCGTTCCGCCTGCACGCCACCTACAACGAATCGATCTCGCGGATGCTCGACGTGTTCGAGAAGGTCAACCGCGACATCCCGTTCAACGGCTTGCCATGGTTCTTCGACCACGCCGAAACCATCACCCCGCAGAACATCGAGCGCGTGCGGGCGCTGGGCGGCGGCATCGCGATCCAGGACCGCATGGCGTTCCAGGGTGAGTACTTTGTGGAGCGCTACGGCGCCAAGGCCGCCGAGGCCACGCCGCCGATCAAACGCATGCTCGCCGAAGGCGTGCCGGTGGGCGCCGGCACCGACGCCACCCGGGTGTCGAGCTACAACCCCTGGACCTCGCTGTACTGGATGGTCAGCGGCCGCACCGTCGGCGGGCTGGAACTCCACGCCGAGGGGCTGCCCCGGCTGACGGCCCTGGAACTGTTCACCCACGGCAGCGCCTGGTTCTCCTCCGAGCAGGGCAAGAAAGGCCAGATCAAGGTCGGCCAATTGGCGGACGTGGCGGTACTGTCGGCGGACTTCTTCAGTGTCGACGAGGAAGCCATCAAGTGGATCGAATCGGTACTCACCGTGGTCGGCGGCAAGGTGGTCTACGGCGCCGGCGACTTTGAAGATTTCGCACCACCCAGCGTGCCGGTGCTGCCGGACTGGTCGCCGGTGGCCAAGGTCCCGGGCCACTGGCGCCCGGCGTCAGCGCTGCAAGCCCAGGTGCACCAGTGCAGCGGCCCCTGTGGCGTGCATGTCCATAGCCATGAACGGGCGCGTCTCTCGAACGTGCCGGTCAGCGACTTCCAGGGTTTCTGGGGCGCGTTTGGCTGCTCGTGTTTTGCCTTCTGAATCTAACCCCAAAGGAGTATTCCCATGACTTACAAACGCCTGAACAAAGATGACGCCGTGGTCCTGCTGGTGGATCACCAGACCGGCCTGATTTCCCTGGTGCAGGACTTCTCGCCCAACGAATTCAAGAACAACGTCCTGGCCCTGGCGGACCTGGCCAAGTTCTTCAAGCTGCCGACTATCCTCACCACCAGTTTCGAAAGCGGCCCCAACGGCCCGATGGTGCCGGAGCTGAAAGAACTGTTCCCGGACGCGCCGTACATCCCGCGCCCTGGCCAGATCAACGCATGGGACAACGAAGATTTCGTCAAGGCAGTGAAAGCCACCGGCCGCAAGCAACTGATCATTGCCGGTGTGGTGACCGACGTGTGCGTGACCTTCCCGACGCTGTCGGCCCTGGCTGAAGGGTTTGAAGTGTTTGTGGTGACCGATGCGTCGGGCACCTTCAATGAGACCGTGCAACAGGCGGCGTGGGCACGCATGACGGCGGCCGGTGCACAGTTGGTGAACTGGTTCTCGGTGGCCTGCGAACTGCAGGTCGACTGGCGCAACGACATGGAAGGCCTGGCGAATCTGCTGTCGCCGCGCATTCCCAACTATCGCAATTTGATGAACAGCTACTCGGCGCTGACGGCCAAATAAACCGCTCTCTGATATGCAGGTAATCCAATGTGGGAGCGGGCTTGCTCGCGAAGGCGGTGTGCCAGTCAATACATGTACCGACTGACCCACCGCCTTCGCGAGCAAGCCCGCTCCCACATTTTGATTTGTGGTGTGGCGACTGANNNNCCACCGAGAAGCGACAATGAACCCCTTCGAAGACATGCGCCTGTTTTGCCAGGTCATGGAATCCGGCAGTTTCACCGCTGCCGCCGAGCATCTTGGCCTGTCCAAGCAGTTTGTCAGCCGCCGCCTGATCCAGCTGGAAGAGCGCCTCGGCGTACGCCTGCTCAACCGCTCCACCCGCCGCCTGGACGTCACGCCGCTGGGCCAGAGTTACTACGAATCCGCCCTGCGCCTGCTCAGTGAAGTCGAGCAAGTGGAGCAGGGCATCGCCGGGCAAAACACCGAGCCCCGGGGCACCATTCGCCTGAGCGCGCCGTTGTCGTTTGCCATGGCGCACCTGGGTTGCCTGTTGCCGCTGTTCCTGCAACGCCACCCTCACGTCACCGTGGAAGTGGACCTCAGCGACCGCCCGGTAGACCTCATCAGCGAGGGCTACGACCTGGTGCTGCGCATCGGCACCCTCGAGGATTCGACCCTGATCGCCCGACGCATCGCCAGTGTGCAGCGCGTCTACTGCGCCAGTCCCGACTACCTGGCCCGCTACGGCACGCCGCAGAGTCCCGATGACCTGGCCGATCACGCATGCCTGCCTTACGGCCATGGTCGCCAGGTGCAATGGCACTTCAAGGTCGATGGCAAACCCCACACCCGCAACGTCAGCGGGCGCATGCGGGTCAACAACGGTGAGCTGCTGCGGGATGCCGCCGTGGCCGGGTTGGGCATCACCTACCTACCCAATTTTATCGTTGCCCAAGCCTTGCAGGACGGCCGCCTGGTGACGCTGCTGGAAGGCTGCGCGCCAGAACCCCTGACCCTTTCCGCCGTTTACCCCCAGCACCGCCAGAGCTCGCGCCCGGTGCAGGCGTTGATCGAGTTCCTGCGTGAACGCCTGGCCGGCGGTTGTTGAATCAGAACGCGTACTGCACCCGGCTGTAGTAATACCCGCCGGTAAACCCGAACGGCGAATAGCTGCCCCAGTTATCGCCGAACGACGAGTTCTTCACGCCGATGTGATCCGGGTATTTGTCGAACAGGTTCTGCGCACCTACGGCCACCGTCAGCTGTTTGCTGATCGCGTAGGCCACGTCGAGGTCAGTGATCCACTTGGCCGAATACGTGCGGTCCAGGCTCGCGTCGCTGGAGCTGTTGACCTCGGTGTAGGTGCCGTAGCGAGTCAGGCGCAGGTTGACGTCGAAGTCGTGGATCGCCCAGTCGGCGGAGAAGATCATCTTGCTGCTGGGTGAGGTCTTGGTGATCAGTGCCCGTGACTGGCGACCCATCAACTGGAAGTTGCCCAGGGCGGCGAGCTGCGCCGGGGTGTCGTTGACGCTGAGGATCTGCGTGTGGTTGTAGTTCAGCGCCGCCGTCCATTTCACCGAGCCGTAGCGGTCGAGGTTCTGCCGGTAGTTGCCCACCACGTCCACCCCGGAGGTGCGGGTGTTGGCGCCGTTGGTGAAGTACTGCGCGCCCGCCGTGGCCGGTACGCCGATGCTGTCCAGCAGGGAGGCAATGCCCGGGCCCTGGAAGCGTTCGCTGAGCACCAGGCGGTCCCGCAGGTTGATCACGTAGCCGTCCACCGTGAGGCTCAAGTCATCGCTTGGGGTCACGGCGAAACCGAGGCTGAAGTTGGTCGAGCGCTCCGGCTTCAGTGACTTGGCACCCAATGCCTGGGCGCCGGCGGAATCCACCGGCAGGATCACGTAGTTATACGACTGGTACACGCCATTGATGGTGTCGAACCCGGTGGAGCGTGCGGTGAAGATCTCGTTGGCCAGGGACGGTGCGCGAAAGCCGTTGCTCACGGTGCCGCGCAGGGCGAACACCGGGTTGAACGCATATCACGTGCTGAGCTTGCCGCTGCGGGTACCGCCGACGCCTTCGTTGTAATGTTCGTAGCGTCCGGCCACGCCGACGTACCACTGCTCGGTGGGGTAGAACCCGAGGTCGACATAGCTGGCGACGCTGTTGCGGCTGACCTTCTGCGCGTCTTCCGGACGGATGCCGTTGGTGACCTGGGCCCCCGGATCGGGACGCTGCCCGGCACGCGGATGGCCTGCCGGGAACACGTAGCCGCCATCGATATAGGAAGCCTCGGAGCCGGCGCGGGTCTCGTAGCTTTCGCGCCGGTGCTCCAGGCCGAACGCCACGTCCAGCGGCTTGGCCAGGCCGATCTCGTAGGTGTTTTTCAGGTCGAGGTTGGTGGTGAGCTGGTCGGCGATGTAGATCCCGGAGGTGAACTTGTTCGGTGTGCTTTCGCCCAGGGACGGGTTCTGGTTGTCGTAGGTGCGCTGCTTGGCGTAGTTGCGCCCGTAGGTGCTGCTCAGGTCCCAACCCCAGCCACCGCCAAGATCATTGCCCTTGGCACCGAAGGCCGATTGGAAGTCGGTCTCGTTGACCAGCCAGTACGGGCTGTAGCCATCGGGGTAACCATTGGGCCCGGTGGTGATGGTGTTGCGGCCGTTGGGCAGGCGGAAGTTCTGGCCGTCGTTGTTCTCCCGGGTGGCCAGGGTGGAAAACGAGTACAGCGTCAGGTTGTCGTTCAGTGGCAGGTCGAGGTTGTACGCCACATCGCCCAACTGGCTGCGGGGCGAGCCGTAGCCTTTGTAGGTGTGGTGGCTGGAGGTGGCTTCGCGCGGGTCGGGGGAACCGTCCGCCAGCGGGTAGTAATGGCTGCTGTAGCCGTTGCTGCCGGCCTTGTTGTCGCGCTCCTGGTAGCGGGTGTCGAGGGACACGTTGAGCACCCCGGCTTCACCCACCTGGAAGCCATAGTTCAGCGCCTCCTGGCCGGTGCCGCGCTTGCCGTCGTAGTTCTGCCCCAGGGTGGTGTCGGAACTGCCGCCGGTGGTCTGCTTGAGGATGATGTTGATCACCCCGGAAATCGCATCCGAGCCGTATTGCGCCGCTGCACCGTCTCGCAGCACCTCCACATGGTCGATGGCAGCCACCGGGATCAGGTCGAGGTCGCTGGGGGCCGCGCCGCTGTTGATGCCGTTGATGTTCAGGGTGGCGCTGGTATGGCGGCGTTTGCCGTTGACCAGCACCAGCACGTGAGAGGCGGTGAGGCCGCGTAGGGTGGCCGAACGCACCACGCCGCTGGCATCCCAGCCGGCGCGGTCGGGCAGGTTGAACGAGGGGATGAGCTTGCCCAATGCCTCCAGCAAACTCGGCTTGCCCACGGCCCGCAGCTGTTCGCCGCTGATCACATCAATCGGCGTGGGGCTGGTGGTGACGGTGCGTTGTTCGGCGCCACGGTTGCCGGTGACCACCACGGTGTCGAGGGTGGGGGAGCGGTCTTCGGCAGATTCGACGCCGAAGGACGCCAGGCCGCACGCCAGCGAGAGCGGCAGGAGTTTCAGATGATTGTACCGATGTAGCCTTTTACGATGAGCGAGCTTGCTGTGGCCAGGGAGCTTGCTGTGGTGAGGAAGCTTGCTGTGACGAGGGAGCTTGCTGTGGCGAGGGAGCTTGCTCCCGCTGGGCTGCGTAGCAGCCCCAATACGGTCTTCCGAGGAAATTGCGGAGTCAGGCTTCAGGGCCGCTACGCGCCCCAGCGGGAGCAAGCTCCCTCGCCACAAAGGTGCCGTCAGCCAGTTGAATTTTCGCATGAGAGTGGAGCTCCTTGGTCTCGAGTGATGTCCCTGTCAGAGTTTGCGCGCGGCAACCGCTTCGATTTCTACCAGCCCGCCGGGCAATGGCAACGCGACGACTTGCACCGCGGTGCGCGCCGGTTTTTTCGGCTGCTCGGCACTGCCGAAAAACGGCGTGTAGCCTTCCTGCAACCCGGCAAAATCAAGCTTGCCGCCCTTGGCTGGATCGCCCACCAGGAATATCCGCAGCTGCACCACATCTCCCAAATCCAGGCCCTGGCTTTGCAGCACACCCTTGAGCTTGTTGAGGATCGACGTGGTCTGGATGGCCGTGTCGCCATAGGCGGCAAACGAGTCTTTCGGCGCCTTGGGGTCATGCAGGTCGGCCAGCAACCCACTCACAAACAGCAGCTCGGTCTGCGGCGGTACCGACACCGCCAACGAGATAGGGAAATTCGAGTTCGGCAGCGGCACGCGCTTGATCTCATCGGCGTGGGCGGCAAGGGTGGTGGCGGTCATCAGCAGTCCTGCAAAAAGCGTCTTCATCGGTTCATTCCTTGAGAGAGAAAAGTCAGGCGGCGACGCCCGGTTGCTGGCGTTCGGCATGCCGGCCGATCAGCGAGACGATGCGCCGCGCCGAATCGGCGGCGCTGTTCTGCCAGATGCCGACGCCGCCGTGGGCGAGGGCGTCGCTGGCCAGGTACGTGCGGCCCTGGGGCTCGTTGAGCACGCGGTAGGCGCTTTCGCCGACCTCGTCGTTGACGATCCACGGGCCCTTGCTGTAGCTGACTTTCGACCAGTTGATCGCCACCGGTTTTTGCAGCTTGGCGCTGTGGCCAGGGTGCAACAGCTCCACCGCCTGGCGTGAGGAGGCGAACTGTTCGGCCAGGGATTTCTGGCTGAAGGCCTGGGCCGATTCACTGGTGTTGTAGGCCGCCACCAGAATCCCCTGGGCGCTGTTGAGGCGGTCGCTGGGGTACCACAGGCCTTTGACTTCATGGTCGAGGTACGACAGGCCGCCGTAGATGTTGAAGTCGGTTTCCCAGAAGCGCGACGCCTGCCAGGCCACCTTGTTGGCCTGGTCGCTTTGCGCGGTCTGGATCGCCTGCTTGAAGGGTGCCGTGAAGTTGGTTGGCAGCTTGGCCAGCAGCGGCAAGGGCACGGTGACAATCGCGTAGTCGGCACTCAGCACCTGGGTCTTGCCGCTGATACGGTCGCGGTAGGTGATCCGGCTGCCTTGCTCCGAGGTCTGGATATCGCTGACTTCGGCGTTGAAGCGCACCGCATCTTTCAGATGCTCGTAGAAGGCATACGGAATACGGTCCATGCCGCCCACCGGCTGGAACATGGTGGAGGAAAACTCCGGGATTTCATCGAACACAAGCGCGCCCCACAGCTTGGGATTGAGCAAGGTCTGCAGCTCCAGCGGCGCGCGGGTCACGCCGGTCTGGTCGCCGGCGCCGGGCACGCGGGTGTAGCCGGAGCGCACCGAACCCTTGTATTGCAGGTCGCCGTTGAGGTCGCCGTACACTTTGAGGAAACTCAGCAACGCTTTGCGGTCATCCACGCTCAGGTCCTGGTCCAACGCCTTGCGGCTGACCGTGCGGGCCAGCAGTTCCGAGAGCTGGCCACGGGTGTCGTTGACCGCCTGGCGCAGTTGGAATGCCGGTTGCTGCGTATCCGGCCGGGCCAGGGCGTTGCGGCTGCTGTTCACCAGTACTTGCAGCTCCACACCCAGCTCGCGGCAGTAGCCGAGGATCGTCTGGTGGTGGCTGGGAATACGCGCGGGGCCGGCGTTGAAAAACTGCCCGTCATCAAAGTCGACGGTCTGGCTGACGCCGTCGTCGAAATCGACCTTGGTGCCTCGGCGCAGGGTCCAGTTGCGTCCACCCACCCGGTCGCGGGCTTCCAGGATCGTCACGTTGAACCCGGCCTTGCGCAGCTCATAGGCGCTGACCAGCCCGGAGATCCCGGCGCCGACTACCACCACCTGCTTGCCTTTGCCGGTGCTGCCCAATTGCAGCGGGGTAAAGCTCGATGCCACCGCCTGAGGCGTCAGCCCCAGCGCGCCCAATGCGCTGACAGCGGCGGAATAACCGCCCACGGCGGCAATACGGGAAATCAGTTCCCTGCGGGTAAAAGCCATGATTCGCTCCTTGAGATAGCGGTTTGTCAGAGGTCGTAGCGCACGGTCAGCAACAGGGTTCGCGGGTCGTTGACCGAGTAGTAGCGGGCGCCGCTGGAGGGCACGTAGCCCACCGACTGCGGGTAGGCGCGGTCCAGCAGGTTTTTCACCGCCAGGGTGGTGGTCCAGTGGCCGTCGCCGCTGATGTAGCGGGTGTTGGCGTTCCAGAAGGTCTGTTGCGGGATTTCCTGGATGTCGTCGTTCAATGCGTTGGCGTAGGACTTGGTCTGGAACTGCGCATCGGTGCCTGCCAGCCAGGTGCCCGGCAGCCCGGCCGGGATGGTGTAGTTCAGGCCAACGCTCGCGTTCCAGCGTGGCGAGAACACCAGTTGCTTGCCGTTGGCATCCACCCCGGCACCGCTGGCGTTCTGGAAGTCGTCGTACTTGCTTTGCAGGTAGCCGACGTTGGCGGTCAGTTGCAGGTCGCGGCTCAGGGCGGTGAGGGTTTCCAGCTCCACGCCGTAGGTGTGGGCACGGCCGACGTTGGTGCGCAGGCTCACCCCCAGCGCCGGGTCATAGGCGTTGGTTTGCAGGTCTTTGTAGTCGTTGTAGAACAGCGCGACGTTGGCCCGCAGGCGCTGATCGAAGAAGTCACCCTTGACCCCGGTTTCCCAGGTGGTCACGTCTTCCGGGGAGAACGCCTGTTCGGCGGCGGCCTGGGTGGGGGCGCGGTTGTCGTAGCCACCGGCCTTGAAGCCCTTGGCGACGTAGGCGTACTGGTTCAGGTGCGGGGTCCAGGCGTATTCGAAGCCGATCTTCGGGCTGGTGGACTGCCAGGATTTGCTCGACTCGGCGGTGAAGTTGGTGCCGGTGATTTGCCGGTCGGTGTTGATCGCGTAGTTGGTGAAGTCGAAATTCTTGTGCTCGCGGGTAAAGCGCAGGCCGGCGATCAGCGACAGTTGTTGCGTCAGCTTGTAGGTGCCCTGGCCATACAGCGCATAGCTTTCGGTGTTGGTGGTGCTGTATTGGCCCTGGCCGATCACCCGATTGCGGGCGATGGAATAGGTAAGGTTGTCGCGGTCGGCGTCGAACTTCTCGCGGTACAGGTACACCCCGGTGCTGAAGCTGAAATCGTCGTAGTCGCCGTTGATCTGGAACTCCTGGGTCGCATAGTTTTGCTTGTACAGGATCAGGTTGTTCTGGATCAGCGCGGCTTGCCCTGAGTTGTCGTAGTCCACCGGTTGGTGGAACGCCGAGTAGGCGGTCACCGATTTGAAGTTCAGGTTGTCATTGATCGCGTAAATCGCCCGCAGTACCGAGCTGCCCTGGTCCAGGCGGTTTTTCGGGTCGAGGCTGCTGTAGCTCTTGAATTTGTCGAAATGCCCGTTGGCGTCGAAAGGCGTGTAGCTGGTGGTGTCGCCCCGGTCGAAGGTACCGGCCAGGGTCAGTTGCACATCCCACGGCGAATCCACCGGCTTGTAGCGCAGCTTGCCGCGGTAGGACTGGATGTCGACGTTGTTTACATCCTTGCCCCGGGTGGGATCGGAGACGGTGCCGTCGCGGCTCAGGCGGATCGCCGAGAAACTGCCGAACAGCGCGTTGTCCACCAGCGGGCCGCTGATCAGCAGGCGTGCGTTCTGCGCATCGTAGTTGCCGGCGCCCAGCTCTACAAAACCACGGGTTTCCTGGGTCGGATCGCGGGTGATCACGCGGATCGCGCCGGCGCTGCTGTTGCGTCCGTACAGGGTGCCCTGGGGCCCGCGCAGCACTTCGACACGCTCCACATCGTTGAAGTCGAGCATCGACGAAATGGCACGCGGGATGTACAGGTCATCGGCATACACGGCGACGGCGGCTTCCTGGATCGGGTCGGTTTCACCGATGCCGCGAATGCCGTAGGTCTGCGCGCTGTAGGAGATCGACTGGCGGCTGAGTGTCAGGTTCGGCACCTGGCCCGAGAGGTCGCGCACGCTGTTGATCTGCTTGTCTTCCAGGGCCTTTTCATCAAACGCGGAAATCGCCAGCGGGGTTTTTTGCAGGTCTTCGCTGCGGTGCTCGGCGGTGACATTGACCACCGGCAAAGCGGTGTCGTCGGCGTGAACGGCGAGGCCGAACAGGGCGAGGGAGATGGCCAGTGCCAGGCGATTGGGTACGGCGGTAGGACTCATGATGGACCCCTGAGGTGGTTGACGGTTTAGGCAAAATTGGGCCTCCACCTGGTCAGGGGTCGGTACTGGATGTAACAGTATTTGTATAAACGCCGGGCGTAAAAGTCCGATTAGTTATAAGTTAATTATAAAAAATAGGCATGTATTGGTTTGAATGTGATGCGTAAGGCTGATGATATTTTTCAGCCGACAAAAAACAAATGTGGGAGCGGGCTTGCTCGCGAATGCGGTCGCTCAGTCAACATTGATAGTGACTGAAACACCGCATTCGCGAGCAAGCCAGCTCCCACATTTTGATCTCTGTTGGGTTTAGTAACCGCGTTGGGTATCAGCGAGGTTTTCCAGCGGCCGATCACTCAGATACCTTTCCAGATTGCCCAGGAAACTGTCCGCAATGTCATGCCGGCTATTGGTCGAAATCGCCGACGTATGCGGCGACACCCTGACCCTCGGATGCCCATACAACGCATGCCCGTCCGGCAATGGCTCGGGCTCGGTCACATCCAGCGAAGCCAGCCCGATATGGCCGCTGTCCAGCGCCTCCAGCAGCGCCTCATGATCCACCAATCCTCCCCGGGCAATATTGATGAGGTGCAACCCTGGCTTGGCATTCGCCAGCGCCTCCCGGTCCACGATATGCCGTGTGGCCTCCGTCAGTGGCGCTGCCAGCACCAGGTGATCGGAACGCGCAAACAGGTCATGGATATCCCGCGCCGCGTCCACACCCTCCACGTCAAACGGCGTGTCACTTTGGCGTAATGCCACCACCTTGATCCCCAACCCATGAGCCTTCTGCGCCAGGCTGCGGCCAATCGCGCCAAACCCGAGAATCCCCAGGGTGGTGCCCTTGAGCGGGCGCAGCGGGGTGAACTGCCACTGGGCATCCTTTACCCAGATATCCGGCAAATGCTTGGCCGCCGCGAAGATTGCCGCCAGGGCGAACTCGGCGAGGTTCTCGGCGGCGCTGCCCCGTGAGGTGCTCACCGGCGGCCCGTTGAACAGCCACCTGGGATAGAAGTCGATGCCCGACGACACCACCTGGATCCACTGCACGCCGTACGGCCAACCCGGGGGCGGTGTGTCCGGCGCGGTGTAGCCGCGCACATTGATCGGCCGGGCCAGCAGGATATTGGCCTGGGCCGGCAAGTCGCTGGGCACACCGGCCGGCACACTGATCACCTCTGCACCGGGGTGCGTGAGGGCCAGGCGCTGGCGGATGACTTGATTGAAATCTTCGTCCAGCTGGCTGGCGATAATCACCTGGCTCATGGGCGTTCCTTGTGTCGTTGAGCGAAGACGGCCTTGCCGACGCCTTGCAGCACCGCGTCGTTCTGCGGGGTATGCACGCGGCTGCACAGCACGTCGCGGTAATGCCGCTGCAGTGGGCTGTGTCGGGACAGGCCGGGATTGCCGGACGCCTCGATGGCCAACTCGACGGCACGGATCGCGTTGCCGGTCACCAGGTATTTGATCTGTGCGGCGTGGGCCGCTGGCGTATGCCCGTCGGCGGCGGCATCCAGCAGGCTGCGGTTGGCAAACAGCAGAGTGTCGATATGCCCGACGGTCTCCTGAAAGCGCGGCAAGGTCGACAGCGCGGCGCCGAGGTTGGACGGCTTGCGTTGTTCCAGCCAGTCCACCAGCCAGTCGCGCGCGGCCTGGGCCACGGCGTCGTACACCGATGAGAGCAGTACCGACATCCACAGGAACCCGTCACCGTCCAGTTCCGCCTGCGGTGCACTCCAGGGGCTGACGCTGACCGCGTGGTCCAGCGGCACCAGCACGTTGTCGAACACCACTTCATGGCTGCAGGTGGCGCGCATGCCGAGGTGGTCCCAGGTGTCGATGATGCTGATGCCGGGGCTGTCCCTGGGCACCAGCCAGGCGCCTACCAACGGGTCTTCATCGCTGCTGCGGGCCCACACGCTGAACCAGCTCAGGCCATGGCTGCCGGTGGAGTAGATCTTGCGCCCGCTGATGCGCCAGCCGGCGGCGGTACGCCGGGCGATGGTCGCGGGCAGGCCGCCACGGGCCGGGGTGCCGAGATCGGGTTCGACGCGCAGGGCATTGATCAGTGCCCCATTGCGCACAGCGTCTTCGGCGACCTGGGTGCGCAGGGCGGGCGGCCAGGTTTTGCTGTCTTGCAGGCGCGTGTGTTGCAGGTACTGCATCACCAGGATCAACGCGGTGGACGGCTCGCCCTTGGCAATCGCGCTGATGGCCTTGCGCGCCTGGCTCAGGTTGGCACCGCCACCGCCGAGGGCCTTGGGCACGGTCAGGGCGACAAGGCCGTGTTCGTGCAGCAGCTTGAAGTTGTCGTGGGGGAAGGTGCCGCTTTCATCAACGCTGTGTGCAGTGGCGGCGAGCTGGGCGCTGAGGCGCTCCAGCAAGGCTTCGAAATTGGCCACTTCCACGGAGCGCAGTGACGGTTGAGAAGAAAGGCTCATGGTCGGTTCACTCTGGATGGGTGTACACCGATCAATGTGGGAGCTGGCTTGCCTGCGATAGCGGAGTGTCAGCCGCTGAAAATGCAATCTGATGCACCGCTATCGCAGGCAAGCCAGCTCCCACACTGGATCGTGTTCGTCTTCTAAATGGGCAGCAACTTGAACTGCCGGTCCCACAACGGGCTGACATCCAGCCGCTCGTTCAATACCCCGGCATTGAAGAACAGGTCCGCCACTTCCTGCTGCGAAGCGATGGCCTGGTCGTTCACCTCGATCACGCTGTAGGGCTGGCTGCGGTTGTTGTACACGTCGAGGAACACGGCCTTGTCCACACCGAGCAACTTCGCCGATTTTTCAGCCCACGGCTCAGGGTTGTTGTTCATCCATTCCAGCGTGCGCGCCTGGCGCTGCAAGTAATCCTGGATCGCCTGTTTGCGCAGCGGGTCTTCCAGGGCGGCGGGGCGGGCGCCGATCAGGTAGTTGCCGGAGAGGTAGCCGAGGGCGGTTTTCAATACCCGGGCGCCGCTGCGGAATTTCGCCAGTTGGATAAACACCCCGTAGATCACCCAGGCGTCCAGCTGGCCACTCTGGAACGCGCTGAAACCGTCCTGTGGCGTGAGTGCCACGGGGGTGATGTCGTTGAAGGTCAGCCCTTGCTCCTTCAAGGCCTTGATCAAGAAGTAGTGCGAGGTGGTGGAGCGCACATAGCCCACACGCTTGCCTTTCAACTGGGCGATGGATTCAATTTTCGACTCCTTGGGAATCAGGATCACCTGGTTATTCACGTCACCTTGCAGCACCGCAATCAGCTTCGGCTCGCGGTGGCTCTGGATCGAGAAGATCGGCGGGATCTCGCTCATGCCGCCAATGTCCAGGCTGCCGGAGGCCAGCGCTTCGACGATCAGGTTGCCGCCGGCGAACTCGGCGTAGTCGACTTTATAGGGCGTGTTGGAAGTGCCGGCGTCGTCGGTGAAGTACGAGTCCTGGCCACGGTAGGTGGCGACGGCCAGGGTCAGGTCCGAGAGCTTCGCAGGTGCAGCGAAAGCCCGGGGCACCAGCGAGGCGAGGCCAAGGGCGCCAAGGGCAATCGAACTGGCGCCCAGGAAGCCGCGACGATTGAACTGTCCGTGTTTGATCGTGTTCGTCATGGTCGTGCCCTGGTCAGATGGCGATCTGCGTTGGTTGAGTTTCGAACGGGGTGCTGTAGCGGTTCGCCGGCACGTCCAGGCCAAGGTTTTCCCGCAGGGTGGCGCCGCTGTATTCGCTGCGCAACAGCCCGCGTTGTTGCAGCACCGGCACTACCAGCTCGGTGAAGTACTGCAAGCCGTCCGGCAGCAGTGAATTGATGATGAAGCCGTCGGCCGCGCCGGCTTCGAACCAGGTCTGGATCGCGTCGGCGACCTGCTCCGGGGTGCCGACAAAATCGCGCTTGGGCCGGGAGAACCGCAGGGCCACTTCCCGCAGGGTCAGGCGTTCATCGCGGGCCAGTTGCTTGATGCGGTCGGAGCCGCCTTTCTGGCTGTTGGAGCCCAGGTCGCCGAGTTCCGGGAAGGGTTCGTCCAGCGGGTACTTGCTGAAATCGTGGTCGTTGAACGGGCGGCCCAGGGCGACGATTGCGTCCTCGACGGTCACCAGCTCCACAGCTTGCTGATAGCGGCTTTCCACCTCGGCTTCGTCGCGACCAACAATCGGCCGGATGCCCGGCAGGATCGACAACTGATCAGCATCACGGCCAAAACTGCGGGCGCGTTTCTTCAAGTCCTGGGCGTAGGCCTTGGCTTCGTCGAAGGTCTCGGCATGGACAAAAATCGCGTCGCTGTTTTCGGCGGCAAAATTGCGCCCGTCCTCGGAAGTGCCCGCCTGGAAAATCACCGGCTGGCCCTGGCGCGAGCGGGCGATATTCAGCGGGCCCTTGACCGAGAAAAATTCGCCTTTGTGTTCCAGTGCATGCAGCTTGCCAGGGGTGAAAAATTCGCCGCTTTGCTTGTTGTAGGCGAAGGCATCGTCTTCCCAGGAATCCCACAGGCCCTTGACCACATTCACGTGCTCCCTGGCGATGCGGTAGCGCACGGCGTGGGGCGGGTGCTCGGCCTTGCCGAAGTTGTCGGCGGTGCCGCTGAGCCACGAAGTCACCACGTTCCAGCCGGCGCGGCCGCCGCTGATGTGGTCCAGGGAGGCGAACTGGCGCGCCACCTGGAACGGTTCGGTGTAGCTCACGGTGACGGTCGCCACCAGGCCGATGTTCGAGGTCAGGGCCGCCAGGGCCGAAAGAATGGTCAGTGGCTCAAAACGGTTGAGGTAGTGCGGGCTGGATTTTTCATGGATATGCAGGCTGTCGGCGATGAACACGAAGTCGAACTTCGCGCCTTCGGCCAGTTGCGTCTGGTGCTTGTAGAACCCGAAGTTGACGCTGGCATTGGGCTGCGCCTGCGGGTGGCGCCATTCGCCCCAGCCGTGACCGACGCCGTGCACCATGGCACCGAGTTTCAGTTGGCGTTTGCTCATGTTCTCTCTCCTTTTAGCGGGAAGCCTGGGTAAGCGGGGCACGTTTGGCGTTGAAGCTTTTGTCGAAGCCTTGGGAGACGTCGATGTGTTTGGTCAGCAGGCCTTCGTCCTGATAGATGTCGGCGGTGGTTTGCAGGCCGCTGATCACCGAGTCGTCAATCGCCACCGGTTGCATATGGGTGGCGTTGGCCACGGCTACGTGCACCTCCAGCGGCAAGCCGGTGATTTTGGCCATGGCGGCGGCGAACGCCTGCGGGTGATCGTTGCTCCAGCGGTAGGCGCGGTCGACCCGGGCCACGAAGTCGTCCAGCTGCACGCGCTTGTCGGCAATCGCCTTGCTGGTGGCGGCGAGGTACAGGTGATTGCTCAGCAGGTTGTTGCCGCTGGCAAGGACCCTTGCCTGGCTCTGGCTGGTGACCACGGTGGTGTAGGGGTCCCAGGTCGACCAGGCATCGGCGGTGCCGTTATCCAGCACCAGCCGTGACTCGCTGGGCAGCAGGAAGATGAACTGCACGTCGTGGGTGGAAAGGCCGGCGCTGCGCAGCGCCTTGATCGCCAGGAAGTGCCCGATGGAGCCGCGGGTGGTGACGATGCGCTTGCCCTTGAGGTCGGCAAGATCGTGGATCGGGGAATCTTTCGCAACAATCAGCGCGGTAGTGTTGCGGCCTTCGGCGTGGATGATGCTCACCACCTTCAGCGGTGCTCCGGCACCGAGGGCGAACACGTAGGGCGCGTCCCCCAGCGCGCCGATGTCCACGGCCCCGGCGTTGAGGGCTTCGCCCAGCGGTGCGGCGGCGGGGAACTCGGACCACTGGATTTCGTAGGGCACATCCCGGGTTTCGCCGGCGACTTCCAGCAGCGCCTTGATGGTGGATTTCTGGTTGGCCACTCGCAGGGGCTGCAGGTCGGCGGCCTGGCAAGTCGCACCCAGGGTGAGGGCGGCCAGTAAAAGGGCAAGGGTAAAGCGCATCAGGCGGGCTCCAGGCTAGGTCTTGCGTTCAGTCGCCTCCGCCTGGAGAAGGGGTCGGCTGGTAGTGGGAAGAGGAGCGAGCGGACTCGCTCCTGGGGGTGTTCAGATCACATAAAACCCGTGGGTGCCGTCGCGGGCCAGCTGGTCCACCAGGCCGAACTCCCAGTCGAGGTAGGCCTGCATGGCTTCCTTCGGATTGTCGGTGCCTTCGTACGGGCGGCGGTAGCGGTCGATGCGCGGTGAAGCGAGGCGGGTCTCGCCTTCCTCCAGCGGCAGTTGCGCGGCGATCCAGCTGGCAGTGCCGTCCTGCAGCAGGAACACGGGCTTGCCGGTCAGCGCTTCGACTTGCGCCACCGCGAGGCGCGCCAGCTGGCTGCTGCCACAGGTCAACACGTAGCGTTCGGCAGCAGGCACCTTGCGCAAGGCTTCGGGCAACTGCCCGCGCAACGCCCACCAGGCACCGGGAATGTGGCGCTTGACGTAGTTGGCGCTGGCGGTGAAATCCAGTACTGCGGTGTCGCCATGAACCTGCCATTCGGCGAGGGTGTGCGGGCTGATGAGTTCGGCCTGTTGCGGCGCCGGGACGGGGGCAACCCAGGCCCCCGGTTCGCTGAAGTGCGCAGGTTGCAGGTCATCCAGCACATGCACTTCCCAACCCAGTTGTGCGAGCCAGGACGCAGACATATTGGCCCGCACGCCGTCGTCATCCACCAGTACCAGCCGGGCGCCGCGTACGCTGGCGACGTGATCGGTTTCCTGCACCAGTTGGCCGCCCGGTGTGGAGCGCGAGCCGGGCAGGTGGCCGGCTTCGAATTCTTCCGGGGTGCGTACGTCGAACAGGTAAGTGGTGCGCGTCGCTTCCTGCTGCCAGCGTTGCAGGTCGGCGAGGGTGGCGCGGCCTACGCGGGCCTTGTCGGCGACTTGGCGGGCGTCCCTGGCGGCGATCTGGCGGTGTTCTTCCGAGGTCGGCGCGAAGCGTCGAGCCTGGCCGTGTTGCAGCTTCTGCCCGGCCAGGGTCCAGCCGATGGTGCCGTTGCGCAGGGCAGACACCGGGTTGGCGATGCCGGCATTGATCAGCGACTGGGTGCCGATGATGCTGCGGGTACGCCCGGCGCAGTTGACGATAATGCGCGTGGCCGGGTCCGGTGCCAGCTCACGGGCGCGCAGCACCAGTTCGGCGCCGGGCACGCTGATGCCGGTGGGAATGCTCATGGTCTGGTATTCATCAAAGCGGCGGGCGTCGAGCACCACCACGTCGGCGTTGCTGTCGAGCAATGCCTGCACTTCTTCAGCCGCCAACGACGGTGTGTGGCGCTGGCTTTCCACCAGCTCGCCAAAGGATTTGCTTGGCACGTTGACGTCGATAAACAGCTCGCCACCGGCGCTGCGCCAACCGTCCAGGCCGCCTTCCAGCAGGCTGACCTCGGTATAGCCGAGCGCCTGCAAGCGCTGGGCGGCGATCTGTGCCAGGCCTTCGCCATTGTCGTACACCGTCACCTGTGTATCCCGGCGTGGGATGCGTGAATACACTTCCAGTTCCAGTTTCGACAGCGGGATATTCGCGGCGAACAGCGGGTGGGATTCGGCGAAAGGCGCTTCCTCGCGCACATCCACAAGGGCGACTTCTTCACGGTCCAGCAGGGCCTGGCGAATCTGGGCGAAGCTGCGGTTCGATACAGTCATGGGGCAGGGCTCTCTTTGGACAGGGCGTCTTTGGACAAATCCCAGATGTTCGGGAGAAAAGCGTTGGAATAACCGGAGATAAACAGTTTCTCGCTGCCGTCCGGCTGGTACACGGCGCGGCGCACCGCACCGATGTTGGCGCCATACACATGAATGCTGATGGACACCTGGTCACTGAAGGCATTGCTGACTTGATGGATGTCACCGATCTTCGGCGACACGGCTTCCACCTGGCCGGGTTCCAGCTGGATGCGCTTGCCGTCGGCGACCAGTGTGCCCTCTGCGTTACGCTCAAAGCCCTGGGAATACTCGGAACCGCGCAGCATGCCGATCAGCCCCCACACGCGATGGTCATGGATCGGCGTGGTCTGCCCCGGCCCCCACACAAAGCTGACGATGCTGAAGCGCTGCCGCGAATCGGCGTGCAGCAGGAATTGCTGATAACGCTCGGGGTCGGGTTGGGCAAACTCGTCCGGCAGCCAGTCATCGTGGCTGACCAGTTGCGCCAGCAGCTTGCCGCCGCGGTGCAGCAAGTCGCCTTCGCGAGGGTTGCCGTCGATCAATTCCGCCAGGGCGCCAATGAATGCTCTGAGTCTCTCCGGGTGTCGGGCCTGGGTCATGACAATTCCATCGTGGGTGGTTCGTGGTGATGGGTTTATCTAAGCATAATGTTTATAGTTAATATGCTATTTTTTAATGATTAGGTTATAGCGGAAAGTAATTTAGAACCGGTTTGAATAGCGTTAGACGTTATCGATCCGGGGGTTGGGCTATCCAGCCACCGTTTATGGAACTATGCTTTTCACACATCTTAATGACTGTTCTCTATGTGCGGCCCAAATGAAAATTGACGATATCGATGCCTTTGTCGAAGTGATTCGTTGCCAGTCCATCAGCCATGCCGCCGAGTCGCTGCAACTGACCCAGCCGGCCATTACCCGTCGCGTGCAGAACTTCGAGCAGGCGCTGGGGGTGGAGTTGTTCGACCGCAACACCAAGCCGCTCAAGCCTACTTTGATCGGTACGCGGGTGTATGAACAGTGCCGTTCGATCCTTCGGGAAATGGACGCCCTGCGGGAACTGGTGGCCACCGACGCGCCGCCCACCGGCCTGCTGCGCCTAGGGGTGCCGCAGACCATTGGCGACGTGGTGTTGCTGGACGCCCTCAAGCACCTGCGCAGTGAATTCCCCGAGCTGCGGGCCCAGGTGGCTACCGGCTGGGGCAGCCAACTGGTGGGCAAGATCGAGCGCGGCGAACTGGACGCGGCGGCGGCGCTGTTTCCGGCGGGCAAGATCTTCCCGGACAACATCGTCGGCGAGTCCATCGGCAAGATGGAACTGGTGGTGGTGTGTGCCAAGGCCCAACTGCCGAAGAAGCCCTGCAAGCTGGCGGACGTGTACCAGAATGGCTGGATCCTGAACCCGGATGGCTGCGGTTTCCGTGCCGGGTTGCAACGCACCCTGTCGGACCAGGGCCTGGCGTTGCGGGTCAACCTGGAGACCTTCGGCACCGAGCTGCAACTGGGCCTGGTGGCTGACGGCCTGGGCCTCGGCCTGGTGCCACGCCCGCTGCTGGAGCGCAGTGCCCATCGCGATCAACTGGCGGCCATGCCCCTGAAGGACTTCAAGCCGGTGATGGACCTGTGGCTGATCTACCCGCATTTCCTGGGCAACCTGCAAGGGCCGGTGGACGCGTTTGGCAAGCTGGTGGCGGCGTCGTTGCACAAGGTGCGCAATGCGGCGTGATATAAAAAAAAATAATAATTAGCTTAGATTAAAATGTGCTTTTTATTATTTTTGGTCATCCCCTAGGCTTGCCTGGAAGTCCTTAAGGCCATCCAGGAAGTTTTGCCATGAGCAGCGTCACCTCGATCTCCAGTGTCTCGAACAACGTCCGCCAGCGGGTTACCCCGGAAGAGTGGGAGGTGCGCGTTAAACTTGCGGCGGCCTATCGGCTGGCGGCCTTGTACAAGTGGACCGACCACATCTACACGCACTTCTCCGCCCGGGTGCCGGGGCCTGAGGAGCATTTCCTGATCAATGCCTACGGGCTGTTGTTCGATGAGATCAGCGCTTCGAATCTGGTCAAGGTGGATATCGACGGCACGATTGTCGATGACCCTACGGGCCTGGGGATCAACTATGCGGGCTATGTGATCCACAGCGCTATCCATGCGGCTCGCCACGATTTGCAGGCCGTGCTGCATACGCATACGCGGGACGGTATTGCGGTGTCGGCGCAGAAGGACGGGTTGTTGCCGATCTCCCAGCATTCCATCGGGTTTTCCGGGCGCGTTGCGTACCACGGGTATGAAGGTGTGGCCCTTGACCTGGATGAGCGTGAGCGGTTGGTGGCGGACCTGGGGGACAAGAGTGTGATGATCCTGCGCAACCATGGATTGCTGACGGCGGGGGTGAGTGTGGAGCATGCGTTCCAGCAGCTGCAGGGGCTGGAGCGGGCGTGCAATATCCAGATTGCGGCGCAGGCGGGGGGGAATGCCGAGTTGATCTTTCCGCCGGCGGAGGTGGTGGCCAAGGTGGAGAAGCAGGCAGAAGTGTTCAAGAGCGGGGATGGGCCGGGGGTGGCGCGGCACTGGAATGCGTTGATTCGGCAGCTGGAGCGCAGCGATACCGATTACAAGAACTGATCGATGCGGTGAGAGAGGCTGCTCCCTCACCGCAGGTCGGGTCAGAAGCTGTACTTGGCGGTCACCGTGAAATTGCGTGGATCGCCGTACACGTCATACGGACTCCAGGTGCTGTTGCTGGCGATGCCCTGATAGTACTTTTTGTCGAACAGGTTGTTGACGTTCAGCCGGGTATCGAGGTGTTGATTGACCTTGTAGCCCACCATCAATCCCACCAGTGCATAGGCCTCCTGTTCGATATGGTAGGGGCCGAAACTTGAGTTGCTGCCCTTGTTGAACATGCTGCTCTGGCCATACAGGTTGGCGCCGACACGCCACTGATCCAGCTCCCCTGGCAGGGTGTACACGGTGTTCAACTTGAACATATGGCGTGGCAGGTCGGTGTCGAACAGGCGGCCCTCCTTGGTGCGATCGGCGTCCTTGCGGTACTTGGCCTGGGCGAAGGTGTAGCCGGCGCCCACTTGCCAATCAGGGGTCAGGGCGCCGATCAGTTCCAGGTCGATACCCTGGCTGCGGACCTTGCCGGCGGCTTCGTAGCAGTACACACCGTCGTTGCTGCGTGCGCACTGGG
This sequence comes from Pseudomonas sp. F8002, assembly GCF_013385495.1. Classification (NCBI taxonomy): domain Bacteria; kingdom Pseudomonadati; phylum Pseudomonadota; class Gammaproteobacteria; order Pseudomonadales; family Pseudomonadaceae; genus Pseudomonas; species Pseudomonas sp. F8002. The sequence goes on along the minus strand of NZ_JACAPW010000002.1, from coordinate 414,723 downwards.
ACTGGTTGTCGAGCAAGGCCGCGCGGTTTTCCTGGTCGATCTGGAAGAGCGCGGCACTGGCATTGAGCGCGCCGCCGAAGTATTCACCCTTGATACCTATTTCGTAGTTCTTGCCTTCAATCGGCTTGATCACCGAGTTGTCGTTGGCGACCTCGCTTTGCGGCATGAAAATGTCGGTGTAGCTGGCGTAGACCGAGTGGTGCTCGTCCAGTTCATAGATCACGCCCGCGTAGCGCGTCAGGTTGCGGGTGACCTTGTATTGGCTGTTGGTGTAGTAACCGTCATTGATCTGGTTGTAGATCGAGGTGGTGTCGTACCAGTCCAGGCGTGCGCCGAGAATGACTTTCAGCGGGTCGGTGATGCTCCAGCGGGTGGTGATGTAGAGGCCTTCCTGGTCGACTTTTTCATTCAGGTCGTAGCTGTCCGGAACACTGGGCTTGGGTACGCTGCGGGGGCTGAAGTTGATGATGTCGGCCACTGGAATGAAGGTGTTGCCGCCCTTGCCGCTGGTCTTGAGTTGGCGCTTGCTGGCACCCACGACCAGTTCATGCTGGCGCCCCAACAGGCTGAATGGTCCGCTGGCGTAGGCATCATAAGTGGACTGATCGTAGTTGCGGGTCTGGTTGAACACCCGCTGCTGGTAGGCGCCGTAGTGTTCCAGTACGGCACCGGTCAGCGCGAAGTCAGACCAGTTCTTTGACGCGGCCAGGTGCAGGCGCCAGTCATTGTCGAACCGGTGATCCAGCTCGGCAAATACGGTTTTGTTGTCGATGTCCTGGTGGCTCCAGCTATACCCAAAGGTCTTTGAGCGGGAAAAGTTGGCATGGCTGCCGTCGCTGTTGACCGGTAACCCGCCCCAGTTGATGTTGTTGTTATCGTTCTGATCCGAAGCTCCCAGGGTCAGGGTGGTGCTGTCGCTCAGGTCGAACTCGCTGATGCCGTAGAACACCCCCCGTTCGCGGCCGGCGTAATCCTGGAAGCTGTCCTTGTCCTGGTACGCCCCGACAAACCGTCCACGCACGCTGGCGCTGTCGTTGAGGGGGCCGGACACGTCCAGCTCGGAGCGGTAATTGTCCCAGCTGCCGGCGCTGCCAGTGACGCTGGCCTGGAACTCCCGCGTCGGTCGCTTGCGCACCATGTTGATCGCCGCGGACGGGTTGCCGGCGCCTTGCATCAGACCGGTGGCGCCGCGCACGATTTCCACGTGGTCGTAGGGCGCCATGTCGGCAGCGGCGACCCAGTCGGCGTTGTAGGTGGTGGGCAATCCGTCGAACATCAGGTTGTTGATGGGGAAACCGCGGGAGAAATACTCACTGTTGGCCGGCCGTGCTGCGGACATGCGCAGCCCTGGGGTTGCCTGCACCACATCGTCGAGGCTGCGCATGCCCTGGTCGTCCATGCGTTGACGGGTGATGACGGTCACCGATTGCGGCGTTTCACGCAGCGACAGCGGCAGCTTGGTGGCGGTCTGCATTGAGCCTGTGGCGTAGGCGCCGGTATTTTCCGTGGTAGCACCCAGCCCCGTGGCATTGATGTTGGTGGCGCCGAGCTCCAGGGCACCAGTGCTGTCGGCCTCGGGCACCAGCACATAGCTGCCGTTGGTTTGCAGCGCGGCGGTGTAACCGCTGCCCGCCAGGATCCTCGCAAAGCCTTGGGCTACTGTGTAGGCACCCTCGAGGCCCGGACTTTTTTTGCCGGCGGTCAGGCTCGCGTTGGCGGACACCGCAATGGCTGCTTGCAATCCGAACTGGCCCAACACCTGGTCCAGCGGCCCTGCGCCGACTGCGAAGTGGATCTGCCTGTCTGCCGTTTGCGCCAGGGCTACCGGTGCGAGCACGCTTTGCGCAAGTACCGCGCCGCTGAACAGGACCAGGCTGAGGGTTGATGCACAGCGATGATTGCTGCTGCGTGGGCGAGGGGCGGAGCGGTCTTTCATGGCAGGTTTCCGGAGTCAGGGGAGGGCTTTCCCGCCACTGCAATGAGCGGGAGTCGCCCATAAGCCAAACGAGAATGAAAAACCTGCGGCTTTTTTCAGTTTATTTTCATGGCAGGCTCACCGCGCGGTGAGGGTGACCCAATAACGCGTGCGCTGCTGCACCTTCACCGGGAGGCTCTGTTCAAGCATCGAGAAGATCTGCCCGGGATTGTTCAGCGGGTAAGAGCCGCTCAGTCGCAGGTCGGCGACCGCCGGTTCGCAGCGCAAAATGCCTGGCAGATACCGCGCCAGTTCCTGGGCGAAATCCTCCAGGCGCATGCGTTCGGCCACGATGAATCCGTCGATCCATGCCGTATCGTTCAGGTTGGCCGGTTGTGCCGGGTAGACGCGAGTGCTGCTGATCCAGGCCTGTGAGTGGGCGTCTACCACCAGCGCCTCGCCTCCTGCCTTGAGGCTGGCGGCGACCCGGCCGCTGCTGACGGACACCAGGGTTCCGTGCCCATCGTTTTCGCGCCGTACGGTGAACCGCGTGCCCAACGGCTGCAGGCGCGCTTCGGCGGTGTACACCAGCAAGGGGCGCCCGGCGGGGTCGCTGGCGGTGAGGATGTCGACTTCGCCTTGACGCAGGGTCAGGCGGCGTTCCTGGGTATCGTATTGCGCATCCAGCAGCGTTCGGGTGTTAAGCCAGATTTGTGTGCCGTCGCTCAGCGTGTGGTGGCGGCGTTCGCCGGTTGCGGTGTGGTAATCGGCCAGGGCGCTTTGTACCCAAAAGCTGTCACTGGCCTGCCAGGCGGTACCGCCCAACAAGCCGGCACCCAACAGGAGTTTCAGCACCTGGCGACGATCACGCTCCAGGGTTCGGGTCTGTTGCAAGGTCTGGCGTGCCAGCGGGGTGCTCAGTTGCTGGCTGCGCCGTTGCAACTGTTGGGTGAGGGTGGTGAAGCGTTGCCAGGCGCGTTCGTGTTGGGGGTCGGCCTGGCGCCACTGTTGCAACTGTTCCTGCTGCTGGGGGCTGATCTCACCCGATTGCGCCAGGGTGAACCAGGCGACAGCCTGGTCACGCACGGATTCGGGGATGGGGTGTTCCTGATGATCCTGAACCGACACGGCGCTTACTCGAACTGGCTGGCATAGCAGAGGGCGAACGCTTTGCTCATGGACTTTTGCACCTTGTCCACACTCAGGCCCAGCTGGCTGCCGATCTGCTTGTAGGTCAGCCCGTCGAGCTGCGACAGCAGGAAGATCTCGCGCATGCCGGCGGGCATCCCATGCAGCAGTTCATCGACCTCCACCAGGGTTTCGATCAGCAGGTATTTGTCTTCCGGCGATATCTCCAGCGCTTGTGGTTGCTCGGCCAACACGTGTTGGTAAGCGCGCTCCACTGCCTGGCGGCGCCAGCGGTTGATCAGCAGGCTGTTGGCGATGGTGGCAAGGTAGGCCAGGGGCTGGCGCAATTCATTGACCGGACGCCGCGCACCGATGATTCGCACGAATGTGTCCTGGGCAAGATCATCGGCATCGGCGGTTTCGTGCAGGCGTTTGCGCAACCAGTTTTTCAACCACCCACTGTGTGCAAGGTAGAGGTGTTCGACGTCCTGTTCGAAACTGCTGCGGTTGTTCATGGAATGCAGGTGCCAGCTAGTGATTGATAATTATTCTCAACTTTAGCGTGGCGAGAGGGTTGGATGCAATCAGCGATTTTCTCTGCGGGAGCTGCGTGGGCAGCTCCTTCAGATGGTTTCAGGCGACTTTTTCCGCCGCCTGGCGTTCCCGTTCAGCCACCAACTGCCGGGTCAGCGGAATCAGCCGCTTGCCGTAATCGATCGCATCATTGAGCGGATCGAACCCACGAATCAAAAACGTCGTGATACCCAGGTCGTAATAATCCAGCAACGCCTCGGCCACTTGATCGGCCGTACCCACCAGCGATGTAGAGTTACCCTGGGCCCCCAGCAACCCCGCAATCCCGGTCCACAACCGCTTATCCAACCGCGACCCCTGGGCCGCCGCCGCCAACAGCCGCCGCGACCCCTCATTCGGCGGTTCACGCCTCACAAACCCATTCTTCTCAGCCAACGCCGTCGCCTGCTCCAGGATGCTGTCCGCACGCTCCCAAGCCAGCGCTTCAGTCTCTGCCAGAATCGGCCGCAACGACAAACTGAAGCGAACCGTACGCCCATGCCTGGCCGCCTCAGCCCGCACCTGGGTGACCACTTCCTTCACCTGCTCGTAGGTCTCACCCCACAGCGCATACACATCCGCATGCTTGCCCGCCACCGCAATGGCCGCCGCTGAAGACCCGCCAAAATACAACGGTATATGCGGCTGCTGTGGTGACTTCACCGTCGAAAACGCACCCTCGTACCGGTAGTAAGTGCCGTGATGGTCGAAGGGCTTTTCACTGGTCCATTCCTGCCGCACCACGCTCAAGTACTCGTCGGTGCGCGCATAACGCTCATCCTTGTCGATATGACTGCCATCGGCCCGCAGTTCACGGTCGTCGCCGCCGGTGATGATGTGCACCGCGGTGCGCCCGCCGTTGAACACATCCAGCGTGGCGAACTGCCGCGCAGCGAGGGTGGGTTGGACGAAGCCGGGCCGGTGGGCAATCAGGAACTGCAGCTTTTTCGTCACGCTGGCCGCATGGGCAGCGATCAACGTACTGTCCGGGCTGTTGGAATGGAAGGCCACCAGCGCGCGGTCGAAGCCGGCCTCTTCGTGGGCGCGGGCCACGGTCTCCACGTAGTCGGGCTGCAAGGTCGGGCCGCTGCGAGGGTGGATCTCGGAGGCGTGGTGGCCGCCGATATAGCCGATAAATTCGATGCTCATGGTCAGTCCTTGTTGAGGGCAGGAATAAAGCTGCTATCGAAAATAGGGGCCGCACCCGGGCCTGTAAAATGCCGATTGGTTCTATCCTAATTATAAAAATACAGAATCATAGTTTTAGATCGTTATCAGTAATGCGCATTTTAATCGTATTAAGTTATTCCCAAATAGAATTTCACTGAGGTTTTTTATGCGAATAGCATGAAACCGCAGCGGCGCTCCTGGCCGTGTTCTTGATGAGGAAGGAAGCCCGATGACTGAAAAGTCCCTTAACGCCAGTTCGTTTTCCGTCGACAAGGCCGAGGGTCAAGCCGGCGTTGCATCCCGTTTGATTCCGCGCTGGCTGCGCAACTGGCGCACCCCCGATGTGTTGCTACGGCTGGTCAGCCCGATTGTGTTGCTGTTGCTGTGGGAACTGGCCTCCGAGCTGGGCTTGATCCCGGCACGGATCATCGCCGCGCCGTCTCAGATTGGCGGCACCCTGTGGGCAATGATCGTCTCCGGAGAGCTGGGCAAGCACCTGCTGGTGTCCCTGCAACGGGCGCTGCTGGGCTTGAGCATCGGCGTGAGTATCGGGGTGGTGGCCGCGTTGATCACCGGCCTGTCGAAGCGCGGCGAGGTAATCCTCGACTCACCGATGCAGATGCTGCGCACCATTCCTTCCCTGGCACTGGTGCCGTTGTTCATCCTCTGGTTTGGCATCGGCGAGTTCACCAAGATCGCACTTATCGTTACCGGCACCACCTTTCCGGTGTACCTCAACCTGTTCGCCGGCATCCGCAACATCGACCCCAAACTGATCGAGGCCGCCAACACCCTCGGCCTCAACCGTCGCGAGCTGATCTGGCACGTGATCCTGCCGGGCTCGTTGCCTTCGTTTTTTGTCGGCCTGCGCTATTCCCTGGGCATCTCCTGGCTGGCCCTGGTGTTTGTCGAGCAAATCAACACCACCGCCGGTATCGGCTACCTGGCCAGTGATGCGCGCGACTTCATGCGCACCGACGTGATCGTGATCTGCCTGTTGATCTATAGCGTGCTGGGCCTGCTGATCGACGGCTTGATCCGCACCCTGGAACGTTTTGCCCTGGCCTGGCGCCCATCGTTTGTGAGGAACTGACATGTCGATTCTCGAAGCTTCAACAGCACCGGTGCAGTTGCGCAATGTGGTGCGCCAGTTCGGCCAGCAGCGGGTCATCGACGGCCTGGACCTGGATATCGCCCCGGGGGAGTTCGTTGCGTTGCTGGGCGCCAGCGGTTCCGGCAAGACCACCTTGCTGCGCAGCCTCGCGGGCCTGGACAGCATCGACAGCGGCCAGTTGCGCGTGCCCAAGGCTCGGGCGGCGGTATTCCAGGAGCCGCGCCTGATGCCGTGGAAGCGCGCCTGGAAAAACGTGATTCTCGGCCTGCGGGTTCCCGACGCCAAGGCCCGTGCGGTGCAGGCGTTGACGGAAGTCGGGCTGGCCCATCGGCTGGAGGCGTACCCGGCGACCCTCTCCGGCGGCGAGGCCCAGCGCGTGGCATTGGCCCGCGGCCTGGTGCGCGAGCCCAAGCTGCTGTTGCTCGACGAACCCTTCGCCGCGCTGGATGCGCTGACCCGCATCAAGATGCATCGCCTGATCATCGAGCTCTGGCGCAAACACACGCCGGCGGTGTTGCTGGTGACCCACGACGTCGACGAAGCGATCCTGCTGGCCGACCGCGTGATCGTGCTGGCGGAGGGCAAGATTGCCGAGCAACTGCGCATCGACCTGCCCCGTGCACGGGATACCGGCCAGGACGGTTTCCAGGCGATTCGCGCGCGCTTGCTGAGCCTGTTGGGGGTTGAAGTGGACGCCCCGGCCGCCCAGCCTGCGAACGCCAGCGTCAGGCGGTTTGCCCATGGTTGAATTCAGAACCCTTTGCCTGTTGGCGGCTGCACTGCTGATGGGCGGTTGCGACAAAGCCGCTGAAGCGCCGAAGTCAGCATCGGATCTGTCGGGTGTGACCCTGATCCTCGGTGACCAGGCCAAGGGCTTGCGCACGGTGGTGGAGGCCGCCCACGCCCTGGATGGCATCGACTACAAGGTCCAGTGGGCCAACTTCCAGGGCGCCGCGCCGCTGTTCGAAGCCTTGCGCGCCGGCGCCGTGGACCTCGGCCCGGCCGGGGATACGCCGGTGCTGGCGGCTGCCACCGGAGGCACGCCGCTGCGTATCGTTGCGGTGCGCCGCAGTCAGGCGCGCAGCATTGCGATCCTGGTGCCGCCCGATTCACCGATCTACAGCGTGGCCGATCTGAAAGGACGCAATGTGGTGGTGTCGTCGGCCCGTGGGAGCATTTCCCAGTACCTGCTGATCCGCGCCCTGGCGAATGCCGGCGTGGATGAAAAGGACGTCAACGTCGGCTTCGTGCTGCCCACCGATGCATTACCTGCGTTCAACGCCGGCAAGATCGAAGCCTGGGCGACCTTCGGGGTGTACCAGGCGTTCGCCGAACAGCAGGGCGCGCGGGTGCTGATCAGCGGGGAGGGCATCAATACCGGCCTGACGTTTATTACCGCGTCCGATGAAGTGCTCAGCGACCCGCTCAAGCGCCAGGCGTTGCGTGACGTTTTGCAGCGGTTCGCCAAGGCCTTTGAATGGGCGCAGCAGAACCCCGAGGAATACGCACGGGTGTTTGCCACGGTCAACGATATCCCGCTCAAGGTTTCACAGTTGCTGCGCACATGGGGTGATGAGTCGCTGCTGCCGGTAGAGGAGCGGGATGTGCAGGCGTTGCAGCAGGTGGATGATTTGTTTGTGGAAAGGAAGATTTTCCCGCACCGGGTAGAGGTACGGAAACTGACGGATACCGAGGTGTTTTCGCCGCAATCGCTGGCTGGCGCGCCCTGAAGTCGTTGTGTTTTGCCCGGACCTGAGGTCTCATGGGTCCGGGAAAAACTTGCGGGTAGGGAACAGCACTTGATACGGGAAGAACTGGCGCAATATGGCGGTATCACCGTCATGATTCCGGCCGCAGTGGTGATCGCCGTCTGGCTCTGGTATTCCCGGCCCCAGGCGGTCAAGTGGTGGCTGATGACCATCGCCTGCACCTATTCCATCGTGGCGTTCAGCAAGTTGCTGTTCAAGGGCTGGGGCGTGGCGCTCCAACAGCTGGATATTGCGGTGCTCAGCGGTCACGCCATGAATACGTCGTTGATGGTGCCCGTGGCGATGAGCCTGGTGGCGCGCCGGGTCAACCCCGAGTGGCGCTGGCCCGCAGCTATCGCCGGGATGTTGATCGCCGGCTGGTTCAGTGCCTATTGCGTGGCACCCTATATTCACCCACTCAACGAAGCACTGGCCGGTGGCTTTTTGGGCGGCATGGCGGCACTGGCGTTTCTATGGCGCCTTGAGGTGGTTGAAGTGCGGGTTTCCCCATCGTTAATCGGAGGGGGAATGGTGATCCTGTTGTTAAGTGCGATGGCACCCAAGTACAACGCCGAGAAGCTGCTCAACCATGTGGCAGTGGCCGTATCAGGTGCCGACCAGGCCCATCAGGAGCCTTCCTGGCGGGCCTCTTCCATGCAGTTGAACGCCGAGTAAGTGGCCAGGTCCAGGGCCAGGTTACTTTCCACCAGCAGCTCCAGCAGGACCGTCTGGCAATTGAAGCGCCGGGCATCGCCACGGCGCTGCGAACGCTTCATCTGCTTGAACAGCGTGTCGGTTATGTCCTGCGGTGAGTTGCCGCGCAACTGATCCAGCCAGTGGGACATGATCCGGGTGTTGCGCGCATATTGCTCCGCCGGCAGTTGTTCGTGCGGTGCCAGGCCCACGAAACCTTCAAACGTGTTCGTCAGCCTTTTCAAGGCGTAGGCCCGTTTCAGATCCTCATAAATGCTCATGGCCGCTCCTCGGTGCAGGAAATATTCGCCAATAGTTCGGCCGTCTTCATTTGCATCAGGTGGCTGTCGCCGCGGCTCTCCACGCACAGGCAGATGGACAGGGGATTGCTCACCTGCAACTTGAAGCGCCAGTCGGCGAACACCATTGAAAGCCCGGTACAGGATTCGTCACTGTCCAGGGAATGGCCGGCGTATAACACCTGCATGCGTTCTACAACGGTGGTTGAACTATTAACCTTGACGTGAATGTTTCCCGAAGAAGGAAACAGGCCGATACGCTCTACCAATAGCTTTGAACTTTTCATGGCCGTCCCTCGCTGTTAATTCACGTATTACTTTATTCTCAAGAGGTGAAAAAGTAAGCGGATGTTATTTTTAGTCTGTTATTAAGTTGAATGTTATTTCTCGTCTGTTCAGCGCCGCTATCAGTCACTTCTTTGCACTCGGCTGATTTCTGCCAATGGCAAGTTGATGCGTTGTTCCCGTTGCAGGAAGTTCATCAGCAACACCACCCGTTCCTCACCGTCCATGGCCAGGAAGACCGCTTCAAGTTCGGCAAACGGCCCTTCATTGATGCGCACGCTTTCGCCGGGCTGCAACAGGGCGCTCACCACGGCCTGGTGGTCGCGCTCCTGGAGTTCGTCCACCAGCGTGTCGCTGATGGGCAACGGGTGCGCGCCGAATGCCACCACCCGCGACACACCGCGGGTCGAGCGCAGTGAGCTCCAGCTGTCCTGCTGGCTCATTTGAATAAACAGATAACCGGGAAACAACGATTCACGGGTGGTCCTGCGCTGGCCCTTCAACAGCCGTTCGCGTTTATAGGTAGACCGGAAGCAGGTATAGCCCTGGCGCTGGAGGTGCTCCTCGGCGCGCTCGTCCTGCCGGGATTTGCACTGGACCAGGTACCAGGCTTTGTTGGCATTTGCGCTCATGGGAGTTCCTCTTCCTATATAAGGCGATACGTGACAAGGCTGTAATTTAAAGCCGATGGGAGTGACGAAGTAATGAATGTTATAAATTGTCGGGTTGAAGGCGGTGGTTGTTATTTTTCGTCCGGAGATAATTTTGGGGGAAGTAAGGGTTACGTGTTAATAAATACTGCCGTGAAGTAATGAAGTTGAAGAGGTTGCTTCATGGGGTAATGGATGGCCCGGGGATAGTGCCTTGTTTAAAAGAGTGTTGATTGTCTGTATTGGCAATATTTGCCGTAGTCCCACCGCGGAAAGTCTTTTGCGTGGCGCACTCCCGTGCTCCGATATCAAGATCAGTTCTGCAGGTATTGCCGCGTTGGTCGGCAAGCCGATTGAAACCACCGCCCGTGCGGTACTCGAAGCCCACGGTCATCCGGCCGACAAGCACCAGGCCACCCAGTTGGCGCCACAGGCGATCAGTGAAGCCGACCTGATCCTGGTCATGGAACGACAGCACATCAATGCCGTGCTCAGCATGGCGCCCGAGGCACGAGGCAAGGTCTTGCTGCTGGGCAAATGGCAAAACGAGCGAGAGATCAGCGACCCGTACCGTCAAGGCAAGGCCGCGTTTGTGCACGCTTATGCGTTGATCGAAGAAGCTGTAAACGCATGGGCGCAGCGTCTCGCACGCTGATCGCCACTACTTTTTGAATCGAAATAAAGGCTAAGAATCCGACTTATGCAGCAAACGCCAGCAGTCACCGTACAGGAAGACGATAACGGGGAGATTGATCTCCTCGGTCTGTTTGGAACACTGATCGACCATAAATGGCTGATCGCTGCGGTGACCGGTGCCTTTATGGTCACTGGCGCCGCCTATGCGGTGCTGGCAACCCCGGTCTACCAGGCGAATGCCCTGCTGCAGGTCGAAGCGAAAAAGAACGACTTGCTGGGCTTCTCGGACATCGGCGGGATGCTGGGCAAGGAGTCGCCGTCGGCCACCGAGATCGAGCTGATCCAGTCCCGCTACGTGATTGGCAAAACCGTCGACAACCTGAAACTCGATATCGTCGTACAGCCGATGTACCTCCCGGTGGTGGGTGAGTTCCTGGCGCGCCGCTTCCAGAAGGCCAACCCCGGTGCAATCGCCGAGCCGCTGCTGGGCCTGGACAGCTTCGCCTGGGGCGGCGAGTCGCTGAAGATCTTCAAGCTGGACCTGCCCGACGGGCAATTGGGCAAGAAGCTGACCCTGACCGTGGGTGAAAACGCGCACTACACCCTGGTGGATGAAGATGACCAGGTGCTGGCGGCCGGCGAGGCCGGGCAGCCGTTCGAGCAAAATGGCGTGGCATTCCAGATTGAAGAACTGCGCGCCAAGCCCGGCACGCGTTTCCGGGTGATCCGCAATGCGCGACTGACCAGCATCCTCGACTATCAGGAGAACCTGGATGTGGTCGAGCGAGGGAAGGAGTCGGGCATGATCGGCCTGGCGCTGGAAAGCACCGAGCCGGACCAGGCGATCAAAATCCTCAATCAGATCGCGGCCATCTACGTGCGGCAGAACGTGGAGCGCACCTCGGCTGAGGCGGCGCAAAGCCTGGCGTTTCTCAAGGAGCAACTGCCGGAGGTCAAGAAGGACCTGGAAAAAGCCGGGAAGGCCTTGAATGAATACCAGACCCGCAGCAAGTCGGTGGACATCACCCTGGAAACCAAGGCGATTCTCGACCAGATCGTGGGCCTCGATACCAGCATCTCCGAGCTGAAGCTGCAACAGGCCGAGATGGACCGCAAGTTCACCCGCCAGCATCCCGCGTATCGCGCATTGCTGACCCAGATCGGCGAGCTGACCAGCAAGCAGCAGAGCCTGGCGAGCCGGGTCGAGAGCCTGCCTTCCACCCAGCAGGAGCTGCTGAGCCTCACCCGGGATGTCGAGGTCGGCACGGCCATTTACACCCAGTTGCTCAACAAGTCCCAGGAACTCGATGTGATGCGCGCGGGCACCGTGGGCAACGTGCGCCTGATCGACACCGCAGACGTCAATTTCTTCAAGCCGATCAAGCCGAAAAAGATCCTCATCGTGCTGATCGCGACGCTGCTGGGCGGCTTCCTGGCGGTGACGCTGGTACTGCTGCGCAAGGCGCTGAACCGTGGCCTGGAAAGCCCCGAGGCCATCGAGCAACTGGGCTTGCCGGTGTACGCGTCGATTCCGTACAGCACGCTGCAAAAGGTCGAAGAAGACAAAATCACCCGCGGGCGTGGGCGTGCCGATGCCGGTTCTTCATTGCTGGCCATCAGTCACCCCACGGACCTGGCAGTGGAGGCCTTGCGCAGTTTGCGCACCAGTTTGCACTTCGCGATGCTCGAGGCGCCGAATAACCGGATCATGATTTCCGGCCCCAGCCCCGAGGTGGGTAAAACCTTTGTCTCGGTGAACCTGGCGGCCGTCATCGCGCAAACCGGGCAGCGCGTGTTGTTGATTGACGTGGATATGCGACGGGGCTACCTGCACAAAGTGCTGGGTGTGCCGGCCAAGGATGGGCTTTCCGACATCCTCTCCAATCAATGCACCCTTGAATCCGCCATCCACAAAACCGGCGTTGAAAACCTCGACATCATCAGCCGCGGGCAAATACCGCCGAATCCTTCCGAGCTGCTGATGCACCGCAACCTGACCGAGCTGTTGGCGCAGGTCAGCGAACGGTATGACCTGGTGATTCTGGATACGCCACCGCTCTTGGCCGTGACCGACGCAGCCATCGTGGGACGGCAATCGGGGACCAACCTGATCGTCACCCGCTATGGCTTGAACCCGGCAAAAGAGATCGAGCACACCATGCGCCGATTTGCCCAGAACGGCATCGTGCTCAGGGGCGCGATCTTCAACGGCGTTGAAAAGAAAGCGTCGGCCAAATATGGCTACGGCAACTACGGGTATTACCAGTACGAATACCAGGCTGATCGGAGCTGATTCACCACTGTAATTGCAGGATAGAGGTCACGTTTTCAGGAAATGAACGAAAAATCCTGGGGCGGTAGCGTGCCAAATTCAAATCAGCATAAAGAATACCCAGCCATGTTTTACCTGTTATCCCTTATCGCGCTGTCAGCGGGTTTGCTCGCGGCGAAAAATCCAAAATACTCAATCGTAGTGTTCGGGATAATGCTGGCTGTTATTCCCACGGGTAACTCCTACAGCGAAATAATCTCGCTCAAGGGTATCTACTTCTTTGACTTTTATATCGTCGGCGGGCTGGGCGCACTGCTGATCCGGCAGGTGGCTACACAGAAGAAACAATTGACGGTGCCGGGCGGCCTGCTTTTTGGGTGCGGGCTGTATGTGGTGTTACTCGCCTGCGGCCTGCTGGAGTCCTCGAACAAGTACCTGTTGAAGGATGTTCGGCCGTTTATAATGATCCTGTCATTTATCGTGCTCTCGAACATCGCGACCCTTGCCGCAAAAACGCTGAAGTTGCAGACAGTGCTCCTGCTATTGATCGCGATGACCGCCTTCAATGTGCTGGACATTGCCTGGTTACGCTTGGGCTTGTACAAGTTTCAAGACGTCTACTATGAAGAAAACGCCTACCGCTACCTGGACGGCGGTACGTACGCCGCCGTGGCCTATCTGATTTATTACTTCATAGACCCACGGCTGTTCGAACACAGGAACAAGCTCGCAAGCATTTGCCTGGCCACTTCATTCATCTGTTTGTTCATTGCCAACTCTCGCTTCATCTTTGTCTCGGTGTTTGCGGCGATCATCATCCACCAATACACCCGGCCGGCCCGCATGATAGGCGTTGCCCTGGCCGGGGCGGTGGTGCTGATGGCGTTCATTGGCATCAGCAATATGATCGGGGCTGATCGAATCAATGATGGTTTGTCGTCCGAAGGCATGGCCGCCCAATTGGCCACGCGCTTCAGCCCGGCGCTGGAGTTGATCCGCGGCATGAACCCGCTGCATTACTTTGTGGGACTGGGCGCGGGCACGCCGTTCGAGATTCCCTGGTTCGAGTACCGTGGCCTCGATGACAAGAACTCGAATATCGACAGTGCCTACCTAACCTACTTCGTTAAGTACGGGCTGATCGGCGTGTACTTGCTGTACGTGTTCATTACCTCGATTACCCAGCACATGAACAGCCGGGTGGCGGTTTCGATCGCCATCTTTCTGGGGGTGATGTTCGTTGTCTCGGCCACGCCTTATCAGCCGTACGCCATCGGTATCGCGTATGGCGCGATTGTGCTGCGGGTCTGTTCCGAACACACCGCCAGGCAACGCAAAAAGATCCTCAAGCCTGGCCAGCCGCTGATAACCACACCCTTGCAGGTGAATGCCGGATGAACAGCACACTGTTGAAAAAGTTCGTGTCCAGTACGGCATGGAGTTTCGTTTCTGCCGTGGCCACCAAAGTGTCGGTGGTCATCACCGGCATCCTGGTTGCCCGGGTATTGGGTGCGCAATCGTTTGGCGAGTATGGCTTGATCCAGAGCGCGATTGTGATGCTTGCCAACGTCGCCGCCCAAGCCACCACTACGGCGACGGCCAAGCATATCGGGCAGTTCAAGGAGACCTGCCCCGAGAAGACCGGCAGGGGCATCGCGCTGACGCTGCTGTTCTCGGTTGTGTTCAGCGGGATGATCATCGGGACAGCGCTGTTTTTCCCGCACTTTTTCTCCAGCGTTATCCTGGGGGCAGACAGCCTCAGCGCTGCATCGCTGATCGTATTGAGCACCATCACGTTGATTATCCTGTCGGGATGGACCCAGGGCTGCCTGACCGGTTGGGGCCAATACCGGACAATCGCGACCATCAACGGAATCATTGCGATTGTCGCGATTCCGGCGACGTACTTCCTGACCCAGCAGTTGCGACTCAATGGTGCGCTGCTGGGCTTTGCCGGTTCTCAATTGCTGATCGTGTTCTTCAGCGCACTGGCCTGCTGGAAGACTTTGAAGGCCCGAAATACCACGCTGAGTTTCAAAGGTGCAATGACTGAAAAGCACGCAGTGCTGTCGGTTGGCCTGCCGGTATTGCTGACGGGGTTGATGGTCGCCCCGATGAACTGGTTCGCCAACAAGTTGCTGGCGGAAACAACTAACGGCCTTGCCGCATTGGGCATGTACGCCGCCGCGATGCAATGGAACGCGATCTTTTCCCATGTTTCCGTGGTGTTGGGCTCTGTGCTGGTGCCGATGCTGGCCGCCGCGCTGGGCGGTAAAAGCCGCAAGTTGGACGCCTTGAACTTTCTGTCGGGCTGGCTGGTGGTGTTGGTGATCATACAGCCGGTGATCATGTTCCCCGAGTTGCTGGCCAAACTGTATGGCAGCAGTTTCCTGGGACGGGATTTTGAAGTGACATTAGTCCTGGTAATCCTGGGTTCGCTGCTCAGTGCATTCAAGTCCGGTATTTCAAGAAAGATGATCGTGATGAACCTGGCCTGGTTCAGTGTGATGAGTAACATTCTATGGGGAGTGTTATTCATTGCCGGAGCACTGTGGCTTCGGGAAGAAGGTGCAATCGGGATTGCCAAGGCATTTATCGGTTCGCAGTTTATTCACTTCCTGCTGGGACTGCCGTATTTCGTCTACAAGAAGATATTACCTCTGGAGTTGCTCGTATCTCCCAGGATCCTGATCTTGTGGACATTGCCTTTCATCAGTTTCATATCAGGCGCCTATGTCGAAAGTGTGCTGTATCGATTAATGATCATGGCGCTGATATTTATCTACATTCTCGCAACAACGTTTGCCTTGAATGCCGTGTTTAATGACCCCGTGGAAAATGGAAGCCCAGCATGAATGTCAGCAAAGTATATATCCGGGGGGCATACGGTCCTGGTAATTTGGGTGATGACGTATTAATGCTATGCGTGATCAATATTCTGAAAAAACGCTTTAAGGAATCGGATATAGCGGTGGGTGTCGATCATCCGCAGATCGCCAGGAACTTCAACCCGCGTATCAAGTGGCTGCACATCAAGGAGCCGGTCAAGGCTGACCTGGTGGTGTTGGGCGGTGGGGGCCAGTTCTTTTCGTTCATCCCGCCGGCCAAAGAGGCGACTGCCAACAAGGGCATCGTGGCGAAGCTGTGCAAGAGCATCAAGGCGCAGACCGACCTGAAGTCCACGCTTCTGCGTTTGTATGTCGGGTTGCGCGGTGGTGTCGACAGGATCTATTTCCACCGGCGCCTGGCAGCGTTCTGCATTGGCCTGGGCCCCTTCGATGGCGGCGGCAAGCTGCTGACCCGCGCCGTCAGCGTGATCAATCGCTGTGACTACATTTCCGTGCGGGACGGTACCAGCCAGCAGCATTGCAAGGCCTTCGGAAAGTCCGACGTCGAGGTGTACACCGACCCCAGCCTGCTTTCCGACCTGTGGATCTCCAGCAAAGACCTGGAAGTCGGCAGCCTCAGGAAGGGCAAGTACCTGTCCTTCATCCTGCGCGACTGGCCCCATGACGCGAACGGGCAACAGTTCATCAAGGCGATGGTCCAGGCCGCGGATGAGCTCGCCAAGCGTGGCGAGCAGGTACGCCTGGTCTCGCTGTACAAGGAACGTGACCAGCACCTGATCGACAAGTACCACACGTTCGAATGGTTGTGCTGGGACGCGGCGGGCGATACGCCAGAAACCTTCATGGCGAAACTGATCGTCGAGTCCGACGTGATCATCAGCGCCCGTGCACACGGTGTACTGCTGCCGGCTTCCCTGGGCTTTCCCACCATCGCGGTTGAAATCGAAAACAAGCTGAAAAAAGTCCATGAAATGCTGCCGCAGGGCACCCGGCTGGTCAGCACCCCAGACCCTGAGGTGATCAAGGCCACCATCAGCGAATTCCGGCAATCCAAGGCGCAAATGGCCGAGCACCTCAAGCAGGAGATCGCCCAGCGTTCTTCCCTTGCGCAAAAAGCGGTCGACGACTTTTTGAAATGGGTCGATGAAAAATAAAGTGGAGGGGCAACCGACGTGAAAAAGACAGCCTCGACGCTACTCATTGTGGCGTTCGCCCTGCAGGTGGCTGCCAGCGGCGCATCTGAGTTGAACGACCGTTGCGAGCCAGGCATCAAGAACATCTACCCGTCACTGCCGGACGTTTCGCAGATGGCCGACGGGCCCCAGGCGCAAAGCAGCATAAAGGGCAGGGCCAATCTGACGAACAAGGCCTACAGCCAAAAGATCAAGGACATTGCCGTGCATTTTCCGGCCGGCTCCTATGACCCGGGTTCGATGGTGCGCCTTGGGTTGCCCTACGGCGGCATTGAATTCAAATCCCCATTGCCGCAACCGGGCAGGGAATGCCTGGTACTGACCTATGAGTTGAAGTTCGACAGGAATTTCGACTTTGTAAAAGGCGGCAAGCTCCCGGGCCTCTACGGTGGCACCGGCAATACGGGCGGCAAGATACCGAACGGCCATGACGGCTTTTCCACGCGCTACATCTGGAAAGAAAAGGGCGCCGGCGCCATTTACGCGTATTTGCCCACCAGTAAAACCTGGGGCACGGCAGTCGGGTTGGGTTCCTGGATCTTTACGGTGGGGCAATGGCACAGGTTGGAGCAACTGGTGAAGTTGAATACGCCGGGGCAGGCCGACGGTGTGATTTCCATTTGGTACGACAACCAGCTGGTGCACTCGGAAACCGGGCTGACGTTTAGAGACACGCCGGAGATCACCATCGACGGCTTGCTGTTTTCGACGTTCTTCGGTGGCAATAACCCGTCTTTCGCCACGCCGGTGAGTACCAATATCCGCTTCAGGAATTTTGTGATGAGTTCACAGCGCGTAACGGATACTTCAGGGCAGGGCGAGTAGATGAAGAACCTGAAGCTGAACATCAAGAAGGCCGCTGTTGCGCTGTTCAATACGCTGCTCAGCCTGGCGTTGTTTTTCAATCTGCGACGCGCGTTGCTCCGGGCAACCGGATGCCGGGTGGGCGCCCGGACCACGATCCACCGCAACGTGGTGTTTTTCTCCTTCGGCAACTTCTCGGTCGGGAAAAACTGCACGGTCAATTACGACTGCTACCTGGATAACCGGGCGGGCATCCGCATCGGCGACAACGTCAATATTTCCCATAACACCCGGATTTATACGCTGGGCCACGATATTGATGACCCCATGAGTTGCCTGGTGGGGAAGCCGGTGTTGATTGAAGACAATGCCTGGATCTTTCCCAATGTGATGGTGATGCCAGGCGTCACCATCGGAACAGGCGCGGTTGTTTATCCGGGCAGTGTGGTCACGCGCAACGTTGCAGCGTATTCGATCGTGGGTGGCAATCCGGCCAAACATATCCGCTTCAGAAACAACACTATTCGATACAACGCCGACTTTCCGATCTGGTTTGCAGTGTAAGCAATCTCACTGGCCCCACCTTTATTTATGCAGGACTCTGACGTGAAATCATTAATGATTGCATGGATTGGCTATCAACGACGCGCCGATACCATGAAGCAATACTGGGCGTATGACATTCTGCATCTGCCCAACCAGTTCAAGAAGAAATCCGCGCGGCCGCTGGATTACTTGATCAAGTCGTTTAAAACCCTGAAGACCCTGTTGGCCGGTTCGCCTGACGTGCTGTGGGTGCAGTTGCCGCCGAGCCCGGTATTGCATATAGCACTGGCCTACAAGTTTATATTCAACCGCCGGCTGAAGATTATCGCCGATGCCCACAACAGCCTGTTGCGCAAACAATGGATAGGCTTTCCGGGCACGGTAGCGCTGTTGAATAGAATCGATGCCGTCGTCGTTCATAATTTTAAAGTCAAAGAAGAGTTGGCCGGCCTGGGCGTCAAGGACACCAATATCTTTATCCTGGAAGACTTGCCGTGTGACTTTCACGCGGCGCCCGCCAGTGAGCGCGAGACACCCTATGTATTGTTTCCGTGCTCGTTTGATATCGATGAACCGATCGAGATCGTGATCAACGCCGCCCGGGAAATGCCCGGTGTCGACTTCCTGATCACCGGCAAGCATCAGGGCAAGCTCTCCGAGGAGCTCGTGGCGTCACTCCCCGAGAACATCAAGCTGACCGGCTTCCTCAGCAAGGCGACCTTTGAACAGCTGCTGTGCCACGCGAATGTGGTGCTCGGCCTGACCACCCGCGACAACGTCCAACTGAGCGTGGCCAACGAAGCGGTCAGCGCCGGCAGGCCGATGGCGCTTTCGAATACCACGGTACTGCGCTCGTTGTTTTCCGAGGCGGCGGTGTTTGTCGACACCCTGGACCCGCTGTCCATCAAGGCCGGCATCGCGCAGCTCATCGCCAATCAAGAAACCTATAAAGAGAAATCGGCCTTGCTCAAAGCCAAGCGAATAACCCGCTGGAAAGGCCAGGCCCAACTGTTAAGAACTGCCGCCACTATTTAATGATGTCTATTACACCTGACAGGAAGGGAACCGTCATGAGTCAATCAAGTGATGTTTTATTGATTTGTTCTGGAGGTGGGCACTGGGTACAAATGAGCAAGTTGCTGCCTGCCTTCGACGGTCAAAAAGTTACCATCGCCACCGTGGATATCAGCATTGGCTCGCAGTATCCAACCCATGCCTTCGCGCAAGTCCCGGACTTTAATCGCAGTGAACCGTTGAAGATCATCAAGGGCTTTTGCCAGATCTTTGCGATCGTTTACCGCAGCAAGGCCAGGTACGTGATCTCCACCGGGGCGGCACCGGGTTTGCTGGGGCTGGTCGCGGGAAAACTGATGGGCAAAAAGACCCTGTGGATCGACAGCATTGCCAATCCCAAGAAGCTCTCGTTGTCCGGCAGGATCGCTGTGTATTTTGTCGATGAGTTGCTGACCCAGTGGCCCACGCTGTCGCAAAACAGCCGCGCCCAATATAAAGGGAGGATCGTATAAATGATATTTTGCAGCGTTGGCACTCAAGCACCCTTTGAAAGAATGCTCGGCTACTTGCATGAGTGGAGTCATGCAAACCCGCAGGTCCCGATTGTTGCCCAGGTGGGCAATAACGAAAATGACCTGGGGCGCATTACGGCTTACAAGACCATCGCCGAGCCGCTGTTTTCCAAGAACTTCAATGCGTCAAAGGTGATTGTTTCCCATGCAGGCATGGGCAATATCATTCGCTCCCTTGAACTGGGCAAACCGATTGTTATTGTCCCGCGCGACAGTCGGCGCGGTGAACACATCAATAATCACCAGTACGACACCGCCGAAAACTTTTCAGACCTTCCCTCTGTGTTTATCGCCCATGATAAAGATGCGTTCTTTTCGGCGATTGATTCGGCGCTTAACTACAGCAGTGCCGAAAGTTCACTGGATTTTACCGAAAGGGACCGCTTGATCAGTTATGTGAAGTCATTCACTTCTTAAGTTTCGGCTGTTTGTCAATCCGCTCTTATTGCCCTTAATCATCGAGTAATCGTTATGATCCCAGTTATATTGTCTGGCGGTTCAGGCACGCGCCTGTGGCCGCTTTCAAGAGCGCTTAAACCAAAGCAGTTTATTGCGCTGCACGGTGACTTGAGTTTGTTTCAAGCCACCTTGGATCGCATCAAGAACCTGTCGATAGAGGGCGAGACCGTCAGCCCGCCGATTATTGTGTGCAACGAAGAACACCGTTTCATCGTGGCCGAGCAAAGTCGATCACTGGACGTGATTCCGCAGAAAATCCTCCTTGAGCCGACCGCCCGCAACACCGCCCCGGCGATTGCGGCGGCAACCCTGTCGGCGCTGGCGGATGGGGACGATCCGATCCTGCTGGTGCTGGCGGCAGACCATGTGATCGGCGATACCCAAGCCTTTAATGCGGCCT
The DNA here is from genome assembly GCF_013385495.1 of Pseudomonas sp. F8002. Lineage (NCBI taxonomy): Bacteria > Pseudomonadati > Pseudomonadota > Gammaproteobacteria > Pseudomonadales > Pseudomonadaceae > Pseudomonas > Pseudomonas sp. F8002. The sequence continues at coordinate 394,403 of NZ_JACAPW010000002.1, read as the reverse complement.
TGACGCTGGCCAAGGTGGAAGTCAACAAAGGCAAGATCGTCACCTTCGGGGTTGTGCCCACCAAGCCGGAGACCGGCTACGGCTATATCCGTACTCAAGCGGCTGCGGTGGACGGCGCCGCGCATGTCGATGCCTTCGTGGAAAAGCCCGACCTGGCGACCGCGCAAGGCTACCTGGAACAAGGCAACTACTTCTGGAACAGCGGCATGTTCATGTTCCGCGCCTCGGTGATGAAGGCCGAGCTGGAGCGCCTGAGCCCGGAGATCATGGTGGCCGCGGAACTGTCCCTCTCCAACGCGGCCCATGACCAGGATTTCACCCGGCTCAGCCAGGTGGATTTTGTGAACGCACCCAATGTGTCGATCGATTACGCGGTGATGGAAAAGACCCACATCGCGTCGGTGGTCATCCTCGATTCGCCGTGGAGCGACCTGGGTGCCTGGGACTCAGTGTGGGAAGCGGGCCTCAAGGATCAGAACCAGAACTGCACCCAGGGCGACGTGCTGCTGCAGGACGTCACCAACAGCTATGTGCATGCCAGCCACCGCCTGGTCACGGTTGCAGGGATCAATGATGTGGTGGTCGTCGAGACTGCCGACGCGATTTTGGTGACCACCAAGGACCACGCGCAAGACGTCAAGAAAATAGTCGCGCAGCTGACTGAAAAGCACCGGATCGAGAGCGCCAGCCACCGCGAAGTCTATCGGCCGTGGGGCAAATATGACTCGGTGGACCAGGGCTATCGGTACCAGGTGAAGCGGATCACGGTGAAGCCGGGGCACAAGCTGTCGGTGCAGTTGCACCACCACCGGGCCGAGCACTGGATCGTGGTGTCCGGCACCGCGAATGTGCAAATCGCCGACAAGCAAGTGCTGCTGACCGAGAACCAGTCCACCTACATCCCCATTGGCGTTGTGCACTCCCTCGAAAACCCGGGGCGAATCCCGCTGGAGCTGATTGAAGTCCAATCGGGTTCGTACCTGGGCGAGGACGACATCATCCGCTTTGAAGACCGCTATGGCCGCCTCGAGCTTGTTTAAAGGAAGATTGAAATGAATGTAACTGTATTTGGAATCGGCTATGTGGGTCTGGTGCAGGCAGCGGTGCTGGCCGACGCGGGGCATGAGGTGTGTTGTATCGACGTGGACGCGACCAAAGTCGAGAACCTCAAGGCCGGCATTATTCCGATCTTTGAGCCCGGGCTGAGTGCGCTCGTCCAGAAGAACCATGATGCCGGACGCTTGCACTTCACCACCGACGCCGCGCAAGGCGTGCGGCATGGAGAGGTGCAGTTCATCGCCGTGGGCACCCCGCCTGATGACGATGGCAGCGCCGACATCAAGTACGTGCTCTCCGTTGCCGCGACCATTGCGCTCAACATGACCGAGCCGAAGATTGTCGTTAACAAGTCAACGGTGCCGGTGGGGACGGCGGACAAGGTCCGGGCGAAGGTGTCCGAGGTGTTGACGTCGCGGGGGCTCGAGGTGGAGTTCCACGTGATCTCGAACCCCGAGTTCCTCAAGGAAGGTTCGGCGGTCGCCGACTGCACCCGGCCCGACCGGATCATCATCGGCAGCGACAGCAGTTACGCCGTGGACCGCATGCGGGAGCTGTATGAACCCTTCAACCGCAACCACGAAAAGATCATCACGATGGACATCAGGAGTGCCGAGCTGACCAAGTACGCGGCCAACTGCCTGCTGGCCACCAAGATTTCCTTCATGAATGAAATGGCCAATTTCGCCGAACGCTTGGGCGCCGACATTGAGGCGGTTCGTAAAGGCATTGGCTCCGATCCACGGATCGGCTACGACTTTATCTACCCTGGCTGCGGTTATGGCGGCTCGTGCTTCCCGAAAGATGTGCAGGCGCTGGAGCGCACCGCGTCGTCGATCGGCTATCAGGCAACGCTGTTGTCTGCCGTCGAGGAAGTCAACAAGCGCCAGAAGCAGCACCTGTTCGGGCATATTCACCACCACTTCGGCGGCCAGCTGGAGGGCAAGACCTTCGCCATCTGGGGCCTGGCCTTCAAGCCCAATACGGATGACATGCGCGAAGCCTCGAGCCGCGTGTTGATCGAACAACTGCGCAGCGTGGGTGCCAGGGTCCAGGCATTCGACCCCGAGGCGATGGCCGAAACCCAGCGCATTTACGGGATGAACGAAGACCTGTTGCTGATGGGCACCAAGGAAGCGGCGTTGCAAGGTGCCGATGCGCTGGTGATCGTGACCGAATGGCGGGAGTTCAAGGCCCCGGACCTGGACTTGATAAAAGAAAAACTGAGCACGCCGGTGATCTTTGACGGCCGCAATATATTTGATCCGCAGCGTATGAAAGCCAATGGTTTCGAGTATTACGGTATTGGTCGCGGGTTATCGGTACGCCCCGTTGTTTAATCCTGACGATTATTAACATTGGTGGTTTGAGCTATCCACAAGTGAGATGATTTCGAGGAGGTTAAGTGCGTGATCCAACAGGATCTTTGCGCAGTTTGCATAGCCTGTTTATCTCCGTTCCATCACTACGCCCTTATTGCATTATTTGATAAGGGGTAAATATCGAGAAGGAGTCTGATATGAGGAAAATACTGTTGGCCGGCGTGCTGGCCTTTAGCAGTACTGCGGCATTGGCGGCAGGTGAAGTCGCGAGCGAGGCCTTGAGCGATGCGGCCGGCGCGAGCGAGCCCCTGTCGTTGAGCACCCCGCTCGTGGGCGGCGTGACGCTCGGTGAAACCGTCGGGGTCGGTACCGCGGTAGTCGGCGCTGCGGCGGCGGCTTCCAACTCGGGTGGCAGTTCCAATGGCGGTACTTCCGGCACCGGCGGCACCACCGGTACAGGCGGTACCACCGGTACCAACTAATAACCCGCAATGTGTGTTGTTCAAGATCACCCGGAACTTCTGGGTGATCTTTTTTAGACTCGCCCTCGACTAGCGTAGTGCCATTATGATTCGTAGGTTACCTGTTCTTTTGCTGGCAAGTTTCAGCTTGCACGGCTGCATGTTTTCGCCTGGTCAACATATGGACACCAGTCAAATGTCCAGTGAGGGTTCTCCCGAAAGTACTCGGGTAGAGTTGATTCCCATCACCCCCAAATTGATTGCCATGGATGCCGCCACGCATGTTCGTGAATCGGTGCCGGCAGAACTGTTGTCTTATGTGCCCGGTGGCTATCGCGTCGGTGCCAATGACCTGTTGTTTATCACGGTCTGGGACCATCCCGAGTTGACGGCACCGTCCGGGCCGCAACAGCAGATCGACGCCAACGGGCGCCTGGTTCGCCCCGATGGCACGTTGTTTTATCCGTATATCGGCAACGTCCCGGTGGCCGGCAAGACCATCGAAGAGCTGCGGGCCTTTATCGCCGGGCGCTTGTCGCAATTTATTGAAAGCCCACAGGTCGACGTCAGCGTCCTGCGGTTTGCCAGCCAGACAGTGGTGGTGACCGGGGCGGTGATCAAGGCCGGGCAACAGCCGATCACCACCACGCCATTGAGCGCCGTCGAGGCCATTGGCGCCGCCGGTGTCGACCCCACGAATGCCGACCTCTCGAGCCTGACCCTGACGCGCGATGGCCGTGAGTACACGCTTGACCTGGACAGCCTCAATCGCCAGGGCTCGCAACTGCAGGGCATCTACCTCAAGGGCGGCGACCGGTTGTACCTGCCCTATAACGACCAGAAACGTGTCTACCTGATGGGCGAAGTCAATCAGCCCCGGGCCCTGAGCTTCAAGGGCAAGTCGATCAACCTGACCGATGCCCTGGGTACCGTAGGCGGCTTGAACCAGACCACTTCCAATGGCAATGCGGTCTATGTGATTCGCGGCGTGGACAACCTGGAAGCCGAACCGGCCAAGGTGTTCCAACTCGATGCCCAATCACCTTCCGCGCTGGTGCTGGCCACCCGGTTCGACTTGCAACCCCAGGACATCGTGTACGTCGGGCCGGCCGGCGTGACGCGCTGGAACCGCCTGATCAGCCAGTTGCTGCCGACCGCCAGTGCCATTGGGATTGGTGCCCGATCGGCCAATGACCTCAGTGAAGTCAACAGCAGATAAGGCGTTATCCCGTGGTGAAAATGTTGCCTACCAGCGCCTGCCTGTCGATGGCGCTCTTGTTGTGCGGGTGTAACCCGTTGATGAGGGCGTCGTGGTACACCCTCGAAACCTCTGTGACGGGCCCGGCCCCGATCAACGTGACCCGCGCCCAGGTCGACGCGGTGCCATACCCGCAGATCCTGGTGACCACCGCCGTCAGCGAGGGCGTGATGGCCATGGCCCGGCGCCGGGGCGACCTGCAGTTCTGGGTCGCTTCCGGCAAGCAAGTGGTGATGATGCGTGACGGCCTGGTGGTACGCACTGTCGGGCTGGGTGTTTCCCTGGATGGCACGCGTTTCAGTGGCGAATCGCCGTTCAAGCGCGGGCTCCAGCATCTGCCCGACGGCTACACCGGCACACGCTGGATCGACCTCTACGACGGCAACCGAATCGGTATCGCGGTCAACAGCCGTTTCAGCAGCCACGGTATCGAGACCCTCCGCATTCTGGACAAGGATTACGCCTTGCTGCGCATCGACGAGCAGGTGGACGCTCCCACCTTGAATTTCCGCGCCACCAACCATTATTGGGTCGACCCGCAGGATGGTTTCATCTGGCGCAGCGAGCAGCATTTGACGCCCCGGTTGGCCCTGAAAATCGTGCAGTTGCGTCCCGACCGGGAGGCAGCCCGATGAAGTGTTCGAAGCTTTTATGGCTGGGCCTGTTGCTGATCGGCCCCGGCACTGGCCAGGCGGCCGTTACAGTCAGTGGCGATGTGCGCAGCCCCGGCGCCTTCGAGGTCAAGCCGGGGGCGCGTTTGCTGGACGTTATTCGTGTGGCCCAACCCAATGCAGAAAGCTATTGGTTGGGCGCCGCGTGGCTGCACCAGTCGTTGGTGAGCACGCAGGAGCGCTTGAAGGCAGGGGTTTTGTTCGATCTGAAACTGCTGCAACGAGGGGCCTTGCTGGATGACCGTGGTTCCCGGGCGGACTTGAGTGCGCGTCTGTATCGACAGGTCGAACAGTTGCCGGTCACCGGCCGCCAAGTGGAGGTGCTGGACCCGATCGCCGTCGAGGCGGGGTTCGCGCGCAACGCGTTGCTGGATGACGGGGACCGGCTGGTCTACCCCGTGAGGCCGTCCACCGTGCACGTGCTCGGCGCGGTCGCGCAGTCCTGTGATGTGCCGTACCGAGCCATGCGCGAGGTGCGGGATTATGTTGGCGACTGCACGGTCCTCGATGACGCCGAGCGCGATGACCTGTGGCTGATCCAGCCCGACGGCCAGGTACAGCGTGTGGGCGTGGCGGCGTGGAATCGCGAGGACGGCGTGGTGGCGGCCCCCGGCAGCAGGATCCTGGTGCCGATCCGCAGCGACGACCTTGAGACGCCGACCCCTGATCTCAACCAACAACTGGCCGAGTTTTTCGCCACTCAACCGTTGGCTGAGGTGAACCCTTGAATTTACGTTTTGCGGCTGTACTGCTGTTGCCTTGCGGGTTGGCTCACGGTGACCCCCGTTACACCCAAAATGATTTCGGCGGCGTGGGCCTGTTACAGACCCCCACCGCACGCATGGCCCCGGCGGGAGAGTTGAGCGCCAACGCCAACCGCACCGATCCCTACTCGCGCTACAGTTTTTCCCTGCAACCATTCGATTGGCTGGAGGGTTCGTTTCGTTATACCGCCATCAGCAACCGCCGGTACGGCGCCGAGGCGTTGAGCGCAAGCCAGAGCTTCAAGGATAAGGCCATCGACTTCAAGGCGCGGCTCTGGGAGGAAAGCCGGTGGGCACCGCAGGTGGCTTTCGGTGCCCGGGACATCGGCGGTACCGGGCTGTTTTCCAGCGAATACTTTGTCGCCAACAAGCGCCACGGCAACCTGGATTTCAGCCTCGGCATCGCCTGGGGCTACCTGGGAAACCGAGGCGACTTCGGCAACCCGCTGTCGGTGTTCGGCAGCAAGTTCAACGACCGGCCCAAGAGCACTGCGGTCGTCGCCAGGGCAGGGGATGTGAACTCCAACGCCTATTTCAGGGGCCGCCCTTCGTTGTTCGGCGGGATCGCCTATCAAACGCCCTGGGAACCCCTGAGCCTGAAACTCGAATACGAGGGCAATGACTACAAGCACGAGCCGTTGGACAACGCGATCAAGCAGGACTCGCCGGTAAACATTGGCGTGGTCTATAAGCTGGCGGACAGCGTCGACCTGAGTGCGGCCTGGGAACGCGGGAATACCGCGATGTTCGGCATCACCCTGCACACCAACTTTGTCAGCCGCAAGGCACCGGTCAAGACCTATGACCCGCCCGCCGAACCGTTGCCGGCGCGCATGCCCACCACCCCGGCCGACCAGGTCAACTGGGCCAACGTCGCCGACAGGCTGCAGCAGAATGCCGGCTACAAAGTGGAGCGCATTGCCCGGCGCGGCTCGGAATTGATGGTATATGGCGAGCAGCAACGCTACTTCTATTCGGCCAAGGCCGTCGGACGCGCCAGCCGGATTCTCGACAACAGCGCCAATCAGGATATCGACTGGTTCACCCTGGTGAACAAGCGCTATGACATGCCCATCGAAGAAACCAGCGTGCCCCGTGCCACCTTCCGCGCGGTGGTGAACAACCAGCAACCGTTGACGGACCTGCACCGTAATACCGAGGTCAATCCGGCGATTGCCCATCGGGAAACCACGCTCTACAGCAGACAATCCGAGCCGTTCAACTATGGCCTCGGCCTGGGTTACAAACAGAACATCGGTGGCCCGAACGGCCTGCTTTATCAGTTCACTGCCGACGCCGACGCGGAGTACCGTTTTACCCGCAATACCTGGTGGAGCGGCTTGCTCAGCGCCAACCTGCTGAACAACTACGACAAGTTCACCTACGACGCACCCAGCGGGTTGCCGCGAGTACGCACCGACCTGCGCCAATACATGACCACGTCCGATGTGACAATGCCGAACTTCCAGGTCAACCATGCGCAGCGCCTGGACCGCGACCTGTATGGCATGGTCTACGGCGGCTACCTGGAGTCCATGTACGCCGGGGTGGGCGGCGAGGTGTTGTTCCGGCCGGCGGGCAAGCACTGGTCAGTGGGCGCAGACCTGAACTTCGTGCGCCAGCGTGATTTCAACCAGGGCTTCGGCCTGCGGGATTACCAGACCATCACCGGCCATGTCACCAGCTATACCGAGCTGCCCTATGACACCCTGGCCGCCGTCAGTGTGGGGCGTTACCTGGCGCGGGACTGGGGCACCACCGTCGACATCTCGCGCCAGTTCAAGAACGGCGTGAAGTTTGGTGGCTGGGTGACGCTGACCACCGCCTCGAAGGAAGAATATGGCGAAGGCAGCTTCGACAAGGGTATCTATATTTCCGTCCCCTTCGACGAATTGATGAGCACCTCGACGATGCGTCGGGCCAACGTCGTATGGGCGCCACTGACCCGTGACGGCGGCGCACGCCTGAACCGCGGCTATTCGCTGCAGACCATGACCGACGGGCGTGACAGCGAGTTGTTCTACAACAACTTCGAGAAGATCACTGAGTGACGGTGCGGCATCTGCCGACCAGGTTGTCGACTGCCCGGCGTTGAATGCGCCGGGCAGTCGCCACGCCGAACGCTACAGCGCCAGGTGCAATGCCGGCGCGCAACACTTGCCTGACTTTCCTCTTTGATAACTATGCGAATGGCCCGGGCCCGGGCGTTGCTGTGGGCGCTATCGTTGCGTCTTGCGGGGAGTGGTGGCGGGGAGGGCGCACAACGCGCCTGGTGCCCCGTGCCGCCGATGCAGCGGCACGGGGAAGGGCGGGGTCAGTAGATGTCTTTGGACAGCAGGGTAAACGGCGTCTTGAACAGGATCTTGATGTCCAGCCACAGCGACCAGTTGTTGATATAGCGCAGGTCGATATCGACGCGTTGCTGCATCTTCTCCAGGGTCTCGGTTTCACCCCGGCAGCCATTGACCTGCGCCAGGCCGGTGATGCCGGGCTTGATGCGATGCCGCGCCATGTACGCGCGAATCTTGCCCGAGTAGTAGTCATTGTGGGCGACGGCATGGGGGCGTGGGCCGACCAGTGCCATATGCCCTTGCAGCACGTTGAACAGCTGGGGCAGCTCGTCGATGGAGGTGCGGCGGATAAAGCGCCCTACGGGGGTAATGCGTGAGTCGTTGCGGCTCGCCTGGCGCACTTCGTGGTCGTCATGCACGCGCATCGAGCGGAACTTCCAGACCTTGATCACCTCGCCGTTCCAGCCGTGACGATCCTGCTTGAAAATTACCGGGCCGGGAGAGGTGAGTTTGATCAGCAGGGCGAACAGCAGCAGCAACGGGCTGAGCAGGATGATCGCCAACAGGGCCAGGCTCTTGTCCAGCAGCGACTTGCTCAGTGCTGCGGTCGGCCGGCTGGTCAGCGGGCTTTCATTGAGGAAGATCGCGGGCAATCCATCCACCTCGGCCACGCTGTGGTTGAGCAGCAGCATGTTGTTGAGGTCGGGCACCCAGATCACGTCCACGCTGATCTCCAGCAGGTTGAGGTACAGCGCCTCGATGTGGGTCGCTTCCTGGAGAGAGTGAGTGATGTACAGGCGGCGGATACCGTGCTGGCGGATCAGCGCGGGAAGATCGGGCAAGTCACCGAGGATCTGAGGCTGGGTGCCGGCCTGGGGGGAGGTGGTGCGGGGACCTACGAGACCGACCAGAGGGGAGCGTTTTTGCCTGGCGAGAGTATTGGCCAAGTCGGTTGCAAGTTTTCCCGTACCAATAATCAGCGATTTCTGGCGCTCATGTAGTTGCCGGTGGTAGTACCTGGATAGACTGTGAATGGGAATGTAGCAAAGGGCTAGTATTGGATAGCTGACAGCAGCCCAGAGTAGCAGGATCTCGAAGGGAAACAGCGAACTGGCATTACAGGCTATGCCGACCGCGAACAATATGCCCAGGGTCAATAACCAGCCGGTGAATAATCGTCCCAGCCCAACAAAAAAGTCATCTTTTTTGCTATAGACGTCACATAACATGTAGGCCGGTATAGAGGCCAGTATTGTAATGGCTGCCAATATCCGGTAGTGGGATTCCAATTGCCCGGTTTTGAAAAGTACCAGTGAAAACAAAAGTACAACGACCACACTCAGGGCAATTGCCCACTGTCCCCAAAAGGTCAGGCCTTTGGGTGTAAGGTTACGATGCATTCTTCTGTTGTTAAGCATACTTCTGCTCCCTGTGGTATCCACTCACGTGCTGGCAGGTTAAAGCGAGGCGTGGTTTTAATGACTATCAAATGGCAGGCGCACGCGTAGGCGTGCGTATTGATAGTAATAAATGGCAGGGAGCAATGGCTGACTACTTATAACGCGGTCATGTTGTTATAAAATGGCAGATAGAATGGAGTTCTAATAGGCAGGGTGAATTGTAATTTTTATGAAATAATTATTGTTCTGTGACGTTTGCGCGACTGCTCAGCGGGCTTTTTATTTTTTGTGTCAGGCAGTAGCCACGGTTACGCACCGCGCGGAACAGACGTTCGCCATCATTCACGCGCTTGAACTTGTCCTGCAACCGGCTAAGGCACATTTCAAGCCCGCGATAGAGGTCGGGCTCACGTCCGATGTTGCGGATAAGTTCTTCCTTGCTGACCACACGTTCTTCATGGTTCAACATTTTCTTGATCAATGCCGACTCAATAGTGGTCAAGGAAATGCGTAGCCCACCTTTCACCAGCGCACGATCTTGCTGGGTAAGTAGCCAGACATCGGGGCCGCGTAATGCAGAGGATGAGTTAACTGTTTCCGTGGTGGTGTTATTCAGGTCCGGGTGTGTGACGTCTGATTTTAGAGCCGTAATGTTAGGTTTTTTTGACGCGTCGTAAAGTTGTCGGGTCAGTCGATTACTGGCTTCGTAAAGTCTTTTGGCGGCGACATAGTTACTGAGCCACAGATTGAAATTCTGCTCTTTGGTAATGGCGTAGGAACTGGTCGAAGCGTCCGATGTTTTTTCCACGGTTTCGATCAGCGGCCCGCTGTCGACGTCGTAATGTAAAAATGCCACATTTGGCGTGAAATCGTGCAGTGCGATTGACGGGTACGTCGATGTAAATGTGTGTTTCTTGAGAGAACTCATGGCATTCACCGATTCCAGGAAAGTACGGGGGTTCATAAACTATCAGCAGGGGAGAAGTAGGGGCCCTGAAAATAGTCAAAAGGCAAGCGTCTGGCGAGAAGTGCGCTGTCGGCGTGCTCGACGTTGTCGGCGATGAAGGAGACCCGGGTGGTGCTCATCAGCCCCAGCATCTGGTCGTAAAGCCGGTCGAACAGGCCCGAGCGGGTGTTCAGACTGAGCCTGAGGGCCGAGTCTGGAAAAGGCATTTTTATATAGTCATAAAGACTCAAGTCGATCAGCAGGTCGGTGTTTTTTGTATTTAATGTGTAATTGTTATAGGCAAGCTTCAGGTTGCTCTGGTCTTTCAGGCTATACAGTTGACGGATCATGCTCCGGCGTTCCAGCGGGCCCGGAAGGGTGTCCAGTGTGTTTTCAACGCTGACAATCAGTTGTTGTCTGTTTTTTTCCAGCGTGTGTGAAGTATCGATAATTTCCTTGAGCAGGTCCTCATTCATCAACAGCGATTGCTCAATTCGGAAAAACTTGTGGAGGCCCGGGCTTTTATCCGCGCGCAAACGTTTACTTGTGCGGGCAAATGAACTCGGCCTGGCATGTTGCAAGGCTTCGCTGTAGGCGTCTTTAAGTTGTTCGGAATAAAACGGGCAGGCGTCATCACGCGGGCTGTCGAGCGCAGGCTCGGCGTGGACGCGGATCTCACTGCCCCACAGCGTGCAACTTCGTTCAAGTATCGCTTGCCGCGAAAAGGTGAAGCAGGCTGACGCCTCACGTAATAAGGTTCCGCTATTCACGGTTCGACCGCTCCCTGACGGGGTGGATATGATTAACCGAAGCCAGCCCTCTGCTTAGTTTGTAGCCGTAACCGCGAATGCTCTGAATTATATTGCTTCCGTAATGTGATTTTATTTTGCCACGTAACCGGCTAATCGATTTTTCGAGGGCCCTTGAATCATAAAATCGGGGATTCAGCCCCATTACCACGGCGATTTCATCATGGCTGAGCAATCGATTATGAATGAGCGCTTCCAGTACTTTCATTTCGACAAAGGACACTTCGAGCTTTTTGCCACCCCCGTAGATGCACATGCGATCCTGATCGAGTAGCAAATCAGTATTACTTAGCCAGTATGTCTCGCTGAGGAACGCGGCAAACAGGGCAAGTTTTTTCTCGGGCGAGCTCTCGACGACCTTTATGCAGTAATCGGCGCCTGCGAGATAATATTTGGTTTTGCTTAGTGTAGTGGCGAAGGTGACAACCAGGAAAATGGTGCTGCCAGGATTTTCCGATCTGGTTTTTTTAATGATGTCTAGCGTTTGGGTGCTGGCAGAGGGGGTGTCGATCTCTATGATGATGGCACGGTAATGTCCATGGCTTTCATAGGGGCCGATTAGTTGGCCGTAGGAGCGTGTATCGACTTTTAGATTTTTCGGTACAGTACGAACTATAAGCTCGCTGAAGTCCTCGGATTTCGATGGGGTCCGTGCAATAGCGAGGACGTTGGAAAAATGCATCACGTTGCTCCCTTTTCCGGCATGCGAGGCCGTCAATTCAATCGCTGCAGGCGTTTAGATGTTAATCGAATTGAATACGCCAAAACGTGACAAATTTTAACATTCGGCACTTTATTTGCGGGGGGTAAGGCGGATTTCAGGCGGGTGTTGAGAGCGGGTTTGTGGACCGGAGTACTCATATGCTAGTGCAAATTTTTTAGTGTGCGATAAGTATTTTAGGCGGGTTGATTTTTTTTGGCTGGAATGATTTAAGCCTTCTAGTCCCTTAGCTCTAAAAATGCTTATACGTGACTATTTATAATAATCCAGCAAGGCGATAGCGGGCGTCGTGTGCTGGGGTATGCTCGCTCGGTCAGCCAGGTAGCGCGCCGGCGGTTGGCCGATGGCCTTGCGGAACATGGTGATAAAGCCGCTGGCGTTTTCATAGCCGAGGTCCAGCGCCACCGTCTGCACACTTTCGCCTTTCGCCAGGCGCTGCAGTGACAGGATCACATGCAGTTGCCTGCGCCAGCGGCCGAAACTCAGGCCGATCTCCTCCAGCAACAAGCGCGTCATGCTGCGTTCGCTCATGCCGATGCGTACGGCCCATTCGCCCAGGGTGGCCTTGTCGCTGGGGTTGGCCAGCAAACTGTCGGCCAGGCGCCGCAGCCGAGTGTCCCGGGGCATGGGCAGGTGCAGGGCCTCCACCGGTGCCAGTGCCAGTTCGTCCAGCAGCGTGGCCACCAACCGGCCCTGGGCGCCCTCGGTGTCGTACAGCGGCGGGAAGCTGACGGCCTTGCTGATCAATTCGTGTAACAACGGCGATACCGCCAGGGTGCAGCATTGCCGGGGCAGGGCGCCGGCGGCGTCGGGGTCGACCAACAGACAGTAGATATCCGCTGCCCCCGACCCGCGCGCGGCATGGGAAAGGCCGCCCGGAATCCACAACGCGCACTGGGGGGGCACGATCCAGATACCTTCTTCGATGACGCAATGAATCACCCCGCGCAATGTGTACATCAACTGGCCCTTGCGGTGCTGGTGCGGTGCGTGCTCCCAACTCGCAGAGGTGCTTGAAGCGCTCACTGCAACCACCGCACGGGGAATTGCATCGGCGAGGGCCGGGCGCAAGGGGTCACGGGTTTCGAGGCGGTGGTTGTACATGGCGGCGCGGCGTCTTGGCTGGAATGCGAAACATTCTGGCCATTCTGTGCAATGGCGTCCAGTGATGGCATGGCTATCATGAGAAACATTCTCGTTAAAGGAGCTTCCCATGCAACTCGACAGTTCAACATTCCCCGTGGTGAAAATCGTGTTTGACGCCCCCAGCGACACCCCCCCGCAAGATACCTTTGGCGCATTCGAGGCCTTGTTGCAGCGCGAGGAACCCTTCGTCCTGCTGCACGAGAAAGCCGTGGATGAAAGCACTCACGAGCATTCACACGAAGAACGCAAACAGGCCTCGATCTGGATGAAGAAGCACAAGGTGGCCCTGCGTACTTTCGTCAAAGGCATGATCCAGGTGGAGCCCAGCGCAGCCAAGCGCCTGGCGCTCAAGCCGTTTGCCGTGATGTTCGGCAAGGCGTGGGGCTACCCGTTGCTGGTGGTGGAATCCACGGATCAGGCCTGGGCATTGGCGCGGGACGTGCTGGATACCCAGGTGTCGGATGTGGCGCACTATTGAGTGTGGGGCGCTGCCGTGCTGCCGCGTACTGTGAGTTCGAACGGCACTACAACCTGACGCTCCGGCAGCGGCGTTTTCTCGATCAGTGCGATGAGCATCTCGACGGCCTTGCGGCCGAAGATTTCGGCAGGCTGGGCAATGGTGGTCAGCGGCGGGTCGCAGTAGGCCGCGAAGGGGATGTCATCAAAGCCCACCAGGGAAATATCCTGGGGCACGCGCAGGCCCTGTTGCTTGATGCGCTTCAAGGCGCCGATGGCCATTTCGTCGTTCTCGCAGAACAGCGCAGTGGGCCGCTCGGGCAGGGCGAGCATGTTGCCTGCGCCCTCGAAACCGGCGTGCAGGGTGAAGTCGCCGTGGCAGATAAGCGCCGGGTCGCGGGGGATGCCCGCCGCGAGCAAGGCATCTTCATAACCGGCCACGCGGTCACGGGTCAGTGGGCTGCTTTTCGGGCCTTTGATCAAGCCGATGCGGCGGTGGCCGAGGTCGATCAAGTGCTGGGTCATGGCCCGGGCGGCGCCACGGTTGTCGAGGCTGATGGTGGGGTGGCGACCGTCCTGGATCACCTCGCAGGCGTTCACCAGTGGCGGTGAGTCGCTGCAGTCGCTGAACGGGTCCGAGGCCCGCAACTGAATCACACCATCGGCCTGATGGGCGTGGACCAGTTCGGCGAACTGTTTTTCGATTTCTGCCTGGCCCCGAGTGTCGCACAACAGCAACCGATAACCCGATGCCTGCGCCGCTTGCTGTGCACCGCTGATGACCCGGGCGAAAAACGTGTTGGCAATCGCCGGCACCAGGATCACCAGGTTGCCGGTGCGCCGCGAACGGAATTGCACCGCCATGCGGTTCGGCCGGTAGCCGGTCTGTTCCACGGCGGCGTTGACCTTGTCGCGGGTCTCGGGCAACACGCGTTCAGGGCTGGCCAGGGTCCTGGACACGGTGGCCACCGAGACCCCGGCCAGCCGGGCGACTTCACGAATATTGGACAAGACCACCTCGTTATCAGAACAGCAGCCTGCAAGTTTACCGCAGTCGGGGTTTGACACCGCGAGCAACCAGGCCTAAATTTCCGGCACGATGTAACCGGTTACATCATGATCGGTAATTGCCCATAAAGAGAAGACTTGCGATGACGGTTGCTGTGCAAAAAATAAGAATGGGCTTTGTTGGCGGCGGCGAAGGCGCCTTCATCGGCCAGGCTCACCGCCAGGCGGCGGGGCTGGATGGGTGTTATGAACTGGTGTGCGGTGCCTTCAGCCGTGAGCCCGAGAACAACCGGAGCACCGGCAATGCGCTGGGCCTGCCCGCGTCCCGCTGTTACAGCGAATGGCAGCAGATGCTCGCCGCCGAACAGGCACTCCCGGCCGAGCAGCGCATGCAGCTGCTGGTGATCGTCACCCCCAATCATCTGCATGCACCGATTGCGACCCAGGCGCTGCAGGCGGGCTTCCACGTGTTCAGCGAGAAGCCGGCCGCGCTCAATCTTGCTGAAGTGCAGGCGCTGGCAGACGTTGTCAAAAACGGTTCCGGGCTTTATGGGCTGGCACACACCTACCTGGGTTACCCGATGGTGTGGCAGGCCCGCGACATGGTGCGCAATGGCGTGATCGGCGCGTTGCGCAAAGTGATCGTCGAGTACCCACAAGGCTGGCTCAGCCAGGACGTGGCCGGGCAGGGCAACAAACAGGCGGACTGGCGCAGCCGGCCCGAGCTGTCGGGACTGGGCGGCTGCATCGGCGACATCGGCACCCACGCCTTTTCCCTGGCCGAGTTCATCGCCGACCAACCGATCGAACAGCTTTGCGCGAGCCTGGGCATCCATGTACCCGGTCGGCAACTGGATGACGATGCCGCCATGCTGTTCAAGATGGCCTCCGGCGCGAGCGGCGTGCTGATCGCCAGCCAAGTGTGTGCCGGTGAAGAGAACCCGCTGAAGATCCGCCTCTATGGCGACAAGGGCGGCCTGGAATGGCGCCAGGAAGAACCCGCCAGTCTGATCCATCGTTCCCTCGACCAACCGCTGCGCATCCTGCGTTCCGGCGTCGGCCAGCCCTGGCTGTGCGACGCGGCATTGCAGCGCATGCGCCTGCCCGCCGGGCATCCCGAGGGTTACCTGGAAGCCATGGCCAACCTCTACCGCGACTTCGCCAAGGCCATTCGCCAGGGCACCGAGGCCGTTGGCGTACCCGGCATCGAAGTCGGCGTGCGCGGCATGGCCTTTATCGAAGCCGTGATCGCCAACCATCACGGCGAGGCGAAGTGGACCACCCTGGCGAACCACCCATGAAGGAGACTACAGACATGCGCGGCCCAGGCATTTTTCTCGCCCAGTTCATCTCGGACGAAGCGCCTTTCGACACCCTGGCCAACATCGCCCAATGGGCGGCATCCCAGGGCTACAAGGCGATCCAGTTGCCCACACTCGGCACCCGCTACATTGACCTGGCCCGCGCTGCAGAAAGCCAGGCCTACTGCGATGAACTCAAGGCGACCTGCGCCCATGCCGGCGTCGAAATCAGCGAGCTATCGACCCACCTGCAGGGCCAACTTGTGGCCGTGCACCCGGCATTCGACACGCTGTTCGACGACTTCGCCCCGGCCCATCTGCGCGGCCAGCCCCAGGCACGGACCGAGTGGGCCATCGACCAATTGAAACTCGCCGCCCGCGCCAGCCAGCGCCTTGCCTTGACGGCCCACGCGACCTTCTCCGGCGCGCTGCTCTGGCCGTACATCTACCCCTGGCCACAACGCCCCAGCGGCCTGGTGGAGCAAGGCTTTGCCGAGTTGGCCAAGCGCTGGCTGCCGATTCTCGATTGCTTCGAGGCGGCCGGCGTCGACCTGTGCTACGAAATCCACCCCGGCGAAGACCTTCACGACGGCGCCTCTTTCGAGCGCTTCCTCGAAGCCGTCGACCACCATCCCCGGGCCAACATTCTCTACGACCCCAGCCACCTGCTGCTGCAGCAAATGGATTACCTGGGCTTCATCGACCGCTACCACGCGCGCATCCGCATGTTCCACGTCAAGGACGCCGAGTTTCGCCCCGACGCGCGCTCCGGCGTGTATGGCGGCTACCAAGGATGGGTCGACCGCCCTGGCCGTTTTCGCTCATTGGGCGATGGCCAGATCGACTTCAAATCGATCTTCAGCAAGCTCACCCAGTACGACTTCCACGGCTGGGCCGTGCTGGAGTGGGAGTGCTGCCTGAAGGACGCGCAACAAGGCGCGGCAGAAGGGGCGGAGTTCATCCGCCAGCACATGATCCGCAAGACCAGCAAGGCATTCGATGACTTCGCCGGCGTGACATCCGACGAGCAATCCAACCGACGGCTGCTGGGCCTGCCCGACGCCTGAACAGCGCTTCTGCCCCAAAATAACAATAAAACGGTGACCACAATGAAAGCGCGACTGAGCGTCATGATGTTCCTGCAATTCTTTATCTGGGGCGGCTGGTTCGTCACCCTCGGCACCTTCCTCGCCAGCAACCTGGGGGCCAGCGGCGGGCAGATCGGCATGGCGTTTTCCACCCAGTCGTGGGGGGCGATCATCGCCCCGTTTATCATCGGCCTGATCGCCGACCGCTACTTCAACGCCGAGCGCATCCTGGCGGTGCTGCACCTGATCGGCGCGGTGCTGCTGTACCAGCTGTACCGCGCGCCGGACTTCGTCGGCTTTTATCCCTACGTGCTGGCATACATGGTCATCTACATGCCGACCCTGGCACTGGTGAACTCGGTGGCCTTCCGGCAAATGAGCGACCCGGCCCAGGAGTTTTCGCGCATCCGTGTGTGGGGCACCCTGGGCTGGATTGTTGCGGGGCTGGTGATCAGCTTTGTGTTCGCCTGGGATTCGCAGCAGTCGATCACCACGGGCGCGTTGCGCAACACCTTCCTGATGTCTGCCATCGCGTCAGTGGTGCTGGGTTTCTACAGCTTCACCTTGCCGCGTACCGCGCCCTTGAAAGCCGAGGCGGGCAAGGGTGATATCAAGCAACTGCTCGGGCTGGATGCGCTGGGGTTGCTCAAGGATCGCAGCTACCTGGTGTTCTTCATCGCCTCGATCCTGATCTGCATTCCCCTGGCGTTCTACTACCAGAACGCCAACCCGTTTCTCGCGGAAATCGGCGTGACCAACCCCACGGCAAAAATGGCCATTGGGCAAGTGTCCGAGGTGCTGTTCATGCTGCTATTGCCGCTGTTCATCCAGCGTTTTGGCATCAAGGTCGCGCTGTTGGTGGGCATGCTGGCGTGGGCGCTGCGCTATGCGCTGTTCGCCTACGGCAATAATGGCGAGCTGGCCTTCATGCTGTTTACCGGGATTGCGCTGCATGGCATCTGCTATGACTTCTTCTTTGTCTCGGGGCAGATCTACACCGACGCGAAAGCGCCGGAGCGCTTCAGGAGTTCGGCGCAGGGGCTGATTACCCTGGCTACGTACGGTGTGGGCATGTTGATCGGGTTCTGGGTGGCGGGGCAGGTGACCGACCACTATGTGGCGGCGGGTGGCAGCCATGACTGGCGCAGCATCTGGTTGTTTCCGGCGGGGTTTGCGTTGGTGATCTTTTTTTGTTTTTCGCTGGCGTTCAAGGGGCGGGAGCGGGTGGCTGGCTGAGTACGATGTCAAGGCCAGCCAAAATCAAAGGTGGGAGCTGGCTTGCCTGCGATAGCATCGCCTCGGTGCAACTGATACATCGAGGTGTCTGCATCGCAGGCAAGCCAGCTCCCACACTGATTCTCTTTGCCTGTTTGAGCGTGTTGTTGGCTGGTGTGGAACTCAGGGTTTACCGGGGCTCTTGAACAGATCCAGCATCAGCAACAACGCACCCAGAGTGATCGCGATATCGGCGAGATTGAACACACCCGTATGCAGCGGGCCGACATTCACCACCAGATAATCGACGACATGGCCGTCGCGAAAGACCCGGTCAATCAGGTTCCCGGCGCCGCCCAGGGCAATCAGGAAAAGTGGTGCGGCCTTGCGCAGGGAATGGTTCCAGTTCGTCCAGGCCCAATAACCCGCCCAGCACACCACCGCGGCCACGCCGACGATAAAGATCAGTTGCTTGACCTGGGTTGGCAGGCTAGCGCCCAAGCTGAGGAACGCACCCGGGTTCAAGCTCAGCTCCAAGGCCATGTTGACCGGGCTTGAACCGAACCGGAACGTTGTGGCTTGAAGCGAAAACAGCGCCAGCAGTTTGATCAACTGGTCCACGGCGATAAACGCAATGCCCATCAGCACCGCAAAGCTTCGTCCTCTCAAGGCGTCCTGCTTCTTCAACGTTTCACTCCTTCATGTTTTTCGCCTGAGTCGGCGGCCCGAAGATATAGCACGGCCTGCGCAGCGTCCATCTTTGCACCGGCAGCCTGCCTGGCCCCGGCGTTTCAGGTATCCTCCGCGCCCCGCTCAACAACTATTCCCAAACCATGCCAGAACACAACATGCAGGCCCTGTTGGAGTCGATCCTCGACGAAGTCCGTCCACTGATCGGCCTCGGCAAGGTCGCCGACTACATCCCCGCGCTCGCCGACGTGCCGGCCCAGCAACTGGGCATTGCCGTGTATGGCAATGACGGCTCGTCCTACTGCGCGGGTGATGCCCACACCTTGTTCTCCGTACAGAGCATCTCCAAGGTATTCAGCCTGGTGCAGGCCATCGACCATGGCGGCGAAAGCATCTGGGAACGCCTGGGCCACGAACCTTCGGGGCAGCCGTTCAACTCCATGGTGCAGCTGGAGTTCGAGCGCGGGCGGCCACGCAACCCGTTTATCAACGCCGGTGCGCTGGTGATCTGCGACATCAACCAATCGCGCTTTGCCGTGCCTATTTTGTCCATGCGTGATTTTGTGCGGCGGTTGTCGGGCAATCCGCAGATCCTGGTCAACAGCGTGGTGGCCGAATCCGAAGCCCAGCACGGTGCGCGTAATGCGGCCATGGCGTACCTGATGAAGTCCTTCGGCAACTTCCACAATGACGTGGATGCAGTGCTGCACAGCTACTTTAACTATTGCGCATTGCAGATGAGCTGCCTGGACCTGGCCAAGGCATTTTGCTTCCTGGCGAATGAGGGGGTGTGCACCCACAGCGGCGAGCAGATTCTGACGGCGCGCCAGACCAAGCAAGTGAACTCGATCATGGCCACCAGCGGGCTGTATGACGAGGCGGGGAACTTTGCTTATCGCGTTGGCTTGCCGGGCAAGAGCGGGGTAGGCGGCGGGATTCTCGCGGTGGTGCCGGGGCTGTTTACGGTGTGCGTGTGGTCACCGGAGCTGAATGCGGCGGGCAATTCCCTGGCGGGGATGAAGGCGTTGGAGTTGTTGAGCGAGCGGATCGGATGGTCGGTTTTTTGAAGAGACTTGATCGCTCCCACGCTCTGCGTGGGAGCGCTGCCCTGGACGCTCTGCGTCTGCCTTTGTGACGCGGAGCGTCACAGTCTGCATTCCCACGCGGAGCGTGGGAACGAGCTCAGCGCGGGCTGGTTTGCGCGCATCGATCCAGCGCTTTGTCGACCAGCATCTGCACACCTTCCAGCATCCGGCAAATGCCCAGCGCCACGTTGCGCTGGGTACCATCGACTTCGAAGGCCAGGTGAGCGGCGATGACATTGATCGACGCCAGGTCTTGCGAGGCATTGGCCAGCAAGGTTTCCGTGTCCAGGTCCGTACGCACGGTAAATAATCCATCGAACGGTAGCTCGGTGGGTTCAGGCGGTTGGGGTTGGGCGTCAGGTTTCAGATAGTGGTGAATGGCGCGGTAAGCGGCTTCTTGAAGCCGGTCGGTGTGCGGTGGGGGATTGGGGCTGTCTTTAATCATGGTGAAGCTCCTTTGTGAATGGAGCTGCCACGATTCGCGGTCAAACGATTAGGGTGGCAGCTATACGCGGGTTGACCGACCGGCCCAAAGAACAAAACCGGCATACCCGAAGGTATCCCGCGCACAGCTGCCGCGACACAATACATCAGGCGTAAAAAAAACGCCCAAGATCGGTTTTGGCGCAGTTGTTCTATGGTTGCGGACGGTCAAATCCGGTCGCTGAATTGGCAGCGACTGCGGGAGGTTAGTCAGCCCGGGTCCGACCGACAACCTGAAACAGTTGTCGGAAAAATCCGAGCATGTCTCCCTCAGTCAGAGACGGTCCATGTTGCCCAATCGTGTCGTCCAGGCCCCGCCAAGTCGGTGCTCCGGCTATTGATCGCTCCCACGCTCTGCGTGGGAACGAGCTTAAAATCCGAGTGCGTCTCCCTGTCGAGGAGAGTGCTGCTACCATCGACGCAATCCCTCATCAGTCAGAGACAATCCATGTTGCCTAATCGCGTGGTCCAGGCCGCCGCCAAGTCGGTGCTGCAGCAGCTCGTTACGCGGATCACGCCACAGTCCACCGAAGCCTCCATCGCCGAAATGGCGACGCAGATGCTCGCGGATTCCGGCTATCCGCAGACCTGGTATTACGACTGCCCGGCCTTCGTATTGCTGGGTTCGCGCAGTGCGCTTTCGGTGTCGGGACGCGACTATCGGCCCAGTGATGAAGCCGTTGGTTTACACAATCTGATCACGGTGGATTTGAGCCCGAGAGCAGGCAATGTGTGGGGCGACTGTGCCCGCTCTTTCTATGTGGAGGAGGGCGTGTGCCGGGCGGTGCCGGTGGGGGCCGAGTTCAGCAGGGGTTATGAAGTCGAGCACCTGCTACACGCGATGATGCGCACATTCGCCCGGCCTGAAACCACGTTCAACGATCTCCACGCGTTCGCCAATGACCTGATCGCATCCGAGGGTTTCGAGAACCTCGATTTCGCCGGCAACGTCGGCCACAGCATCTGCGAGCAGCGTGACCAAAGGCTCTACATCGAGGCGGGCAATCATCGGCGCCTGGAGGAGGTGACGTGCTTTACCTTCGAGCCGCATGCTCGCGAGCGAGGCGGTCGCTGGGGCTACAAGCATGAAAATATCTATTTCTTCAGTGATGAGGGAAAGGTCTGCGAGCTTTGACGAAGGCGCCGGTCTCCTGAGGACACGCGGCGCCTTCGGTTTTTTCGCGAGCAAGCTCGCTCCTACAGGGAGAGGCGATCCAGCAGGCTGTACCACGCCACGCCCGCGCCGATGTAGAAGCGTTGCAAGCCATGCAGTGGCAACCGCTGCAAAGGCGTTACCGGGTAAGCGAAGTCGGAGCGGCTGTCACACAGGCGCCCGGCCAATTGCTGGCCGAGGCTGGTGCACAAGGCAATCCCGCGTCCGTTACAGCCCAATGCCAGGGTCAGGCCAGGTGCGGGCTCGTGGACGTGGGGCATAAAGTCCCGGGTGATCGCGATCCGGCCCGCCCAGCGGTACTCGAAGTCCAGCTTGCCCAGCTGCGGAAACAGCAGTGCCAGCGAACGTTCCAGGTGCGCAAAATCCGCGGGCCCGGTGGGATCTTCGAACAACCCGCGCCCGCCCATCAGCAGGCGGCCATGGGCATCCTTGCGAAAGTAAAGCAACAGGCGCTGTGCGGTTGAGACGGTTTCCTGCCCCGGCAAAATGCTCTCGGCCCCAGGCCCGCTCAAGGGCCGGGTGGCGACGATAAAACTGTTGGCCGCGAGCACACTCTGGGCCATGCCGGGCCACAAGTCGCCGCTGTAGCCGTTGGTGGCCAGTACCACTTGGCCGGCCGACACCTGCGCGCCGCTCGCGGTCTGCAACTTCCAGCCCGCGCCCGCCTGTTGCATCGCGGTCACTGCGCTCTGCCCATGAATGCGCACGCCCGCCGCCTGGGCTGCACGCACCAGGCCCCGAGCATAGGCCAAGGGTTGGATGGCACCCGCGCGACCGTCCAGCCAGCCACCGGCAAACGCCTGGCTGCCCATGCGGGCGGACACCGCGCCGGCATCCAGGCGCTGCACCGGCACCCCGCGACGTGCCCACTGTTCGGCCCGGGCGTGCAGGCCCGCCACGCCTTTTTCGGAATAGGAAACCTGCATCCAGCCCTTGCGTGTGGGCGCACAGTCAATGCCATGGCGCTCGATCAGGTTGAACACCAGGTCTGCCGAGTTGGACACGGTGTTGATCAGTGGCTCGGCGCGCTCGGCACCGTACATCTGCACCAGTTGATCCGGGTCGTATTTGAGTGTCGGGTTGACCTGCCCACCATTGCGCCCGGACGCGCCCCAGCCGGGCTCGTTGGCCTCCAGCACGCACACGCTGACGCCGCGCTCCGCGAGGTGCAGGGCTGTCGACAAACCGGTATACCCGGCGCCGACGATGGCCACGTCCACCTTCAATGACTCAGCCAGCGCGGGTGTCGGCGGTGCAGCGGGCGCCGTCGCTGCCCAGAGTGACTTCATGACAGGCTCCGGGTATTGGCCGTCGGGTGCAGCACGCGGCGCAGGAAGTCCTGGGTGCGCGGTTGTTGCGGGTTGCCCAGCACCTGCTCGGCCGGCCCGCTCTCCACGATGTAGCCGCCGTGCAGGAAGCACACGCGGTCGGCCACTTCCCGGGCAAAGCCCATTTCGTGGGTCACCACGATCATGGTCATGCCTTCGTCCGCGAGGGTGCGCATCACCTCCAACACATCGCCCACCAGTTCCGGGTCGAGGGCCGAAGTGGGTTCGTCGAACAGCATGGCGTCGGGTTTCATCGCCAGTGCGCGGGCGATGGCCACCCGCTGTTGCTGGCCGCCGGAGAGTTGTTCCGGGTAGGCATCGGCCTTGGCCGACAGGCCGACTTTATCCAGCAGCGCCAAGGCTTCTTCCCGGGCCTGTTGCAGCGGTTCGCCCTTGACGTACACCGGGCCTTCCATCACGTTTTCCAGCACGGTGCGATGGGGGAACAGGTTGAAGCGCTGGAACACCATGCCCATGCGGCTGCGCAGGGCGTGTACGGTCTTGCTGCCACGTTGCACGGTTTCGCCGAACACGTTGATGGTGCCGCCGTCGTAGGCTTCCAGGGCGTTGATGCAGCGCAGCAAGGTGGATTTGCCCGAGCCGGACGGGCCGATCAGGCACACCACTTCGCCCTTGGCCACGTCCAGGTCGACGCCGTGCAGCACGCGATGGGTGCCGTAGTGCTTTTGCAGTTGGCGAATCTCGATCATGCTTTTTTCCTCCGACCCAGGTGCTGTTCCATGCGGCGCAGGCCATACACCAGCGGCAGGCTCATCAGCAGGTAGAGCAGGGCGACCAGGGTGTAGACGGTCATGTTCCGGAAGGTGGACGAGGCGATCAGTTGGCCCTGGCGCGTCATCTCGGCCACGGTGATGGTCGACACCAGCGATGAGTCCTTGAGCATCATCACCAGGGTGTTGCCGTAGGGCGGCAAGGCGATGCGAAACGCCTGGGGCAGGATCACCCGGCGCATCATCAGCACCGAGCGCATGCCCAGGGCTTCGGCGGCTTCACGCTGGCCCTGTTCGACGGCGATGATGCCGGTACGGAAGTTCTCCGCCTGATACGCCGAGTAGGCGATGCCCATGCCGATCACACCCGCCTGGAATGCACTGAGGTGCACGCCCATGTCCGGCAACACGAAGTAGATGTAGAACAGCTGCACGATGATCGGCAGGCCGCGAATCACATTGATCACGGTGCTCGCCGCCCACGACAGCGCCTTGATCGGCGACAGCTTGAGCAGCGCCAGCACCAGGCCGATCGCGCTGCTGAGCAGGAACGACAGCACGGTGATCTGGATCGTCACCCAGGCGCCTTGCAGCAGGATCGGCAGGAAGTCCCGGGCATTTTGCAGGAATTCAGCCGGGTTCATGGCTGCACCTGGGCATCAAGCCCCCACTTCTTCAGGATCGCGTCCAGGGTGCCGTCGGCCTTGATGCTGGCGATGGCCTGGTTCAGGCGTTCGAGGGTTTCGCTGTCGCCTTTGCGCACCACCAGGCACACCTCGCCGACGTTGACCGGCTTGTAGTCGGCGGCGAGCTTCACGCCCTTGAACAGCTTCTGGCGGATCTGGTACGCCACCACCGGCTGGTCACCCACGGCGGCCTTGATGCGGCCCAGGCTCAGGTCGCGGACCATTTCGCCGATGGAGTCGTAGGTGCGGATTTCCTTGAAGATCCCCAGCTTGTTGAGCATGTCGTAGAAGATCGTGCCGGCTTGTACACCCACTACCTGGTCCTTCAAGGAACTGAGGTCGGTATAGGTCGCGTTGTCGTCGGCACTCACGATCAGGCCTTCACCGTAGGCGTACACCGGCGCGCTGAAGTCCACTACTTGAGCGCGTTCCGGGGTCTTGAGCATGCCGGCGGCGATGAAGTTGAGCTTGCCCGAGGTGAGGGACGGGATCAGCGCGGCAAAGTTGGTCTGCTCGATTTCGCTGGTGAAACCACCGGCCTTGCCCACAGCATTGGCGACGTCGACCATCACGCCCTGGATGCTGTTGCTCTTGATATCGAGGAAGGTGAACGGCGAACCGCTGGCCGTTGCACCGACTTTGTACGAGGCTGCACCGGCGGCGTGCACGGTGGCCACGCAAAAGGTGGCGCAAAGACCGAAGGCGAGGCGGCGAAACAAGGGCGAAAGACTGTTCATCGGGTTACTCCAGAAGGAAAACGGATCGTCAGTACCGCGAGCGGTTACCGAGCAAACCGCAAGCTCTGTGCCATTTCGATTAAATAAAATCGTTTTACGCTACTGAAATTAAACAAAATGAACCATTCGTATCGGTATGCGATTTTTAGTGGTCGAATTTCGCGATTTCGTGTAGAAATATCGCCACGCTTGATCGACCTGACCGCGAGTTCGCCATGTCCGAAGAACGCAACAGCTTGCACAACCAATCCCTGGAAAAGGGCCTGTCGGTGCTCAAGGCATTCAGCGCCCAGCGCCGCAGCATGAGCCTTGCAGAGGTGGCCGAAGCCGCCGGCATGACCAAAAGCTCGGCCCAGCGCATGGTGTTTACCCTCGAGAGCCTGGGTTACCTTCGGAAACACTCGCGCACCCGTCATTACCAACTCACACCACGGGTGCTGGAGTTGGGCTTCAGTTATCTGGATGCGCATTCGCTGATTGAAGTGGCCAACCCGTTCCTCTCGGAATTGACCCGCCTGACGGGAGAAACCTCGTGCCTGACCGAGCCTGCGGGTTACGACATGACGTATATCGCGCGGTTTGTCAGCTCGGGCTTCGTGCCGGTACACATGCCGATTGGCTCGCGGGTGCCGATGTATTGCACGGCGTCGGGGCGCGCGTATCTGAGTGCGTTGCCGCAGGATGAGGCGCTGGCATTGATCGAGCACAGCCAGCGGGTGGCGCACACCAGCCAGACGTTGACTGAGGTCGACAGGATCATGGAGTCGTTGCAGCAGGTGCGCGAGCAAGGCTATGCGGTGAATGGCCAGGAACTGTTCCTGGGGGACATGACCATCGGCGCGCCGGTGCTGGGGGCGAACGGTCGGCCGGTGGCGGCGGTGCATGTGGTGGCGCCGACCAGTCGCTGGAGCCGGGCGGATGCAGAGAAGCAGTTGGCGCCGGCGTTGTTGCAGTGCTCAAGGGCGTTGAGCAATTCGGCCCGCAATCTTGAATAGCCCCATTCTCAAGAGCACAGCAAATCCAATGTGGGAGCGGGCTTGCTCGCGAATGCGGTGGCTCAGTCACACATGTATCGGCTGACCCACCGCTTTCGCGAGCAAGCCCGCTCCCACATTTTGATCTTCAGTATTCTTTGAAATTTATGGGTGCCTGTAGGAAAGCAAACATCTCTGTCAGTTAAATCTTAATAAGGGTAGGGGTCCTTCACATTCTCAAGGCATTGCTCGACAATGCGCTCACTGTTCCGGAGTAGTTCAGCGGTAGAACACTCGGCTCTTAACCGGGTGGGCGCTGGTTCGAATCCAGCCTCCGGACCCAGCCATTACACAGCAGTCTGGACATACTTCCAGATTACACGGAGTGACTAGCATGGATGCAGGTTATGCAGTCTTCCAGCTGTCCAGGGCACTGCTTGCGCACGATCAAACTTGTAGCCCTCTCGCCCGTTTTAATGCCCGCAGACGCATCTCGCGCTGGAAACAGGTTATTGCGCACATTCTGCAAAGCACCGCAGAGTATGGCTCTCGTACCCCGATTGCTGAGGTTCCCGCCTGGGTTACGCTGGAAGTAACTACAGGGGGGTTCGCTACCGGTAATCTGTTGGCAGGTGGCGAATTGACCGACTATGAGCGTGAACTGGCCGCCTCCCTCCCGGGGATTCGTCGAGGGTTTGAGCGGTTGGATATCAATGCCTGGCATCTCACAGATGACGGTCTTGATGCGCTGCAGCAGCTTCTGGCCAGTTGTGACTATCGAGTCGATGTGCCGGAAGAGGCAGCGTTACTGACCGTGGCTTGGTTGTCAGGCCAGCGGCGTACTGACGAGGCGCGTGCCCTCATAGAGGCCATTGTTCCTTTTTTTGACCGATTGCGTTTCTTTCCGTCGATCTCTACGCAGCTTCCGATCTCCGCGACGCAGGTACATGTAGTTGACGCGGGTGAGGTGAAGCAGTCTCTTATAACCTTGCCTGCTCAGACTCAGATCGCTGTGCAGAAACAGGCGATCACAAGACGGTTACCCCTTTATGATTCCGCCATCGCACATTTCCTCCTGACTTATCAGGCTGGCTGGCCTTGCCGTGATTACCCACCTCAGTGGCACGAGCAGGCGGCCGAACTGGAGGAAAATTATAAAAGGCTTGGCATCGACAGGTGCTCCCCTGACCGCTTGGCGGAACTGTTTTCTTTACTGGCGCAATGCTCCCGCAATGCTGAATCGCTTACAGGGCGTCAGGTAGGTCGTATACGACGAATTGTCGATGACTTCGTGCGCAAACATGGCACTCCGGACTCTGCCTCTCACTTAGCGTTCCGCGCGAACCAGCTTCGCCAGGTGGCGGGGCCAGAGCATCATCTAATTGCGCGTGTCGTGGCAAAGCGTCTGTCCAAGTATCCAGCGCGAAGTGGCATTTCGGATTTTGTCGATTTGGCCGCGCCGCTCACTGCTGCGGAGGCATCGGAATGTGCGCAGGCCGAGGGTGTCGCGATACCAACGGCGATCCTGCGCCGTATTCAACGCTGTCGGAGCGGGACGATTGGCGAACTGATCAAGCATGGGCTGATCACTTCGGGTGACACAGTCGCACGGGTGCTGCCCGCGATGACCGCTCAGCTTACTAGCTCGGGGTTGCGGGACGAAGCGTTGAGGATGGTCTACGCCTCGACCTACCGGGCGTTCCGTCGGCGGCGTTCATTGTTACTGTTGAATCTTGAGCGTCAGGTTGGCCTGAGTGAGTTGCCCTGGATTGCTGCCATTGAGCGCGACCGGCAGTCAGGCATTGGTGCAGCCAGTGTCGCCAGACAATCCCTCGTTGAGTCAGCGGCATTAACGCTTCATGCCTTCCCTTACGCTATCCTTCCTAACAAGCTTCTCAAGGAGTATGGAGCACTGGCGGACACTGCGGAACTAGATCTTCCCTTCGTGGAAGAGGTCGCTGCAGATATCTTCATGGGGCAGTTTTCCAGTAAGTTCGCTGACGTTGCCAGGCGAACGGGGCCGGTGATAGCAGGGTCACTTTATATACGTTACTACGCCATTGATACCGACGAGCTGGCCGGCCTCGTCACCCGAGGGCGGCGACAAGCGCGAGTGGCGAGCGATGCGTTCGCTGCCTTGTGCGCGAGGCGTGCGGGAGCTGAGTTAGGCACTTGGCATCCGGCAACCAATGGCACCATTCTTGAGCAGCAGCAGATTTTAACCACGCAGAACCTTGCGGTATTGTTTGAATCGCTTGGGTTGAAGGTTTTGCTACGGTCTAAATTAGGCAGCATGGTGCAGGCGTGTTTTGAGTGGATATGTAGACGGCATCAGATGAAGATCGAGCATTATCATGCTCGGTTGATAATGCTCAAAAATACCGCCTATGCCTGGCG
Organism: Pseudomonas sp. F8002; assembly: GCF_013385495.1. Lineage (NCBI taxonomy): Bacteria > Pseudomonadati > Pseudomonadota > Gammaproteobacteria > Pseudomonadales > Pseudomonadaceae > Pseudomonas > Pseudomonas sp. F8002. The sequence continues at coordinate 366,205 of NZ_JACAPW010000002.1, read as the reverse complement.
CCAGATGGTGTTCTACCTGGCGATGCTCGATGAAGATGATCGCAGAGAAGCCTTGGCGTCTATTGAGGCTTATTTCGCCATTCAGCCAGTGGCTTTTCGAGAAAGATTCCTGCCGTTGATGAGCGGCTTGCGCAAGGCTTGTGCTGGCGAAGTATTGCCTCAGCGCGCTCCAACTGAGGATGGTGCGAGAGTTTTTCTGGGATGGACAACGACGCGGCATTGGTTACTACCCCCGCAGGAAGTTACTTCAATCCGAGCTGATAAGCAGTAGTGACGCTTAAGATTCAAGTGTGGGAGCGGGCTTGCTCGCGAATGCGGTGTATCAGTCGCCAGATGCAGTGACTGGCACACCGCATTCGCGAGCAAGCCCGCTCCCACATTTTGATCTTCATCATTCTTTGAGATTGGTGTGAGCCCCAACAAAAAATGCGCCCCTGAGGGCGCATTTTTTTGTTCGGTCAACTATCGCCTGTCAGGCAATCGCATCCCAGGCACGGTCACCGTTCTCGTCTTTGATGCGAGTCGGCAAGCCCATCACGTCCAGCGCCTTCAGGAACGGCTCAGCCGGCAGTTCCTCGACGTTGGCCATGTGCTTCACGTCCCACTCGCCACGGGCAACCAGCAGCGCTGCGGCTACCGGCGGTACGCCGGCGGTGTAGGAGATGCCCTGGCTGTCGGTCTCGGCGAAGGCTTCTTCGTGGCAGGCCACGTTGTAGATGAACAGCTCGCGTGGCTGGCCATCCTTGGTCCCCTTGACCAGGTCGCCGATGCAGGTCTTGCCGGTGTAGCCAGGCGCCAGCGACGACGGGTCGGGCAGCACGGCCTTGACCAGTTTCAGCGGCACGACTTCCAGGCCTTCGGCGGTGGTGACCGGTTTTTCGGAGAGCAGGCCGAGGTTTTTCAGCACGGTGAACACGTTGATGTAGTGTTCGCCGAAGCTCATCCAGAAACGCACATTGGGCACGTCGAGGTTTTTCGACAGCGAGTGCACTTCATCGTGGCCGGTCAGGTACAGGTTCTGCGAACCGACCACAGGCAGGTCGTCGGTGCGTTTGACTTCGAACATGGTGTTGCTGGTCCACTGGCTGTTCTGCCAGCTCCACACCTGTCCGGTGAATTCGCGGAAGTTGATTTCCGGGTCGAAATTGGTGGCGAAATATTTGCCATGGGAGCCGGCATTGACGTCGAGAATGTCGATCGAATCAATGCGGTCGAAATGCTTTTGTTGCGCCAGCGCTGCATAAGCGTTGACCACACCCGGGTCGAAGCCCACGCCAAGGATGGCCGTGATGTTCTTCTGTTTGCACTCTTCCAGGTGGTTCCATTCGTAGTTGCCGTACCACGGCGGGGTCTCGCAGACCTTGCCCGGCTCTTCGTGGATGGCGGTGTCGAGGTACGCCACGCCGGTGTCGATGCAGGCACGCAATACCGACATGTTGAGGAACGCGGAACCGACGTTGATGACGATCTGCGATTCAGTCTCGCGGATCAGTGCCTTGGTCGCTTCCACGTCCAAAGCGTTCAGCGCGAAGGCCTGGATGTCGGCGGGTACCTTGAGGCTACCCTTGGCCTTGACGCTGTCGATGATGGCCTGGCATTTGGAGATGTTGCGCGACGCGATAGCAATACGACCGAGTTCGTCGTTGTGCTGCGCGCACTTGTGGGCCACCACCTTGGCGACACCTCCTGCACCAATGATAAGAACGTTCTTTTTCAATTGCTTTATCTCTCCTTTATCTGTCCGCTTTACGAAAGGCTGGACAGGTAGTCGTCGTAACCAAATTCACGAACCACTTCGACTGTACCGTCGAGTTGTTTCACTACGATGGACGGCATTTTCAGGCCGTTGAACCAGTTTTTCTTGACCATGGTGTAGCCTGCCGTGTCGATGAACGACAGTCGATCGCCGATGGCCAGCGGCTGATCAAATTGGTACTCACCGAAGATGTCCCCGGCCAGGCACGACTTGCCGCACACCATGTAGGTGTGTTCGCCATTGCTTGGCGCCAGCTTGGCGTTCAGGCGATAGATCAGCAGGTCCAGCAGGTGGGCTTCGATGGAGCTGTCTACCACGGCGAGGTTCTTGCCGTTGTAGAGGGTGTCGAGCACGGTCACTTCCAGGGAGGCGCTGTTGGTGATCGCCGCTTCGCCGGGTTCCAGGTACACCTGCACGTCGTACTTCTGCGAGAACGCCTTGAGGCGCTGGCAGAAGGCGTCGATGGCATAGCCTTCACCGGTGAAGTGGATGCCGCCGCCGAGGCTGACCCAGTTGACCTTGTGCAGCAGCGCGCCGAAGCGTTCTTCGATGGTGTTGAGCATCTGGTCGAACAGGTTGAAATCGCCGTTCTCGCAGTTGTTGTGGAACATGAAGCCGGAGATTTGCTCGATCACACCTTCGATCTTCACCGGGTCCCACTCGCCCAGGCGGCTGAACGGGCGCGCCGGGTCGGCCAGCAGGTAGTCGGAGCTGCTCACTTGCGGGTTGACGCGCAGGCCGCGGGTCTTGCCTTCGCTGCGCTCGGCGAAGCGCTGCAGCTGGCTGATGGAGTTGAAGATGATCTTGTCGCAGTTGTCGAGCATCTCTTCGATTTCATCGTCGGCCCAGGCCACGCTGTAGGCGTGGGCTTCACCTTCGAACTTCTGGCGACCCAGCTTGAGCTCGTACAGCGACGACGAGGTGGTGCCGTCCATGTATTCCTGCATCAGGTCGAACACCGACCAGGTGGCGAAGCATTTGAGGGCCAGCAGAGCCTTGGCGCCGGACTGTTCGCGCACGTAGGCGATCTTCTGCATGTTGACCAGAAGCTTCTGTTTGTCGATGAGGTAGTACGGCGTTTTGATCATTTTCAGAGCCTGCGGCGGTGCCTGCCAAAAAAGGACACGCATTGTGCCCGCACTTGGGACAGATCGAAAGGTTAGTCAGCGGAATTTGCTGGCCCGGTTATAAGCTGGCCTGTGAATATGACAGCCCGTAGGTATGATGAGCCGCTTTGATAACGGACCACGGCTTGGGCGACGAGAGGTGAGAATGGACGCATGGACGCTGCATTGGCTGGAAGCTTCGGGGAGCCTGGCGCAGTTTCGCCCGGAGTTGATCCGAGAGTTTGAGGTTGCCTACGAGGCAATCGCGCAACTGCTGCCGCCGCCGCGGCTGGACATTCTGATCCAGGGGTTGCCGGGGGAGACCCTTCCGGAACTTGGCCTGGTGGGCCGTGCTTATCGCAGCACGATGTTCAGCATGACCCTTGATCCCGATAACCCGAATTTCCTCACCAGCCTGCGAAGCGGTGCATTGCGTCGACACGTGGTGCATGAGGTGCACCATTGCCTGCGCATGGCGGGCCCCGGTTATGGCTGGACGCTGGGGGAGGCGATGGTCAGTGAGGGCCTGGCCGGGCAGTTTGTGCGGCAGGTGCTGGGCAGTGAGCCGGAGTTGTGGGAGCGGGCGCTTGCCCCCCAGGAACTGCTGAGTGCCCCGGTAGACCGCCAGCTTCTAGAATCCACGTATTACGATCACAGTGAATGGTTCTTTGGTACCGGCGCGCGGCCAAGATGGCTGGGATACACGCTGGGCTACCAGATGGTGGAGGCCTGGCTGGCAAAACAGGGCGAGGTGGACGCCGCCACATGGGTCAATGTACCCGCCCAAGACATACTCGCCAATGCCGCCAAAGCGGGGTTGGTGGCCTGACTTTGAAACACAAGCCCACCAAACAACCCCTATCCCCTGTGGGAGCTGTCGAGCCTCAGCGAGGCTGCGAAGGCGGCGGCACAGCCGATAAATAAGCCGCCTGACACACCTCTATCGCAGCCTCGCTAAAGCTCGACAGCTCCCACATGACAAAAACGCACCCACACTGACATTAAACCGTCATCTCCCCCGAACGTATTCAGGCCGGTTGTCGTTGATCACCTGCATGAAGCCTTCTGATCAATTAATGATTTAGCGTGGGTTGCATGTTCGTCCTGTACCGGCTCAAACCCGCAGCGCAGATAAAAGCTTGCGCCCTCGTGGGTGTCGGTAGACAGGCGCACGACATGGAAGGATTGCGCAGCGCGTGCCAAAAGCTGGCCCACCAACGCTTTGCCCACCTGGCGTCCCCTTGATGCCCGTGCGACGTACACCCGGCGCAGCCTGCCAACCTCCGGACCGGCGTAAGGGTCATGGGACAAACCGCCAACGGCGATCAACTGCCCGTTGCTGAATACGCCCAAAAGACATTCGCCTGGCTGGTCGAATCGGTTGGCGTCGTTGTGCCACTCTGCAACGAGTCGCGTGAGAAACCTGAACCCTTCGGCGACGGCTTCTGCTTCCAATACCAGGATCTCTTCGGGCAACGCCGAGAGGGTGCGTATCGACAAACCGTCCTCTGATTCAGCCACTGCGATTCTCCAGATCCAGCCAAGCGGCCTTGGAGTCAACGCAGGAGTGCTCCTGCTTGCCAGGCAAGAGCGGCGTATCGAGTGTAGCGATTGCTATCGAGACCCAGTCTGGGTAAACACCATTGATATCGGACCAGAACATCGACGAGCCGCAGCGTGAGCAAAACTCACGAAACACACCCTCGGAAGATTCATAAGCCTTGAGCGTTTGCAGCGAAGACTCGATGTGCACCGACGATTTCGGAGCACTCGCGTATGTCGCGAAGGCGGAGCCATGACTCTTTTGGCATTTTTTGCAGTGGCAATGCGTCACAGCTTTCAGCGGTGTCGATACTCGGTAGCTGACCGCGCCGCACAGGCAGCTACCCTGGTGAAGTCCTTCCATGTTGATTCAATCCCAAGCTCAATGGAGTGACTATACCGCTCTCCCATGAGCCTTGAGCAAGTCCGGTTTTCGGTATGACGTATTGGTCTTCAACTTGGTCCACAACCGAGTGGCCAGCCGCGCAATCGCTGGCGGCAGGTCCTCCACGATAAACAGCTTGTCCATCACGCTTTTCGGCGGGTAGATCGCCAGGTCTTGCTTCACCTCAGGGGTCACCAGCTCATCCGCCGCGCTGTTGGGGTTGGCGTAGTGGATGCTGTTGCTAATGTTGGCAATCACCTTGGGCTCCAGCAGGTAATTCATATAGGCATAGCCGTTTTTCTCGTGCGGTGCACCCTTGGGCATCACCACCATGTCCAGCCACAACGTCGAGCCTTCGTCCGGGATCGAGTAGGCGATGCTGATACCGTTTTTCGCTTCCCTGGCGCTGGCGGCAGCCTGTACCACGTCGCCGTTAAAGCCGATCACTGCGCAGATATTGCCGTTCGCCAGGTCGCTGATGTACTTGGAGGCATGGAAGTACTGGATGTAGGGGCGGATTTTCAACAGCGCCTGCTCGGCCTTTTTGTAGTCGGCCGGTTCGTGGCTGTGGTGCGGCAGGCCCAGGTAGTTGAGGGTGATCGGCAGGATCTGCGTGGGGTTGTCGATAATCGCCACGCCGCAGGCGCTGAGTTTCTTGATGTTGTTTTCATCAAAGAACAGGCTCCAGGAATGGGTGACGTCGGTGGTGCCGAAGATCGCCTTGATCTTCTCGACGTTGTAGCCAATCCCCGCCGTGCCCCACATGTACGGGAAGCCGTACTGGTTGCCCGGGTCGTTGGTCTCCAGCTTTTTCATCAGCAACGGGTCGAGGTTTTTCCAGTTGGGCAGTTGGCTTCGGTCGAGCTTCTGGATCGCCCCGGCCTTGATCAGCCGCGAGAGGAAGTGGTTGGACGGGCTCACCACGTCATAACCGGTATTGCCGGTCATCAGCTTGGATTCCAGCACTTCATTGCTGTCGTGAATGTCGTAGGTCGCCTTGATCCCGGTCGCTTTGGTAAAACTGGTCAAGGTGTCATCGGCGATGTAGCCGTTCCAGTTGGAAATGTTCACTTCTTCGGCGGCGTACACAGCCGCCGGGAGCGCGCTGAGGATGACCGCCAGGGACAGACTGTTGATGTGCATGTGAATCACCTTTATCGAGGTTTCTTGTTCTAGATTTCTGTCCGCGCTCGAACCGTTTCCACGCCCATACGCAGCATGGCACCGATGTCGAACAACGGCCGGGGTGGCAGCCAGCCGGGCTGTGCCCTGTGCATCACAGAGTGCAGGAGCGAGGAAGTCTGGCCCGACGCCCACTCGGCCAGCAGTCGACCCCACAGCGTGCCGCGGGCCACGCCTGAACCGTTGCAGCCCGCGACGGCATACAGGTTGCTTTCGACCCGCGCGAAATACGGTTGGCCGCTGCGGGAGGCGCTCAAGTGGCCGGTCCAGGTGTAGTGGATGTCTTGTTCGGTCAGCCACGGGAAGCGTCGCTGCAAGCCCTTTACATGGTGTTGGCGCCGGTGCAACAGGTCGCCGTTGGACAAGTCCCGGGTGCGGTACTCCGCTGTGTTGCGGATCATCACCCGATGGTCCGGTGTCAGGCGCACCGTGGCACCCAGTGGCCGCGTGGACAGCACGCCCCACGGTTCCACTGCGCCGATCCGGCGGTATTCCTCATCGCTGAGAGGGCGGGTGAGGCTGGCGCTGAGTTCCATCGGGAACGTCGCACTGGCCTCAAGGCCCACCCGTGGAATAAAGGCGTTGAGGCACACCAGCACCTGGCCGGCTTCAATGCAGGCGTCCAGGCCGTCGGCGCGAATGCCGCCATTGGCCATGCGCTCAAGGCCGGTGATGTCGGTGTTCTCATAAAGCGTCACGTTGTCCGGCAGCGCTTCGAGCAAACCCTTCACATACTTCGCCGGTTGCAGCAAGGCGTTGCCGTGGCCGCACCAGATGGCGGCCTGGTAATGCTCGGTGCCGAGTGTCTGCGCGAGTGCGGCACCTTGCAGGAACTGCGCTGAAGCACCCGCGGCACGCAAGGTCGCCAACTTGGCATCCACATGCGCAAGCTTGTCGCGATCGTGCACGGCGAAGTAGTAGCCGCTGTCCCGAAAGTCGCAGTCGATGGCATGGCGGGCGATGCGCTCGCGCACTTCATCGCTGGCTGCGCGGGAGATCGCGGTGTCCACCTCAAAGTCAGCGAAGCCTGCGTTGCCCATCAGTTCACTTGCAGCGGGATGCTCATGGGCCACCACAAAGCCGGAATTACGCGCTGAGGCACCTTGGGCGGCGCGCTGGCGGTCGACGATCACGATGCGCGCCTCGGGGTGCATCTCGGCCAGGTTGTGGGCCGCACACAAACCGGTGATGCCGGCGCCGATCACCAGCCAGTCGGCTTTTTGTAGGCCGGTGAGTCGGTCCCGGGCGGGGAGGCTTTCAGTCTGGGCAATCCAGCCACATGTGTTTTCCATGAAGATCCTCGGCTGTATGCGTTGCTGGCATAAATAAGTTCGGGCTGCAGCTGGAATCTATAGGGCCTGCGGTGATACAACCAACGTTATAAAATCATCCAACCATTCGGAAAACGCATGGATAACATCCGTCACGTGCCTTCGCTGCAGGGCCTTCAGGCGTTGGTTGAAGTCAGCGACTGCGCGAGCTTCACCGTGGCTGCGCAGAAGCTGTGCCTGACCCAAAGCGCGGTGAGCCGCAAAATCCAGCAACTGGAAAGCCATTTCGGCGTGCCGATGTTCACCCGGACCAGCCGCAGCCTGCGCCTGACCGCCGAAGGTGAGCAGGTGCTGGCCAGTGCCCGGAGCATCCTGGCGCAACTGAAGGGGCTGGAGGATCGGCTCTCGCCTCGTAAACGTCCGTTTCGCATCCGCCTGCATGTGTCGCTGGCGGTGCGCTGGCTGCTGCCCAAGCTCAGCGATTTCTATCGCAACCATCCCGATATTTCCCTGGCAATCGAGACCGTCGCCACCGAGGTGGTCGAGCCGGCGAGTGACAGCGATGCCTACATCCTTTACCTGCCCAAGCCCTACAACGATCCTGCGCGCCTGACCTTGTTCCACGAATCATTGGTGCCGGTCTGCGCGCCGGGTTTGGGGCCACTGGCTTCCGTGGAACAGCTCGAACACTTTGCGCTGCTGCATCGTTCAGCCGACAAGCAGGACTGGACGGCCTGGCTGGCGGCCAATGGCGCGCGGTCGCTGGACGACTACCGGCATATCCCGTTCAACCTCGACGAACTGGCGCTGGATGCCGCTGCGCGTGGGCTTGGGGTGGCGATGACGGATCTGACGCTGGCGGCCGAGTCGATCGAACGGGGTGTGTTGGTGGTGCCGTTTGGTCAGCCGCTGGTGACCGGCGGGGTGTATGCATTGTGCTTGCAGCCATCGGCGGCGTCACACCCAGGCTGCGTGCTGATCATGCAGTGGTTTGGTCAGCAGGCGCGGCATGCTAACGTCACGTCTTGACTCTCTATCGCCAGCCCATCCATGAAAATGCCCGATATCGACGCCATCCAGGCGTTCGTTCTGGTCGCCGAACTCAAGAGCTTTACCCGCGCTGCCGATGCCATCGGCGGCACCCAGGCGGCTATCAGCCTGAAGATAAAACGCCTCGAAGAAAGCCTTGGCCGCAAGCTGCTGGAACGCACGCCGCGACGGGTCACGCTGTCGGCCCATGGCCAGATGTTTTTGGCCAGCGCCCGCCGCTTGCTGGACAACTACCAGGAAGCGATGAACTGTTTTGGCCCGCAGAAACGCACCTTGCGCGTGGGCGTCAGCCACCACATTGTCGGCGCCGATCTCAGCCTGTGGCTGCGACGTTTGGCGACCACCGACCCGGACGTGATCGTGGCGTTCAGCCTCGGCACCTCGCGGGATATGTTGATGAACTACGAGCAGGGCAAGCTGGATGTGGCGATGATCCTGCGGCACGACAACCGTCGTCAGGACGGCGAAGTGGTGGGCATCGAACGCTTTGGCTGGATGGCTTCCCACGACTTCGAATTGCGCCAGGGCGGGGCGTTGCCCCTGGCGATCCAGCCGGAACCCTGCGGCATGCGCAGCATGGTGATGGCGGCGCTGGCCGAGCAGAACCGTGCCTGGGAAGAGGCGTTCGTGGGCAGCGGGATCCTGGCGATCGGCGCTGCAGTGGTGGCGGGAATTGGCATCGGCGCGATGGTGGGGCGAATGGCGCCCGGTGGCTGCGTCGACGTGGAGCAGCGTTTCGACCTGCCGCCGCTGCCCAGTCGTGAAGTGGTGCTGTATACGGCGCAGCGGGACTCTCAGGCGCAAGCGTTGATCCGCACGTTGAGCGCCGATATTCCCGCCGATTGAACTAGAAAATCAGACGCCCGGCCCAGGCCATCAGCAGCGCCAGGCTGCCGATGCCGAGGAGTGTGAGCCCAAGGGCTACGAAGTGAACGAGGAGGGTGGTCAGTGGCTGCTGCTGTTCCATGTGGGGGCTTCCTTGGGGCTTGGGAAGCAAAAGTATGCTGAGCGGCCGGGCACCGAAACAGACGCCGCCAGCTATTTCAGTGATAAGCAAAACGAAGGCCCACCCACTCCCGTGCGCATGGAGCGTGAGCGCCGCGCGATCACTCAAGCCTGGGCGGTGCATTTCATCATGAGTGGAACTTGTGATCATCTCAAATAAAATGAGTTTGTCTCACTATCACTCGATCCCGACAATGGCTCCCATACAAACACATTGGAGCTTTACGTCATGGCTGTTGCCCATTCCCTTGGATTCCCGCGCATTGGTCGCGATCGTGAACTGAAAAAAGCGCAGGAAGCGTTTTGGAAGGGCGAGCTCGACGAAGCCGGCCTGCGCGCCGTAGGTCGTGAACTGCGCAAGACGCACTGGGACCTGCAAAAGAAAGCCGGCATCGAACTGTTGCCCGCCGGTGACTTCGCCTGGTACGACCAGGTACTGACTCACTCGCTGATGTTCGGTGTGATCCCCGAGCGTTTCCGCCCGGCCGACGGCAAAGCCACCCTGCACACCCTGTTCGGTATGGCCCGTGGCGTCAGTGACAACTGCTGCGGCGGTGCCCACGCCCAGGAAATGACCAAGTGGTTCGACACCAACTATCACTACCTGGTCCCTGAATTCAGCGCCGACCAGCAATTCCAGCTGGGTTGGGAGCAACTGTTCGAAGAGGTCAAGGAAGCCCGTGACCTCGGCCACACCGTCAAGCCGGTGGTCATCGGCCCGCTGACCTACCTGTGGCTGGGCAAGGCCAAGGGTGGTGATTTCGACAAACTCGACCTGCTGGACCGCCTGCTGCCGCTGTACGGCCAGATCTTCCAGCGCCTGGCGGACCTGGGCGTGGAATGGGTGCAGATCGACGAGCCGATCCTGGTGCTGGACCTGCCGCAGGATTGGAAAAACGCCTTCGAGCGTGCCTATAACCTGATCCAGCGCGACCCGCTGAAGAAGCTGGTGGCCACCTATTTTGGCGGCCTGGAAGAGAACCTCGGCCTGGCAGCCAACCTGCCGGTGGACGGCCTGCACATCGACCTGGTGCGTGCACCGGATCAGTACCCGACTATCCTCGATCGTCTGCCGGCTTATAAGGTGCTGTCCCTGGGCGTGGTCAACGGCCGTAACGTATGGCGCTGCGACCTGGAAAAAGCCCTGGCCACCTTGCAGCATGCTCATGAGCGCCTGGGGGATCGCCTGTGGGTGGCGCCATCCTGCTCGTTGCTGCACAGCCCGGTAGACCTGTGCCGTGAAGACAAGCTGGATGCCGAGTTGAAAAGCTGGCTGGCGTTTGCCGTACAGAAGTGCGAAGAAGTGGCGGTGCTGGCCCAGGCCGTGAACCAGCCTGAAGCGCCGAACGTGATCGCTGCCCTGGCCGAAAGCCGTGCCGTGCAGGCGGCCCGTGCCGCTTCGCCGCGTATCCACAAGCCGGCGGTGCAAGCCCGTGTGGCGGCGATCACCGCCAAGGACAGCCAGCGTGACTCGCTGTTTGCCCAACGTATCGAGAAACAGCGTGCCGGCCTGAACCTGCCGCTGTTTCCGACCACCACCATCGGTTCGTTCCCGCAAACCGCTTCGATCCGCCTGGCTCGCCAGTCCTACAAGGCCGGCAAGTTGAGCGAAGCCGAATACGTCGAAGCCATGCACAGCGAGATCCGCCACGCTGTCGAAGTGCAGGAAAACCTTGGCCTGGACGTGCTGGTGCATGGTGAAGCCGAGCGTAACGACATGGTCGAATACTTCGCCGAACAGTTGGACGGTTATGTATTTACCCGCTTCGGCTGGGTGCAGAGCTACGGTTCCCGTTGTGTGAAACCGGCGGTGATTTTCGGTGACCTGAGTCGTCCGAAAGCCATGACCGTGGAGTGGATCCGCTACGCCCAGGGCCTCACCAACAAGGTGATGAAGGGCATGCTGACCGGCCCGGTGACCATGCTGATGTGGTCGTTCCCCCGTGAAGACGTGAGCCGCGAAGAACAGGCGCGGCAACTCGCCCTGGCGATTCGTGACGAAGTGGTGGACCTGGAAGCCGCCGGGATCAAGATCGTGCAGATCGATGAAGCCGCGTTCCGCGAAGGCTTGCCGTTGCGCCAGGCGCAGTGGAAGGAATACCTGGATTGGGCCACTGAAGTGTTCCGCCTGTGCGCCTCCGGCGTGCGTGACGAAACCCAGATTCACACCCACATGTGCTACAGCGAGTTCAACGATGTGATCGAGTCCATCGCGGCGATGGATGCCGACGTGATCACCATCGAAACCTCGCGCTCGGACATGGAACTGCTGGAGGCATTCGAAGCCTTCGCCTACCCGAACGACATTGGCCCAGGTGTGTATGACATCCACTCGCCACGGGTGCCGGATGCCTCGGAAATGGCCAACCTGCTGCGCAAGGCAGCCAAACGCATCCCGGCCGAACGCCTGTGGGTCAACCCGGATTGCGGCCTGAAAACCCGTGGCTGGCCGGAGACTGAAGCGGCACTGATTCACATGGTGACTGCGGCGCGTCAACTGCGGGCCGAACTGGCCTGATCCAACACCCGGAATCACACGCCGGGTGAAGATCAAAAATGTGGGAGCTGGCTTGCCTGCGATAGCGGTGTATCAGTCGCCAAAGATGCACGCTGAACCGCCGCTATCGCAGGCAAGCCAGCTCCCACAGGAATCTCCAGCGCTCAGAAAACTGTGAAATTGCCAGTTACAACCCTAGCAGACTAGAATGCGATCAATTCTTAATTACGCTTGGGCCCCACCGCCCAGCGCGCCCCGGTGATCGGCATGTCGTCTCCCCTCAATCTGCATATCCAGGACCTGTACTGCGAACACCATGGATGGTTGCACCGTTGGCTGGACCGCAAGCTGGGCAACGCCAGCGATGCCGCCGACCTGGCCCATGACACGTTCATGCGCCTGCTCACCCGGCAAACCACCGGCAACCTGGGCGCCGAGCCACGGGCATTGCTGACCCATATCGCCAAGGGCCTGATGATCGACAGCTGGCGCCGCCAGGAAGTGGAACGCGCCTACCTGGAAACCATCGCCCACCTGCCCGAACAGCATGTACCTTCGCCGGAAACCCGCTGGCTGATCCTCGAAGCGCTGTACCGCATTGAGGCGATGCTGCGGGATCTGCCGGAAAAAACCCGCCAGGCCTTCCTGATGTCGCAGATCGACGGCCTGACCTATCAGCAGATCGCCGATGCCCTGGGTGTGTCGCTGATTTCGGTCAAACGCTACATGCGCGAGGCCTTCCTGGCCTGCCTGAGCGTGGCATGAGCCAGTCGATTGATCCGCTGATCCTCGGTGAAGCCGCCGACTGGATGGTGCAGTTGCAGTCCGGCAGCGCCACCGATGAGGACCGCCGCGCCATCGCCCAGTGGCAGGGCCGCAGCGCCCAGCATGCCCAGGCCTGGCAACGGGCGCAGGCTATTCTGGGGGACTTCAACAGCGTGCCGGCGGCGATTGCCGGCGATACCCTGAAGCGCATCGGGCACAAAAAATCCCTCGGCCGACGCCAGGCGCTCGGGTTGTTGCTGGCGGCCGGCCCGGCGGCCTGGCTGGCGTATCGGCAGGTGCCGTGGCAGCAGTGGACCGCCGACCAGCACACGGCCATCGGCGAACAAAGGAATCTCACCTTGCCCGACGGCACACGCATGCTGATCAACACCGGCAGCTCGCTGAATATCGCGTTCTCCGAGCAGGTGCGGCGTATCGAGCTGCTCAAGGGCGAAGTGCTGATCACCACCGCCAAGGATTCGGCCCATCGCCCGTTCATCGTCCAGACCCGCCACGGTACCGCCAGGGCCTTGGGCACGCGGTTCAGCGTGCGGGTGGGTGAGCAGGCAAGCCGAGTGGCCGTGACCGAAGGCTCGGTGGAGTTGCTGGCGGCGCATGCCGGCCAGGGGGTGATCGTCAAGGCGGGCGAGCAGGGCGCCTTCAGTGTTGACCGGGTAGCCGCCGTCGAGCCGCTGGACGTCAGCACCCTGACCTGGGAGAACGGCATGCTGCTGGCCCAGCATATGCGCCTGGCGGACCTGCTGGATGAGCTGGGGCGTTATCGCGCCGGCGTATTGCGCTGCCATGCCTCGGTTGCCGACCTCACGGTGTCGGGTGCGTTTCCCCTGCGCGACACCGATGCCAGCCTGCACCTGTTGCAGGAAACCTTGCCGGTCAAGGTCAGCAGCCTGACCGGGTATTGGGTGACGGTCGAGCCGCGCTGATCTTTTTCAACTTTCGCTGATACCTTTTTCGTTGTCGCCCGGTGTAGGGGAGAACCCTCAACATTGCTCCGCGCCGACAGGAATGCCCATGACCGCCAGACCGCTCCCGTACTGCCCCCGTCCGTTGAAGGCTCTGAGCCTGGCGGTCGCCCTTGCCGCCGTCGCACCGCTGCAGAACGCCCAGGCAGAAGATGCTGCGCCAAGCAGTGCGGCGCGCAGCTATAACATCGCGGCGGAGCCGCTGGGGAATGTGCTGGCGCAGTTTGCGGCGTTGTCCGGGGTGCCGTTGTCGTTCGATTCCACGTTGCTCAACGATCAACAAAGCCCGGGGCTGCAAGGCAGCTACAGCGCACAATCGGGTTTTGCCCAGTTGCTGCAAGGCAGCGGCTACACCCTGCAAGGCACCGGCACCAACGGTTATACCGTGGTGCCCCAGGCCAGCGGCGGTGCGTTGGAGTTGGGCGCCACCACCATCAGCGGTGAAGCGAGCGGGGCGCAGGCAGACACGTATGCCGGTGGCCAGGTGGCACGTTCTGCACGCCTGGGCGTGTTGGGCAATCGGTCCATCAACGACGTGCCATTCAGCGTGGTCAGCTACACCTCGAAAACCATCGCCGACCAACAAGCGCGAACCGTCGGCGACGTATTGCTCAACGACGCGTCGGTGCGCCAGTCGTCCGGGTTTGGCAACTTCTCCCAGGTGTTCACCATTCGCGGGCTGCCGCTGAGCACCGATGACATCGCATTCAACGGCCTGTACGGCGTGCTGCCCCGGCAGATCATCACTACCGAAGCCCTGGAACGGGTGGAGCTGTTCAAGGGCCCGAATGCCTTCGTCAACGGCGTGTCGCCCTCGGGCAGCGGGATCGGCGGCAGCGTCAACCTGGTGCCCAAGCGCGCTGAAGACACGCCCACCCGCAGCGTCACCCTCGATTACGCCAGCGACAGCCAGGCCGGCGGCCACATCGACCTCGGCCAACGCTTTGGCGAGGACAACCGCTTTGGCGCCCGGGTCAACCTGGCGCGGCACGGCGGCGAAACCGCTGTGGATGACGAAAACAAAAGCTCGCAGTTGATCGCCGTTGCCCTGGATTATCGCGGCGAGCGCTTGCGGGTCTCTACCGACTTTGGCTACCAGAAAGAACGCATCAATAACGGCCGCTCGGTGGTCTACCTGACCGGCACCAAAGTCCCCAGCCCGCCCTCGGCCAAGGACAACTACGCCCAGGACTGGAGCTGGTCGCAGCTGGAAGACACCTACGGCATGGTCAACGCCGAATATGACTTGAACGATAACTGGACGGCCTACGCGGCAGGTGGCGCCAAGCACACTCGGGAGAACGGCCAGTATTCGTCGCTGTATGTCGCCAACGATGGCAGCGCCAAGGTGGGCTTCCTCTATTCACCCCATGATGAAGACAACAAAAGCGCCATGGCCGGCTTGAACGGGCACTTTGCGACGGGGCCGGTGACCCATCAGATGAACTTCGGGCTGTCGGGGATCTGGGGCGAGCAGCGCTCGTCCTACGAGGCGATCCTGCAAGCCAACCGCCAGCCCGGCAACCTGTACGACCCGACGCAAACGCCGCGACCTACCAACACCTATTTCGGCAGTGATATTCACGACCCGCGGGTTGTCGGCAAGAACCGCATCAAGAGTGCGGCGGTGTCCGACACCCTGGGCTTTTTGGATGATCGGGTGCTGTTGACCCTGGGCGTGCGGCGCCAGACCATCGAGGTGGACAGTTGGAACACGGCCACGGGGGCACGGGGTACACCGTACTCCGAGTCCATCACCACACCGGTCTATGGCCTGGTAATCAAGCCATGGGAGCACGTGTCGTTCTACGCCAACCGTATCGAAGGCCTGGCCCAGGGCCCGACGGCGCCACTCACGAACGTGACCAACCCCGGCGAAGTCTTCCCGCCCAAGCGCAGCAAGCAGACGGAAGCCGGGGTGAAGCTGGACTGGGAAAACTATGGCGCCACGCTGGGTGTGTACCGCATCGAACAGCCGAACAACGCGACCACCCGGTTCCCGGGCCAGAAGTTCGACACCTTCACTGTCGACGGTGAACAGATCAACAAAGGCGTGGAACTCAACGTGTTCGGCGAGCCCATCGACGGCCTGCGCCTGCTGGCCGGTGCCACCTGGATGGACACCGAACAGAAGAGCACTTCCAACGGCGCCACCGACGGCAACCGCGCCGCGGGTGTGCCGCGCTTCCAGTACAACGTCGGTGCGGATTGGGATGTGCCGGGCATCCAGGGTGCGGCGGTCAGCGCACGGATGCTGCGCACCGGGGGCGAATACGTCAACGCCGCCAACAGCCTGAGCATCCCGGCCTGGACCCGCGTCGACCTGGGGGCGCGTTATGGTTTCAAAGCGGATGACAAATACATCACCCTGCGCGCCAACGTCGAAAACGTAGCGAACAAGGCGTACTGGTCGTCGGCGTCGACGGCCAATAACTACCTGACCCAGGGTGAGCCGCGGACAGTGAAATTGTCGGCGACGGTGGATTTCTGAACCTGGGAAAACCTATCAGGTGATGAACAACCCGTGGCGAGGGAGCTTGCTCCCGCTGGGCTGCGAAGCAGCCCCAAAAAAAGGACACGGTGTTCTTTCAGGTGGCTCTCGATTGCCTTATTGGGGCCGCTTCGCAGCCCAGCGGGAGCAAGCTCCCTCGCCACAACAAGGCTGAATGTCCCTCGGTCAACCCGCGTTCACTTCAATCCGGTCAAAGCCCTTGAGGCGATACAGCATCACCGAGATCGCCCAACTGGCCACGAAGATCCCGATGATCATGTAGCCCAGCATCCCGAAACTGTCGTTCAGCGAGCCGATAAAGCTCCAGAACGATCCCTTCAGGTCCAACTGGTCACCCATCAACCCCAACGCCTCGATACTGCCGATCACCACCGCAACCACCACCGATACCAGGGTGATGGTCATGTTGTAGTAGATCTTGCGGATCGGCTTCATGTACGCCCAGCCGTATGCCCCCAGCATCAGGTGGCCGTCCAGCGTGTCCACCAGGGACATGCCGGCGCTGAACAGCAGCGGGAACACCATGATCGCCCACGGCGACAGCCCTTGAGAGGCCTGGGTCGCAGAAATCCCCAACAGGCCGATCTCGGTGGCCGTATCAAAGCCCAGGCCGAACAGGAAACCCAACGGGTACATGTGCCAGCTGCGGCTGATCAGGCGAAACACCGGGCGGAAAATCCGCGCCATGAAACCCCGGTCCGCCAGCAGCAGGTCGAAGTCGTCCTCCACATACGCACCGCCCTGGCGCACATGGCGCCAGGCCTTGTAGATCGCGTGCAGGATCACCAGGTTCATCAAGGCGATGACCAACAGAAACGAGGCCGAGACCGACGTGCCGATCACCCCGCCGATGGCCTTGAACCCTTCAAACCGCGCCTGCATCACCGAGGCCGCAAACGCGACGCCAATGGATGCCAGGACCACCACCGAAGAATGTCCCAGGGAGAAAAAGAAGCCCACCGCCACCGGACGTTTCTTTTCCTGCATCAGCTTGCGGGTCACGTTGTCGATGGCGGCGATATGGTCGGCATCCACCGCATGCCGCAGCCCGAAACCGTAGGCCAGGAGCGCGGTGCCGAGCAACACCGGATGCTCATGGAACGCCACCAGCGCCCAGATCCAGGCGACCACGTTAATGCCGATCAACAACCCGTAGATGCCAAACAGCTTGGCGCGAACCCGGGTGCTGGAGTCACTGAAAATCTGGGCAAGGCGTAGGATCATCAACACTACCTGTGTGCGTTGGAAACATTCAGACACGTTCCGAAACTTTATAGATTTTGTTTAGAGTGATGATGAAATTTGTGGAGTGAGTGAGGAGAGGATTGTGACGACGATGGAAAATGCAGCAATGGCGGTTATTGAGTTCTGGAAACAGGCGGGGCCCAAGCTCTGGTTTGCCAAGGATGAAGGGTTTGACCGGCGTTTTCGCGAGGCTTTCTACACCACGCATTTGCAGGCGGCCCGGCGCGAACTGGAGAGCTGGATGCAAACGCCGGAGGGCGCGCTGGCGTTGCTGTTGCTGCTGGACCAGTTCCCGCGCAATACCTTCCGTGGCACGGCGCATATGTTCGCCACCGACCCGCTGGCGCGTTTGTACGCGCGGCAGATGGTCGAGGCGGGGATGGACAAGTCGATCGAAACCCCGTTGCGGGCGTTTTGTTATTTGCCCTTCGAGCATTCTGAAGATCCCGGGGATCAACAGCTGTCGGTGGCCCTGAACAAGGACCTTGATGCCAATACCTACCGCTGGGCCAAGGAGCACGCCCGCATCATCGAGCGGTTCGGACGCTTTCCTCATCGTAATGAGGTGTTGACCAGGGTCACGACAGAGGAGGAGCGGGCGTTCCTGGAGGACGGTGGCTTTTCGGGCTAGGCCTCGGGTTCAGCCACTAAGTCTCTGACGCCCGCCTGGCGAAAACGCCGCACCCCCTTGAGATCAATCGCCCAGCGCAACGCTTCAGTCGCCGACGGACGTTCGCCTTGGGTAATCGCCGCGTCATCGGTGGTCAGTTTATTCAGGTAGCCCTTGGCGCCGCCGCGTTCGCTCCAGTAATGGGTGTGGCTGAGCCAGGACCTGGCGAGCCAGCCTTTCCATTTGCCCACGCTGACCGGCAGGTCCAGTACGCCGGGGCCCATCACCGGGCTGACCGGGCCGCCGACGATGTCGCCAAACAGGCCCAGGGGCGCGGGGAAGTAGAGGTTGGTCCAACGGGTCACGGCGAACGCCGCGGCATGGTGCAAATACAGGGGTGAAAATGGGCGACCGCCCACGGTGACGGGCAGCCGGCCGCTGTAGCCGTAGCCCTTATCGTCGAGCGTCGGCGGGCAGGCGGGGGCTTCGCGGCGTTCGATACGGCGCTGGAAGTCGCTCACGCTGCGGCCCAGCAACAGGCTGGCGTGGGCCATCGGGCTGCCGAGGGTGACGAGGTCAGTGATGCGCCACGGGTTGCCGAGGTTGCGTTGTTCGATAAAGGCTTCGGCTTGCTGTTCGCGGAACTTGAGGAGGCTTTGCAGGCGGCCGTCGAGGGCGTTTCCAGCCTTTGGCAGCGTGTCCTGGACCACCGGTTGCAGTCGCTCGTGGTTGGCGTAGCGGGCGGCGAGTTCCGGGCCGCCGGGGCGTAACTGATCGTGATGCTCGTGCCACAGGTAGCCGACGATGTCGTAGGCAATCACGCTGCCCAAACTGTGGCCGACGACGATGATGCGGTCGTAATCACCCTTGTCATGCAGGGCGCGCAGCAGGTCGACGCCATCGGCGCGGATCTGTTCGCGCACCACCACGTTCTGCGGGTTGGGGCTCAGGTAGCGGGCGGCATCGCCAAGGTATGACAGTGCCGAGTACTTCAGGGCCAGGCCGATCACCGCCAGCAGCACCGGGATCAGGGCGAAGGGGTTGTCGCTGTGGGGGAATCGGCCATACAGCGTCGCCAGGGTTCCGCTGACCAGCAGCACGAGCAGGGCCAGCAAGGCCCAGCGCGTGGCGCGCCAGATCGGCACGATGGCCGTCGGGATATCCCGGCGCGGGCGCTTGAAAATGTCCCATAGCCAACTGAGCAGGTGCCCGACCTTGGTGCCCTGCATCTTGTGGGCCCAGTAGTACTCGTAGAAATCGGTGGTGTTGCGACCCGCCGACTTCAACACGCGCAAATCGAAGTTGCGCGAAAACCGGTCGGGTTTGCTCCAGTAGAAAGGCGTCGCCTCGGGGGTGTCCGCCGGGATCGCCGCTTCGACGAAGCCACGCAGGGTATCCATCGGGCGCTGCTCGCCGATTCCGTGGATGACGACAACCGCTTGTTTCATCTAGTGATCGTTCCTTGATCCGCTTTTCGGGGCGTTACGGGTGGGGTTCAAGGGGCCATAGTATTGCCATTATCGATGGTATTCCAGCCAGGAATGCCCCCATAAAAACCGCGCATTTCATTTGCGCGGCGCGATCTCGTAGTGTGGTGCTCCCACCAAGGAGATGTCGCCGTGAACCATCGCCCGCTGAGCCTGTACGTTGACGCCCATTTCACCAGTCCCTACGCGATGTCGGCGTTTGTGACCCTGCGGGAAAAGGGCCTTGAATTTGAACTGCTCACCTTGAACCTCGACACGGCCGAGAACCAGACTGACGCGTACACGCACTTGTCGCTGACCGGGCGCGTACCGACCCTGGTGCAGGGTGAGTTTGCGCTGTCCGAGTCGTCGGCGATAACCGAGTACCTGGAGGATATGTTCCCGCAGGTGCCGGTGTACCCGGCCGAACCCCGCCAGCGGGCGAGGGCGCGGCAGGTGCAGGCGTGGTTGCGCAGTGACTTGATGCCGATTCGGCAGGAACGTTCGACCCTGGTGGTGTTTTACGGGCTCAAGGGCGAACCGCTGTCGCCGGTTGCTGAAGCAGCGGCCCACACGCTGATCAACGCGGCGCAGGCGCTGTTGGCCGACGGCCGCGACTACCTGTTCGGCGCGTGGTCGATTGCCGACGTGGACCTGGCCGTGATGCTCAATCGGCTGATCCTCAACGGTGACAGCGTGCCCGCCAACCTGGTGGCGTACGCCCAGCGCCAATGGCAACGGCCTTCGGTCCAGGAATGGGTCAAGCAGGCACGACCGTCGCTGTAGTCACACTCCTCAATTACAAAGTGAATCCTGGTCCATGAATATACTGTCGAGTGACTCCCGCCTGCCGCTGTACCAGCGTTTTCGGGATCATCTGATTGAGCAGATTGCCAATAATCACTGGCGCGCCGGTGCGGCTATTCCCCCTGAAGCGGTGTTGTCCACCCAGTACCAGCTGTCTACCGGCACCGTGCGTAAAGCGATCGAGGCATTGGTGGGCGAGGGCATTCTGGAGCGCCAGCAGGGCCGTGGTACGTTTGTGCGCCGCCCGAAGTTTCAATCGTCGTTGTTCCGGTGTTTCCGCTTCCAGGGCCCGGGCGGTGAATGTCAGCTGCCGCAGAGCCGGATCCTGTCGGTCAAGCCGGTGAAGGCGCCGTTGTCGGTGAGCGAGGTGCTGGGGCTGGCAGCGGATGCGCCGGTAATCTGCATCGTGCGGGTACACGTGCTGGACACCGGGCCAGTGCTGGCCGAGGAAATCTGGCTGCCCCGCGAGCGGTTCCAGGCGCTGCTGGACGTGGATCTGACCCGGCAGGGATTGCTGTTGTACCCCACCTACGAAGAAGTCTGCGGGCAAGTCGTGGCATCTGCCGAGGAAGCCCTCACCGCCGAGTCCATCGATGACGTGTGGGCCCGCTGGTTGCAGGTGCCGGTGGGCAGCCCGGTGATGGTGATCGAGCGGCTGGCCCGGGATTACGCCGGCCAACCCCTGGAGTTGCGACGCGGCCGTGGCCACGCCGAACATTTCCGTTATCGCGTGGATATACGCTGAGCTTGAGGCGCGGTGCTATTCGGCTTTGAGCAGCACCAGCCAGCTTTGCACCACCCGGCGGTCAAGGTCTTCCCAGTCGGCCATGCCCAGCACCCGGGTGGTGTTCAAGCCGCGCAAGTAGCCACGCAATTGCTGGGCAATCGCGTAGACCACTTCCGGTTCGGCGGCGTTGTCCAGCAGCACTTCCTCATAGTCGACCAGGTAATCGGCAACCCGCTCGCGAAACTCCGGAAGCACAGCTTCACGGATGCGATCGAAGGTTTTTTGGTGGGGCTTCATAGGCGTTCCTTATCATTTTGTGTGAGGCGGCCTGCACGACACTATTGCTCTAGATAATAGTCACCATCAAGTATTGCGAGTTCTGTTTTTCTGAAAAAGGAGGACAATTGCCATCATTGAACATGATGTGCAAGGACCCTGCGATGAGGACTTTTACCGGTTTGGCCCTGGTGGCGCTGCTGATGAGCACAATGGTTGGCTCTGCGTCGGCCGGGGGGCTTCAAGCCAGCCACCTGGCGCCAATCGTCGCCAGCCCGGTCGGGTTGCAGCATTCGCAATCGGTCGGCGTGCTCTACAGCGACAACACCCTCGACAACCTTGAGTACCTGGCGCGCTACCACGCCATGGCGGTCAATGGTGCCAAGGGCCAGCTGGACGAGCAGATTCGCCAGGCCTTCGTCGACAGTTCCGACCCGGACCTGGCGATTGACTGGCTGATGGCTTCGTTGCGGCACACCTTTGCCTCGGTCACCCGTTACGACAACCTTGATGCGCTGTTGCAGGCGCACCCGGATGTGGTGGTGATGCTCGATACCTACAACCAATTGCTGACCCAGCGTAACGATCGGGTGGAAGCGCGGTTTGTTGCCAAGTTCTATGACCTTGACCTGCAATACATCGCCAAAGCCGAGGGTTCGATGCAAATGCACTTGCCTAATGTGTGGGTACATGACAAAACGGCGCCCCAGATCGCTGCACAGATTGGGCAGCAGCGCGACGTTCAGTTGAACGCATTAAAGCAGTTCGATGCCTCGCTCAAGGCGTTGGTCGCTGCCGGTTAGCCCACTTCGTTTATTTTTCAGGAATTTTTATGCGCGTGTTGTTAGTGCCAGCGATGGCTTCTGCTTCTTTATTGATGACGGGCTGTGCATCCGCCCCCAATGCCCCAACCCTTACCCTGCAAACCGCCAAGGACCCTGAAGCCTACGTGCAGTGCGTAGTGCCCAAGTTCGAGAAAAACGGCATGACCTCCACGGTCACGCAGAATTCGCGGCATGCCCGGATCGTGGTGAGCAGCAAGATCGCCGCGGACAACATCCTCGAAGTCTACAAGTCCCAGGACGGCGGCAAGGTGTTCCTGTACGAGCGCAAGCCGTTGGCATCGACGTTCAAGCCGTCGCGGTTCGAGCATGCGGCGCAGGATTGCCTGTAATCGACGAGCGAGGATCTGATGTGGGAGCTGTCGAGCTTTAGCGAGGCTGCGATGGCATCGCTGCGGTATGACAGTGACACCGAGGTGATCCCATCGCAGCCTCGCTTAAGCTCGACAGCTCCCACAGTTGATCTTCATTGTCTTGAGCGAATGATTCAGCTCGGCTTTGGCTCGCTGCTGAACGTCTCGACCGCTTTCACCAACCCCTTGGCCGCCAACGCCACCAACTCACCGCCTTTTTGCGGGGTGGCCAGCGCCGGGTCTGAACCCATGCGCCCATCCGGGAATCGCGCGCGGAAGTCGCGGGCTTCGCGGATCGGGCCGGTGTTGGCGATTTGCGGCGAGTAGTCAGCCGACTTGATCGCGTCCGGGTAGGCCCATTGGGTCACGGCAATCTCCGACGGCGTGGCATGGCTGCCATGGCCCACCGGGAACTGCTGGTGCGCCAGCTCGTTCACGCCTTCCAGGTCCCACCAGTTGCACAGTTTCAGCGCATAACCCGACGGGCGCCCGCTGAAGCTGGCTTCGGCATACAGCTCGGAGAACGCCGCTTCGATCGAGGCAATATTGCCGCCGTGGCCATTGAGAAACAGGATCTTCTCGAAACCATGGCCTGCCAACGAGCGTACCCAATCACCAATCGCCGCGATAAAGGTCGAAGGGCGCAGGGAAATGGTGCCCGGGAAGCCCAGGTGGTGCTGGGCCATGCCGATGTTGAAGGTCGGGCCGATCAGGATGTCGGCGTTCTTCTGCGCTTCATGGGCAATGATTTCCGGGCACATCCAGTCGGTGCCCAACAGGCCGGTGGGGCCGTGTTGTTCGTTGGAGCCGATGGGAATCACGATGCTGCGGCTGCGTTCCAGAAACTGGCCAATCTCGATCCAGGTGGATTGATGTAAAAGCATCTCAGGTTCTCTCTCTCATCAAGCCCAGGAACACGGTGGAGTTCCTGGTGGCGTGAGCCGCATGGTGCACGGCAACAGCGAGAGCATCAACCGCCTTTGACAGTACCGGCACTTGCCATCTGGCGCGGCTTGCAGTTGAGGTAAGCCGAGGACTTCAGCCAGCGCTGGTCGGGGTACCAGGAAAACATGAACTGGCCGTCCTTGAGTTTGTCCACCACTTGGCGCGCTACCTGCGGGCGTACGGCGGGGCAGCCCTGGCTGCGGCCGATACGGCCTTCGCGCTTGCTCCACAATGGGCTTACATAGTCGGCGGCATGGATCACGATGGCGCGGTCCCGTGCACGGTCATTGAAACCCGGTTCCAGGCCGTCCATGCGCAGCGAGTAGCCGTGGGCGCCTTCGTAGCTCTCCTGGGTGCGGAACAAGCCAATGCTGGACTGGTAACTGCCTTCACGGTTGGAGAACTGGGTGGCGAAGTTTTCCCCGGATTTTTGTCCGTGGGCCACCAAATCCCGCAGCACTAATGTCTTCTTGCGCAGGTCGAAGATCCATAGGCGACGAGCGGTCGAAGGTTGGGAATAGTCGATCACCGCCAGCCGGTCGGACTGTTCGATGCCATTGCCCACCGCGCATTGCATGGCGCTCAAGGCTCTTTTCAGTACATCGGGGTTGAGTTCTGGAGCGGCGTGGGCGAGGCTGCTATACAGAGTAAGAGGTTTACCCGTGTCTGCGAGCGCAACGGTGCTCAGCGAGGCAAAGGTCGAGATGATCAGGCCGAGTCGGCAGCAAAAGGTCAGCATGTATAAAGCATCTCCGCCGTGGATGGGAGCTAAGCGATTGTTCAAAAAACACGCATGTTACTTGAGCATTTGCCTGCTCGTTGCACCGCTGGTCGCGACAGCCGAAGACCTGTTGGTGGTGTCGCCGGCCCCGGTGCAATTGGCGCTCTCGCAATTGTCGACCGTTTGCCCAGGCCCGGACGGGCAGGTCGATGCGCCTTCTCTGGCGCGTTTGCAGGCGTTTTATCAGCAGCAGGGCGACGTGGTGCTGTGGTCCGAGGGGGATCGCCGCGCCGCATTGCTAGCCCAACTGCAGTTGCTGGCCGACGATGGCCTGGATCCGACTCACTATAGACTGCCCCCGGCGGATGCCACGGGGAACGTGCTGTGCATCGACATCGGTACCAGCCAGCAGTACCTGCAAGCCCTGCAGGACCTGCATTTCGGCCGCTTGCAGCAGTCGCGCTTCGAGCCCGTCTGGCATTCGCAACCGGCCCCGGACCCCGACACCCAATTGCTGGCCATGGCCGAGGCCGGCATGCAGAACGTCGCCCAAGCCTTCGACCAGGCCCGCCCGAGCGCGCCGCTATACCTTGGCCTGCGCAGCGCCTACGCCGCCTTGCGCCAGCAACCGTTGCAGCATTGGGAAGCCGTGGCCAGCGGCCCGCTGTTGCGCCCGGGCATGGACGATTCGCGGGTGCCGCAACTGGCGCGGCGAATGGTCAATGGCGGCTACCTGAGCGCCACCTCCGCGGGGACGCAATACCGTGGCGAGTTGGTCAACGCGGTCAAGACCTTCCAGCAAAGCCATTCCCTGCAAGCCGACGGCGTGATCGGCCCCGGCACGGTCACCGAGCTGAACATCAGCCCGGCGATTCGCCGCGAACAATTGCGCATCAACCTTGAACGGTTTCGCTGGCTGTCCCGGGACCTGGAACCCGAGGGCGTGCTGGTGAACGTGGCCGCGGCGCAACTGAGCTTCTACCAGGGCGGCGTGCCCGTGTGGCAAACCCGCCTGCAAGTCGGCCGCGCCGACCGCCAGACGCCGCTGCTGAAGTCGCGCATCACCCGGCTGACCCTGAACCCCACCTGGACCATCCCGCCCACCATCATGCGCGAGGACAAGCTGCCGGCGATCCGCCTGAACCCCGAATACCTGCGCCAGCAGAACCTGCAAGTGCTCGACAGCCAGGGCAACCCGCTGGCACCGGAACAGGTGGACTGGTCGCACCCCGGCAACATCCTGCTGCGCCAGGGCGCCGGCCCGCGCAACCCGCTGGGCCGGATCGTGCTGCGCTTTCCCAACCCGTATTCGGTGTACTTGCACGACACGCCGAGCCAGCCGCTGTTCTCCAAGGGCCCGCGGGCCTTCAGTTCGGGATGTGTGAGGGTTGAGCAGCCGCTGCTGTTGCGCGACTTGCTGGTGAGCCCGGCGGAGAAGATCCGCACCGAAGAATTGCTGGCGACGGAAACCACCCACGAGTTCCGGCTCGCGACGCCGGTACCGGTGCTGCTGGGGTATTGGACGGTGCAGGTCGATGGCAAGGGCGCGTTGCTCTACGCGCCGGACATTTACGGGCGCGACCCGGTGTTGATGAAAGCGATGGAGAGTGCGCTCTAGGCGCTTAGCTGAGCGTTGATCATCGTCAGCGCCTCATGGGGAGACAAGCGCGCCGTATCGACGGTCAATGGCGACTCGACCCATGGCTCATATTCATGGGCCAGGACGGACTGCCAGGTGGGCGGCGTGAGCCCCGGAATATCGCTGGTGCGTGATTCCACGCGGCGTTGGTGTTCCGACATGTCGGAGCAAACCACCTGGATATTCACCAGCGGCATACCGGCGCTTAGCGCAGTGTCGCGCCACGCCTGACGACTTTCAGCCACCGGGTTAACGCAATCGACGACAACCGTGCGGCCCAGCAACAGGTTGCTCAACGCCAACGCATTGGCCACATGGTAACCGCTGCTGCCCACACCTTGCTCCAGGACCCCTGCGTCGCGGATGGCCTGCTCGATGGTGTCGATGCGCAGATACACGGCGACGGATTGGCCGGCAAGGGCCTTGGCAATCGTGGTCTTCCCGGTGCCGGGCAGGCCGCTGAACACAATAAGCATGGTCGATCCTTCGAAGGGGTGAGTCGGCTCAGTCTACGGGGCGACTCACTTCAAATAACAGGCGCTGATCCAGTCCGAAGGCTTGGGCGCGAGTTGTTCGGCCACCGGCAGATACCGGGCGTCCAACTGCGCCGCCAGCCAGTACAGCGTATTGCTGCTTTTCGGGTTCCATTCGCCGCTGTAGCCAGGCTCACCTACGCGGGCCCGGTCCCGGTCGAACTGCACGTGGGTATGCACGAACTCTTCGTGGCTGCGCTGGCCTTTGGCATACGGCGCAAGCCAGTCCAGTGCTTCGCTCAGCGAGCCGCCGTGGGGCGCGGTGACGTCCAGCCAGTTGCCGCCAATGCCGTAGGGCTTGGCCGCCAATGCGGCCTGCACCAGCGGCTCCAGGTCGTAGACCACATAGTGCAGGGCGTCACGGTCCTGGAAGTCGCTCACCGAGCCGTCGGGCAGTACGTTGTCGTTGATCTGTTGCCGGAACAGCTGGAAGGCCTGTTCGAGCATCTCGCGGTCGCCCAGTGCGGCGGCGGCCACCGTGACCAGTTTTACGCGGTGGCTCTGCCAGTTATTGGTGTTGGTGGCTTTCTTTTCGCCGTGGAACTGCTTGATGCGCTCGATATAGCCATTGCCCAGGTGGGTCAGCAGCGCGCGGGTGGCGTCGCGGGTCTGGGGGCGAAGGTCGCTGGCGGTGAGGGCGTAGGCGCTGATCAGCATGTCGAGGTTGGTTTCGTCGATCGGGTTGAAGTCCGGCTGGTAGGTGCTGGCCCACGCGCTCAGGTAGTCATCCACTTGCTTGAGGTAGCGCGTGTCACGGCTCAGGCGCCAGGCCAGGGCCGCTTGGCGCATGACTGGCCAATCCTTCTCGGCGGCGATGCTTTGCTCGCGGATGCCGTGGTTCGGCAGGGTACCTTCGGTGTGCAGATGGGGCAGGGCGTCGGGCTGGTCGCCGAGGTGGCGCTGGGCGGCAGCCAGCAGCGATTTGGAGGTCGGATTCGAGGTGGCGGGCTGGCAGGCACTCAGGACCTGGGGCGCGGCAAAGGCGGCGTTGGCGAACGCGGCGAGCAGCGCGGCGAGGGCCACGGTGTGCAGAGGGCGTTGGAGCATGCTGTTCCTCAGGGATGGATTGACCCGATCGGGGCGCAGCCACGCTACCATGCCCGTGATGGGAATTTGATGAAATACCCGCCAGCCCCCTATCCTAGCCCGCCAAGCCCGGTCGAGAACAGGACGCCCCATGACTTTGCAGTTCGTGAAGATGCACGCCCACGGTGATGATTTCATCGTGATCGACCGGCGCGGCCAGGATGACCCGATCACCGCTGAAATCGCCCGCCGCCTGGGTGACCGTCATCGCGGCATCGGCTTCAATCAATTGGCCGTGGTGCTCGACTGCACTGACGCGGCCGCCCGTATCAAATTCTGGAACCCCAACGGCACCCCGCTCGACACCTGCGGCAGCGCCACCCGAGGGGTTGCAGACATGCTGATGCGCGAAGCCGGCACTGCCACCCTCGTGCTGCGAACCAACCGGGGGCTGCTGACCTGCGTGCGCGAATCGGCGCAGCGGGTGTCGGTGGACATGGGGCGGCCGTCAGTGGGCTGGGAAGCTATTCCGCTGGCGCAAGCGATGGACACCGAACGCTTGCCGCTGGAGGGCGACCCGGCGGCGTGCAGCATGGGCAACCCGCATTGCACCTTCTTTGTCGACGACCTGGCGGCGGTCGATATCGCGACGCTTGGGCCGTCGTTGGAAACCCACCCGCTGTTCCCCAACAAGACCAACGTGCATTTCGTGCAAGTGCTGGATCGCAGCCATATCCGCCTGCGCATCTGGGAGCGGGGCGGCGGCATCCCGCAGGGCTCGGGCTCGTGCTGTTGTGGCGCGGTGGTCAACGGGATTCGTCGTGGGCTGTTGGATGACACCGTCGACGTGCAATGCGATGGCGGTACCGTGACGGTGCATTGGGATGGGCGTGGCGGCGTGGTGTTGACGGGGCCAGTCCAAACCGTTGTTCACGGCACTGTGGCTGCCGCGCTCATGGGTGGCGCAATGGAAAGTGCACACTGAAGATGGTGCCCCGGTCCGGGCTTGAGCTCACCGAAACACCTCCATCATGGGCCTTGGCAATTTCCCGCACGATAAACAGCCCCAGGCCAACGCTACGCACCTCACTGTCCTGCTCCGTGCCTCGGGTCATGGGCTCAAACAAGCCGGCCATCAACGCTTCGGGAATCGCCGGGCCGTGGTTGTGCACCGAGAGCCGGCTCTCTTGTGCGTCCTGGTGCGAGGTGACGGTAATCGGCTGTTGCAGGTCGCCGTACGCCACGCTGTTGGCCACCAGGTTGCCGATGATTTGTTGTATGCGGTCGGCATCCAGGAACGTGCGGGCGCTGCCCGTGGCGTGATGTTCGAGGGTCGCCGTGGGGAACGCCACTTGCAACTCGTCGAGACTGTCATGGGTGACGGCGTGCAGGTCGAGTGCTACGGGATTGATGCTGATGCCCTGGCCGACTCTGGCCTGGGTGAAGTCCAGCAAGTCGGCGATCATCCGCTGCGCCCGTTCGGTGGACAGGCCGATATGCCCCAGGAGTTGGCGCTCCTTGGGGCTGCGCTCGCCACGGGCGAGGAACTCCGAGGCCATCTTGATCGCGGTAAGCGGGTTCTTCAGGTCATGGCTGACAATCGCGACCATCTGCTCGGCAAACAGCGCCCGGCGCTGGGCGATTTCATAGGCGCTGCTCAGTTCGGCCTGGGCCTGCTGCAGCGCGACTTCAGTGGCGGTCTTTTCCTGCAACAAGGCTTCAGCCAGTTTGCGGGCATTGAGCAGTTCACGCTCGTACTTGTCGCGGTCGGTGGTGCCGAAGAGGGCCAGTTCGTTATAGGCAATGCCGGCATGTTCGTACCTGACGCCGTTGAGCAATACCGTGACGGTGCGTCGGTCACGGTGCAGCAGGTCGAGTTTTACTTCAGCGATGGAGCCCTGCATTTTCATCAGCGGCGCCAGGTGCGTCTGATGGAAGATCCGCCCGCCCATCGTCAGCAGGTCCTGGAACCGTCGTTCCTTCAACTCCTCGACGCTGAAGCCGGTCCAGTCGCTGAAGCACTGGTTGGCCTGCACGATGGTGCCGTCTTCCCGGGTGACTACCAAGGCGCAGGGCGCACCGTCGAACAAACGTTGAGAGTCCGGCAACGACAGGTTATCGGCTGGCATCGGCACCCACCCATGGCAACAGGAAACTGTCCATGGCCGCTGAACAGGCTCCGGGTGCGCTCATGTGCGGGCAATGCCCCACGTTATCGACCAGGCAGTACGTGCTGGCGGGCAACGCGGCATGCAGGTACTCACCGACGCACACCGGTGCGATCAAGTCGTCGGTGGATTGCAGAATCAGGGTGGGGGTCATCAGGCCCGCGATGTCCTGGCGGTTGTCCGACAGGAAGGTTACCCGTGCGAAGCGCTTGGCGATGTCCGGCTCGGTGCGGCAGAAACTGTTGGTCAGTTCTTCGCCGAGTGCAGGTTGCCCGGGTGCGCCCATGATTACCGGGGCCATGGTGCTGGACCAGCCGAGGTAATTGCTGTCGAGGGTATCGAGCAACGAATGGATATCGTCGAGGGTGAACCCGCCCGTGTAGTCACCGGAATCGATATAGCAGGGCGAAGGACCGATCATCACATGGGCGGCGATTGTTCCGGGCGCCTGGCGATCGGCCAGGGCGCCGATCATCGCGCTGACGGAGTGCCCCACCAGCACCACCGGGCCCACGGCGTATTCATCAACAATCTCGCCCAAGTCGTGGGCGTAGCCGGCGAGTGAGCTGTATTTTTCGCTGTCGTACGCGTCCAGATCAGACTGGCCAGCCCCCACCAGGTCATACAGCACCACGCGGAAACGGCCGGTGAAGTGTGGAAACAGATAATTCCACATGGTTTGATCACACCCGAAGCCATGGGAGAAAACCAGGGTCGAGGGACCGCTGCCATACACCCTGACGTTGTTGCGCTGCTGAAGGTCCATGGCGTTCTCGTGTAGGGCGTGTGTGGGGGTGGCGTAAGTCTAGATAGTCGGTGGCGTCGGGTCACCTGTTTATAGCGTCGATAGGGTAAAGTCGGCCGATTCAGGATGAAACTTCAGGTAACAAAACATGATGGTGTTCCTACGGCAATGTGTCTTGGGCTTGCTACTGATCGTTTCCGGCTCGCAGGTGTGGGCCGATACCGTTCCCCCGGCGCCGGTCACGGTTGCGCTGGACCGGCGCGTGATCGACCTGACCCAAACCCTCGACGCTGCCACTCAATCGCGTATGACCACGCAACTCGCCGGTCTGGAACAACGCAAGGGCGCACAGGTGGCGGTGATGCTGCTGCCGAGCACCGATGGCGTGGGCATCGAGGACTTCGCCAACCAACTGTTCCGCGCCTGGAAACTGGGGCGCAAGGACGTCAACGACGGCATCCTGCTGCTGGTGGCGAAGGACGATCGCAAGGTGCGGATCGAAGTCGGTTACGGCCTGGAAGGCGTGGTCACCGACCTGCTGGCCCACCGCATCATCGAAGAACACATCACCCCGGCGTTTCGCCAGGGCGATTACGCCGGCGGCGTGCAGCAGGCGGTGGACGACCTGACGCTGTTGGTGGACGGCGGCAATTTGCCCGAGGTGGCCAAGGCCGGTTTTCCGCCTGAAGCGTATGCGGTGCTCCTCGCGTTCATTTTCGGCGGGGTGGTCGGGGTATTGATGGGCGCCGAAAAACTCCCTTGGCGCCGGGCCCTGATGGCGGTGGTCGTTGTCACCGTGGCGCTGGTGGCGGTTGCGGGCGGCAAGGACTGGCCGGTCTATTTGCTGTTGCTGCCCCTGTGCATGCTGATCGGTGGCGCTACTTTCGGCGCGCTGTGGCAGGCGAGGGCGGCGTTTTACACCGTGCTGGTGCTGTTGGGCTATATCGCCGGCGTGCTGCTGACCGATAACTTCGTGCGCGAGATATCCCTTATTCACTGGCTGGCTTATCCATTCGCAGGGTTGCTGGTCCTGGGCCTGTATCTCGGCCTGTTCCTAGTGATGAAGAGCATGTGGCAAGAGAGCCAGGTGGGCTTTATCGTGCGGCTGGTGGCGGTGCTGGCGGTGTACGGGATCGTCGGGGCATTGATTGACAAGGGCGCCACGGGATGGCTGCTGGCGTTTCCTTTCGCTTCGTTCGCGGCGCTGTTCATCTTTGCCCACGGTATCAGCGGCGGGTCGGGGTCGGGGTCTGGTGGGGGCTCCAGCTCCTCCGGTTCGAGTTCCAGTTCCAGCAGCAGCTCATCGGGTGGTGGTGGTTCCAGTGGTGGGGGTGGGGCGTCGGGGAGTTGGTAAGCCTCCCCCGGAAGCTAGGCGGGCTTGTAGGCAATCCAGCCCTTGAAGCTGAAGCCCGCGTAGAACAGTTCCACACCTTCGAAGCCTGCCTCCCGTAGCAGCGCTTCATCGTCGTTGGGTGACAGCACCGGCAAGTGGCTGCTGATGGCGGCAATCGCCCGCAGGGCATCTTCAGCCGGTACGCCGGAATCCACGGCATAGGCCGCATAACGCTTCAGCCAGCGCGCTTTTTCCTCTGGCGACGACTGCGGGAAGCTGTGATGCGCCGCAATCAAAGGCGCGCCCGGCAACAAGCGCCGCCACAGTTCTTTCAAGGTTTGCAGACGCTCTTCGGCCGGGATGAAGTGCAAGGTCAGCAAGGACGTGGCGGCATCGAACGGCCCCTCGGGCGCGGTATCGATATAGCCTTCATGCAACTGCACTCGGGCCATCAGCGGACCCAAGGTGGCCTCGGCCAGCTTCAGCATCTCGGCAGACGGGTCCACCCCCACAAACTGCCACTCGGGCTGACTGTCGGCAAACTTCTTCAACTCCAGCCCACCGCCTGCGCCGAGTACCAATACCTTGCCGGTGGCCGAGACGCTTTCGCGCAGCAGCAGCGTGCTCATGCGCTGCAAGGACTCGAAACCCGGCACCAGCCTCACCGGGCCTTCGGCGTAGCGGGCGACAGCGTCGGGATCTGAAAACCAGGTCATTGCTGGCTCCTGTTGGCGGGGGAAGCGACAACCCTACTGGGGCAAATTCAGGCTGGCAATTGAAGAGATGTGCAGTTGTGTTAAAACGTTGCCTTTGCTGATTTTGAGAGTACCCCTCGAATGCTTCCCGACATGCTTATCCGCGATGCACGGCCTGAAGACGCGTTATGCGTTGGTGTGCTGGGCATGCAGGTTTTTCTCGATACTTACGCCACCGAAGGCATTCGCGACTCAATCGCCGCCGAGGCGCTGCAAGCGTTTTCGCCCCAGACGATTTCCGCGCTGATCGCCCAGCCGGGCACGGCCATCATCGTCGCTGAAGCGAACGGGCATCTGGTGGGGTTTGCCCAGGTGGCGATGGACACCAGCCATGCGCTGATCTCAACCCCGAAACCGGCGGAGTTGCAGCGGCTCTACATCCAGGAACGGTTTACCGGGCTCGGACTCGGCTACCGTTTGCTGCAAGCGGCTGAACAGCGTGCAGGGCAGGGTGGCGCTTCTTTGTTGTGGGCGACGGTGTGGGTCGGCAACGAGCGGGCGCTGGGTTTTTACCCGCGTCGTGGTTATGAGCTACTGGGGGCGCCTGCGTATACGTTCCAGAATGAAACCCATGAAAATCGGTTGTTTGGCAAAAGGCTTGGCGTCTAGCCGTCAGAGCGTTTTGCTGAGGAAAACCCGGCTGCTGCCTTGCGGGTCGCAGGGTATTTCACCAAAACGTACCCACCCATTCTTCTCGTAAAATTCCGGGGCCTGGAAACTGATGGTGTACAGCACCGCCGAGCGGCACCCTCGGTGACGGGCTTCGTCTTCGAACGCCTTCAGCAGCGATGTACCCAGGCCTGAACCACGCAGCGCATCGGGCAAATGGAACAGGTCGAGGAACGCCATGCCGAGGCTGGTTTTGCCGGTGATGCCGCCGAGGGTTTCACCGGTGTCGGGATCCTTGATCAGCACCGTCAACGGACGTCGGTCATTGGAGCCGGTGATGTGTTCGTTGAAGGCGGCGAGTCCCTTGCCGAGAAGCTGCTCGGCTTCGGCGTCTGGTTGGTCACCTATCTCAATCAAATGCTGTTTCATCAGGTTCTGCTCCCTGTCAAAGCCGTTCCCGCACCATCCGCATCAGCCGTTCACCCACCTGATCCACGCCTTTGTTTTGCGCAACCACCTGGGCACCTTCCATCAACAACGTCAGCTCTTCAGCCAGCTCCCCGGGCTTGCTCGCCTTGAGCTGCGTGCACAGCAGCTTCACCCGCTCAAACTGGCGTTTTTTATGCGCCTGGATCAGCGCTCGCGCAGGGTGATCGGCCTCCGGAATTTCCGCGAGGGTGTTGGTAAACGGGCAACCGCGATAGCCCGCCCGTTCCAGGTCGTCGACGATAAAAACCGCCAAGCCCAGCAGCTGTTCCCTGGGGGAGTCGGGGTGTTGCTGCGCCAGGCCATCCAGCACATCGCTGTAGCTTTCCGTCAGGCGCTCCAGCCACTCCAGCACCAGCGCATCCTTATTCTCGAAATGCCGGTACACGGTCATCTTGGTCGAGGCGGCCAGTGCCGCAATGGCATCCACGCTGACACGGGTGATGCCCTGTTCGACAAACAGCGTTTGCGCCGCATCGACGATCCGCTCGCGTGGCGGCAGTTGAGGTGTCCGTTGCGCACGCATGCACATTCTCCACTTGACAGCGATACCATTGAGTATCGCATGATACTTATCAGTATCGTCCGATACCGAAGAGTATTCATCATACCCGTTTGGAGGGTTTCATGTACCTGTCTGAATATGCCGATCAGGATGCTACCGGCCTGGCACGCCTGATCCACACCCACGCTGTCAGTGTCGACGAGGTGCGCGCGGTGGCCCTGCAAGCCATCTTAGCCGTCAACCCGCAGATCAACGCCTTGGTGGGAGCCTGGGACGATGAACCGGTTGCGGCCCAAGGCCCGTTCCATGGCGTGCCGCTGCTGCTCAAAGACCTGGGCGTCAGCGCCGCAGGCCGACGCAATGAACTCGGCAGCGCGCTCGCGCAGGGCTGCACCGCCGATGCCGACTCGGAACTGATGACCCGTCTGCGCCGCGCCGGCCTTATGCCGCTGGGCCGCACCACCACCCCCGAATTCGCCGCCAGCACCACCACCGAAAGCCGCTTTTCAGGCCCCACCCGCAACCCGTGGGACGTGCAGCGCAGCGCCGGTGGTTCCAGCGGCGGCTCGGCAGCGGCGGTGGCGGCGGGGTTGGTACCGGTGGCGCATGCGACCGATGGCGGCGGCTCAATCCGCGTACCCGCGTCCATGTGCGGCCTGTTCGGGCTCAAGCCGAGCCGTGGTCGCGTGCCCATGGGGCCGGACGTCGACGAAGTCTGGAGTGGTTTGGCAGTGCACGGGGTATTGACCCGTTCGGTACGCGACAGCGCTGGCATGCTCGACGCGATCCATGGCGGCGCGCCTGGAGATCCGTTTCACATAGCACCGCCAGAAAGCAGCTTTTCGGCGCTTGCCCAACGGGCGCCCGGTTCGTTGCGCATTGCCCTCCAGAGCCTGCCTTTAAACGGGCAGAAGCTGCATCCGGCGGTGGAACAGGCGCTGTTCAATAGCGCCAAACAACTGGAAGCACTGGGTCATCAGGTTGAAGAAATCCAGCCGGACATTGGCGTGAGTTGGGAAGCGTTTGTCGAACTCAATGCGCGTTTCTGGTCGTCGAACACGGCAGCCTGGATAGATGCAGTTGCCGGCGCGACGGGTCGTTCGATCAGTGCTGAATACCTGGAACCGGCGACACTGGCGTTGTATCGCCTGGGCAAGTCACTGCAAGCGACAGACCTGTTGGGTGCCCTGTGGGAACGCAACATCGTCGCGCGCCACATGGGTGACCTGTTCCAGCGATATGACGTGCTGCTGTCGCCCACACTGCCCGGGCTGGCGCCGATGATCGGCGACTACAACCAGGGCCAGGCGCAACTGGACGGGCGAGGGTGGATGAATCGAGTGTTTGCGCATTCGCCGTTTACCGCGCTGGCCAACGTCATTGGCGCGCCGGCGATGTCGGTGCCGCTGGGTCATGATTCCCGGAGCGGGCTGCCGATCGGCATGCAGTTCATGGGCGCGTTTGGCCAGGAGGGCATGTTGCTTGGCCTGGCGACGCAGCTGGAACGGGCAACGCCTTGGGCTGCACGTCGCCCGCACGTGTGGGCCGGGGGAAACCTGTAACCCAAGGCAAATGCTTTCCCTGTGGCGAGGGAGCTTGCTCCCGCTGGGCTGTGCAGCAGCCCCAAAACCAGTCACCAGGTCTCTGAAAAACCGCATCCACTGAATCAGGGGCGCTTCGCACCCCAACGGGAGCAAGCTCCCTCGCCACAGGGGGGAGTGCGATGGCTAGATATCCATCACCATCTCATGCCACGCCATCCCGCCGTGGTCC
Source organism: Pseudomonas sp. F8002 (assembly GCF_013385495.1). Lineage (NCBI taxonomy): Bacteria > Pseudomonadati > Pseudomonadota > Gammaproteobacteria > Pseudomonadales > Pseudomonadaceae > Pseudomonas > Pseudomonas sp. F8002. Next base: position 330,587 of record NZ_JACAPW010000002.1, on the reverse strand, counting down.
GACGCCGACGGCTGCACATAGCGATAGCCCATGCGCTTATACAGCTCCACATGGCGGTCCTTGCACATCAGGTGAATGGTCTTCTTGCCCATCGCCTGCATGCGCTGCAGGAACTCCGTCATCAAGCGCGTGGAGTAGCCCTTGCCTTGCTGGGCGGGATCCACCACCACCGACATGATCACCACATTCGGCGCATCGGCTGAATGCCCGACCAACTCCTTGAAGGCCTCATCCGACATCACCACTTCATCGGCGCAACCGCAGTTGATGAAACCGACCACAACACCATCCGCCTCCAGGATCAGAAAGCCTTGCGGGTACAGCGCAATGCGCGTGGCGATCTTTTCCAGGGTCGCGGCTTCGTCGCCTTCGTAGGCGGTGATTTCGATTTCGTAGCAACGGTTGGCGTCGGCGGGGTTGGCGTTACGGAAGGTGAGGGCGGGCATTGGGTTACCGGAGAAGTTGAACGACGGCCCCCATGATAAAGAAAGAACACCCCGACAGCACCGCCGAACACAAAACCCACTCACACCACCGACCCCCTGTGGGAGCCGTCGAGCTTTAGCGAGGCCGCGATGGCGGCCTTCCTGGAACCATCAATATTCGCCAAGCCGGATAACTGGAAAACCCGCAAATGCGGGTTTTCTCGTAACTGAGCCAGGCTCTATTAAACCCCACCCACCAACTTCCCCCCCTCCAACCGCCGCTTATACGCACTGTCCCGACTCGCCAACCAGAAATACAACGGCGACGTCACCACCAACCCCACCAACCAGGACAAATCCGCCCCGTTGATATGCGCCGAAATCGGCCCGACATACAGCGGCGTATTCATAAACGGAATCTGCACCACAATCCCCACCGCATACGCCACCAGCGCCTGGGGGTTGTACCGGCCATAAATCCCGCCATCCACCCGAAAGATCGAACCGATGTCGTACTTGCCCTTATGGATCGCATAGAAGTCGATCAGGTTGATCGCCGTCCACGGCACCAGTACCACCAGCAGCACCAGCACCATGTCCACGAAGTGCCCGATAAAATCCTTCGACGCAAACACCGCTGCAATCGAGCACGCCGCCAGCACCAGCACCGAGATCACGGCACGCGCCTTGGCGGTAGGGATCCAGCGGTAGGCAAAGGTCTGTACCAGGGTGATCAATGACAGCACGGCGCCGTACAGGTTAAGTGCGTTGTGGCTGATCACACTAAGCAGGAACAGCAACAGCATCAGCGGGCCAATGGAGCCGGTCGCCAGTTTGACCGCGTCCATGGTGTCCATGCCCACCGGCGTTGCCAGTACCGCAACCGCACCAAAGATGAACGACAGGCTGGAACCGAGCACGGTGCCCAAATAGGTGGTCCAGAAGGTCGACGCCACCGGCACATCCGCCGGCAGGTAGCGGGAGTAGTCAGACACATACGGCGCAAACGCGATCTGCCACAGCGCGGCCAGCGACACGGTGGCCAGCCAGCCGGAGATGTTGAAGTTACCGCGTGTCAGGAAGTCGGCCGTCTGCACATGGGTGAAGATGTAGCCGAACCCCAGCACGATGCCCGCGCCCAGCACCCAGGTGCCGATGCGGTTGAGGACGTGGATGAAGCGGTAGCCGATGATGCCGATGATCCCCGAGCCGATGGCGCCGATGACGATGCCTACCGGTACCGGGATCGCGTCGACGACGCCGTGCAGGGATTTGCCCGCCAATACGATGTTGGAGGCGAAGAAGCCGATGTACATCACGCCGGCGATCACCACCACCAGCAGTGCGCCGAGGGAGCCGAACTGGGCGCGGCTCTGGATCATTTGCGGGATGCCCATCTGCGGGCCCTGGGCCGAGTGCAGCGCCATCAGCACGCCGCCGACGAGGTGGCCGACGAGGATGGCGATGATGCCCCACACCAGGTTAAGGCCGAACAGTTGCACGGCCAGCGCGCCGGTGACGATGGGCAACGGCGCGATGTTGCCGCCGAACCACAGGGTGAACAGGTCTCTTACCTTTCCGTGGCGATCTTCCGGGGGCACGTATCCAATCGTGTGTTTTTCGATAAGCGGGGCGGAGGATGTTGCAGTGGTAACCATGACGAGCTCCAAGGCAAGGTGAGTACGTTGACGTACTTCGCTGGGCGGCGCGTGTGCGTCGCTTTTGTTGTTGGAGTGATCATGTGCAATGGTCACAGGGAGGTAAATTAGTAAGTTTGTTGCTATAGACCTTAAAAATAATATCTCGCGGGGTTTTTTGCTCCGGTATGTTGCATGCACTTGAATCAGTGTGAAAAAGCCGATTTTCACGCACTTGTTTGGGGCGAAATCCCACGTTTATGGAGGTCCCGATGGCTGCCTATAACCTGCGCCAGCTCAGATATTTTGTAACCACGGCCGAGTGCGGCAGCGTGGCAGAGGCCTCGCGCAAGCTCTATATCGCGCAACCGTCGGTGTCGACGGCCATCAAGCAACTGGAAGACAGCTTCGGCGTGCAGCTGTTTATCCGCCATCACGCTCAAGGGGTGTCGCTGACGCCGAGCGGTGCGCGGTTCTATCGCAAGGCCCTGGAGCTGCTGCGGGTGGCCCATGAGTTTGAGCAGAACGCCCTGGCAGACAATGACGTGGTGGCGGGGCAGATCGATATCGGTTGCTTCGAAACCGTGGCACCGCTGTATTTGCCGCGCTTGATTGCCGGTTTCCGGGAGCGTTGGCCGGGGGTGGAAATCCGTCTGCGCGATGGCGAACAACAGGAACTGGTGCAGGCGCTGACGGCCGGCAGTATCGATGTGGCGATGCTGTTTGAGCATGACCTGGGCAGCGCCATCGAGACCACGCCGCTGATGCCGCCGCAGCAACCCTATGCGTTGCTGCCGGCGGATCACCGGTTTGCGCAGCAGGCCAAGGTGTCGTTGGCGGACTTGGTGCTGGAACCGATGATTTTGCTGGATGTGCTGCCGAGCCGGACGTACTTCGTGAGCATCTTTGAAGAGCGTGGGCTGACGCCGAATATTGTCTTCAGTTCGCCGTCGATCGAGATGGTGCGCGGGATGGTGGGGCGCGGGTTCGGGTTTTCGATCCTGGTGACCAAGCCGTTTTCGCCGTATTCCTATGACGGGCAGAAACTGGTGTGCGTGCCATTGGCGGAGACGGTGACGGGGTCGGGGTTGTCGGCGGTGTGGTTGCGGCGGGCGCCGTTGACCAAGCCGGTGCAGTTGTTTGTGGAGTATTGCCGGGAAGAGCTGGCGCGGTTGTTAGGTTAGACACAGAACTAAAAATGTGGGAGCGGGCTTGCTCGCGAATGCGGTGGATCAGTCAATACATCGGGTGACTGTCACACCGCATTCGCGAGCAAGCCCGCTCCCACATTTGGCCCGCGTTTCAGGCGCGAATCGAGTCGAGCATGCGCAACAACATGGCATCGCAAGCCTTCAGTTGCGCAACACTCACAAACTCATCCGGCTTATGCCCCTGGTCCATGCTCCCAGGCCCGCACACCACCGTCGGAATGCCCGCCGCATCAAACAACCCACCCTCGGTCCCGAACGCCACGGTGCCAAATTCCCGCGAGCCGCAAAACGCCGCAATCAGCTCCGCCGCCTGGCTGCGCTGGTCGGTGGCCAGCCCCGGGTACGCCGACAACTCACTGAAGCGAATCGCACTCTGCCGGCTCACCGCCTGCATCCGCGGCAACACCTGCTGCATCGCATAGGCTTGCAGCTCCTCGGCCACTTCACCCGGGTCCATCGAGGGCAGGGCGCGCACTTCAAAGTCAAAACGGCAATCGGCAGGCACGATATTCAACGCCTTGCCCCCGGAGATCACCCCGGTTTGCACGGTGCTGAACGGCGGGTCAAAGCGCTCGTCCTGATGCACCTTGAGGCGCTGGCCGATTCGCCCCAGCTCACCAATCAACTCGGCCGCATACTCGATCGCATTCACGCCCTGGGGCGCATACGCCGAATGGCAGGCCTCGCCATGCACTTCACAGCGCATGGCGAGCTTGCCTTTATGGCCCAGCACCGGCTTCAACTCGGTGGGCTCGCCGATAATGCACAGCAGTGGTTTCACCGGCCATTGTTCCAGCACCTTGAGCAACGAACGCACCCCAAGGCAGCCGACTTCCTCGTCGTAGGACAGGGCGATGTGCACCGGCATGCGCAAGTCTGCGCTTGCCAAGGCCGGCACCAGCGCCAGTACACAGGCGATGTAGCCCTTCATGTCCGCCGTGCCCCGGCCAAACAGCTTGCCGTCGCGTTCGGTCAACTCAAACGGCGGCAACGTCCACGGCTGGCCATCCACCGGCACCACATCGGTGTGCCCCGACAGCACAATCCCGGGCACATTCGCCGGGCCGAGGGTGGCGAACAGATTGGCCTTGCTGCGCTCATCGTTGTAGATCAACTCGCAAGGCACGCCGAACCCTGCCAGGTAATCGCGCACGAACTCGATCAGCTTCAGGTTGGATTCGCGGCTGGTGGTATCAAACCCCACCAGCGCCTGCAGCAGTTCGCGGCTGGTGCTCATCGGTCGTCTCCGGCCACGCCGTAGCCAGGGGAGCGGTCCGGGGCGAGGGCGCGGTCGATGTAGTCCTGCACCTGTGGACGGTAGGCGTCCCAGAGCTTTTGCAGCTCGGCGATCGGCTGCTCGTCGGCCCAATCCACCCGCAGGTTGATGATCGGCCAGGTCAGCTCGCCCACCACCACCAGCGCGGCGGAATGCACCGGCCCGGCTTCGCCCCCGGCGGCAATGGCCGCATGCATCGCGGCCAGCAGGCGGTCTGCCAGTTGGCCTTCGCCTTGCTCGAAGGCCTTGACCATCGCCTCGATCACCGCGCGGTCGGCGAGCATATTGCCGGCGGCCACGCACTGTTCGCCCGACACCGCATTGTGGGTGCCAAGGGTTTCGTTGCCGCTGAAATGCACCGTGCGCCCGAGGTGATCAATCGCCGTCAGTTGCCGGTATTGGCTGTAGCCGTTGCGGGTCAGGGCCTTGTCTACGGCATCGGCAGGGGCAAGGCCTTGCTCCAATAGATCGAGTACGTCCGGGCCCAGGGCGGGCAGGGTGATGTTCTGGGTCGAGACCGCACCCACGCCGGGCCGCAGCCATGGGCAGCGGGCGCCCACGGCGATGCTCGATGAGCTGATGGCAATGCCCATCTGGCCGGTTTCCGCGCAGCGGGCGACGATTGAAAAGGTCATGTCGTGCCTCCTTGGGTTACTCGGGAATGACTGCAATCACGTCGATTTCCATCAGCCACTGTGGCTGGCCCAGGGCCGAAACCACCAACCCGGTGGAGATCGGGAACACGCCCTTGAGCCACTTGCCGACTTCCTGGTACACCGGCTCGCGGTAGCGCGGATCGATCAGGTAGGTGGTGGTCTTGACGATGTGGCTCAGGTCGCTGCCGGCCTCTTCCAGCAGTTGCTTGACGTTTTTCATTGCCTGTTCGGCTTGCGCGCGCGGGTCGCCAAGGCCCATCAGGTTGCCGTCGAAATCGGTGCCCACCTGGCCCCGTACATACACCGTGTTGCCGGCGCGTACGGCCTGGCACAGGTCATTGTCCAGGCTCTGGTTAGGGTAGGTTTCCTTGGTGTTGAACATGCGGATGCGAGTGTGAGTAGGCATCAAAAAAACTCCAGAAAAAAGTGATCAGGCGCTGACAGGTGAGGTGTGAACAACCGGTGTGGGTTCGCGGTACTCAAGGTATTGACGCTGGATGGCGATATGGTCGGCCACGTACTTGGCGTCATGCCACACGCCCCAGATAAACGACGAGCCCCGGCGCGACTGCCATGGCAAACCGAGGAAGTAGATGCCCGACTCGCTGGCTACGCCGCGCTGGTGCTGCGGCTTGCCGGCGGCGTCAAATGCATCGACCTTCAGCCAGCTGTAATCCACGGCAAACCCGGTTGCCCAGATGATTGAAGTGATACCGGCCTTGGCCAGGTCCAGTTCCAGGATCGGGTGCTTGATGCACTCGGCATCGGGGAATACGCGACGCGCTTCGGGCTCTGGCGGCAGGTCGAGGCCGTTACGCTCGATATAGGCATCCGCCGCATCCAGCAGGGCCAGGTAGTTCTCATCGCCGCGGGCCAGGTTTTCCACCAGGTTGGGCTGGAAGCTCGCAACGCTGCCGTTGAAGGATTGGGTCAGGCCGACCAGGGTCATGCCTTGTTGGGCCAGCTCGCGGAAGTCGATGGTCTTGCCGCCGTGGGCGCCGCTCACCGCAATGGTCACGTGCTCGCGGCCGGGTTTCATCGCGGCCTGGTCCCACTCACCCAACACGCCCAGCCACCAGCAGAAATCGCGGTTGCGATAGGCACGCGGTGGGCGGTCGTGAGCACCCACCGACAGGTACACCTGGCGCCCGGAGCGTTGCAGTTCGTCGGCGATCTGCACCCCGGAGGAACCCGCCCCCACCACCAGCACCGCGCCGGCCGGCAGTTGCGCGGGGTTGCGGTAGTCGGCGGAGTGGATCTGGTGCAGCGCGCTGTCTTGAGGGGCAATCGCCGGAATCACCGGCTTCTGGAACGGCCCGGTGGCCGCCACCACGCGGTTGGCTTCGATCACGCCCTCGCTGGTGTGGATGGTGAAGCCGGGGCGACCGATATTGCGCACCACCGAGGTCACGTCGACGCCGGTACGAATCGGTGCATTGAACTTGCGTGCATAGGCTTCGAAGTAGTCCGCCACACGCTCTTTCGGCGCAAAGCCATCGGGGGCGACGTTATCGAAGGCCAGGCCCGGAAAACGGTCATGCCAGGCCGGGCCGTTGGCGACCAGCGAGTCCCAGCGGCCGGTGCGCCAGCGCTCGGCGATACGGCTGCGCTCCAGCACCAGGTGCGGCACGCCTTGCTTGCTCAGGTGCTCGCTCATGGCGACGCCAGCCTGACCGGCTCCCACCACCAGCGTGTCTGTTTTTGTTATTGCTTGAGTCATGTGTCTGTCCTTGCGTAATGCAGTTGGATTCAGCTTGGGCATGGCTTCAAGGCTAGGGGGAGGGCGGTTTTTAATAAAATATTATTAAGCTGGGAAGTGAGCATAAATATCGGATGCAGGCTCACCCTATCGGGTGATTTCGAGGATGGAGCGGGTGTGCAACCATCCTTGCAGTTCTTTCAGCGAGTGTTTGAAGTGGAAAACGACCGGCTTTCTTCTGCGCAATGGTTCGAACAGATGGCCCGGGTGACCGATAGCATCGGGCAATCGGGGTTCGCCGCGACCTTGTTCGAGGCTCTCGGTTATCTCCAGCCGATCCAGGCCACCACGCTGTATTTCTACCCGCGCGGCGGCATGCCCAGTGCGCTGTTCGAGCTGGACGGGCCATGGTTGCCACAAGGCAATGTGCGCCAGTACCTGTCGGGGTTTTATCTGCTCGACCCGTTTTACGGGGCCTGTGTGGAGGGCGTCAGCTCCGGGTGTTACGAGCTGGCCGAGGTCGCCCCCGATCACTTCGAGCTCAGCGAATACTTCCAGTCGTTTTACCGCCACTCGCATCTGGAGGATGAGCTGAACTACATCCTGCAGTCGAGCAACGGCTCGAGCCTGGCGGTGTCGCTGGCCTTTACGCAAAAGCTCGACGCCACCACCACCGGGCAATTCAAACGCATCGCGCCGTGGGTGCTGGCGGTGCTGGGCAAGCATTTCGTTGGCCTGGATGCCCAGGGGGCGCGATTCGAAAACCTGCTGGAGCAGCGCATTCACTCGGCGCTGAACAACTTCGGCTCGTCGATATTGACCGAGCGGGAATGCCGGATCGCCCAACTGATCCTGCGCGGGCATTCCACCCGTTCGCTGGCCGAACGCCTCGACGTCTCGGAAGACACCATCAAGTCCCACCGCAAACACATCTACACCAAGCTCGATATCGGCGCGCAATCGGAACTGTTTGCCCTGTTTATCGATTCGCTGGCCGAAGCCCAGGGCGTCCTGAGCAAAGACCCCCTTGAAAGCTACATGAGCAAGCACCGCTGAGCGGCGTTGCTCGCCCTTGCGTCACTACTAATAAGAGAGAAATACCATGAACGTACCCGCCCAACTGAACCGCCTGACCGAGGACTACCAGAAGTCGGATGCGGCCCACCACATCCATGCATTTGTCGATCAAAAAGCGCTGAATGCCGAAGGCCCGCGGGTGATGGTGCGCGGTGAGGGCCTTTACCTGTGGGACAGCGAAGGCAAGCGTTACCTGGACGGCATGTCGGGCCTGTGGTGCACCCAGCTGGGTTACGGTCGCAGGGACTTGACCGCTGCCGCTGCCGCCCAGATGGACCAGTTGGCGTACTACAACATGTTCTTTCACACCACCCACCCGGCGGTGATCGAGCTGTCGGAGTTGCTCTTCAGCCTGTTGCCGGGCCACTACAGCCACGTGATCTACACCAACTCCGGCTCCGAGGCCAACGAAGTATTGATCCGTACCGTGCGCCGTTACTGGCAAGTGGTCGGCCAACCGCAGAAAAAAATCATGATCGGGCGCTGGAATGGTTATCACGGCTCCACGCTGGCGGCGTCTGCCCTGGGCGGCATGAAGTTCATGCACGAGATGGGCGGCCTGATTCCCGACGTGGCACACATTGACGAACCCTACTGGTACGCCCATGGCGGCGAGCTGACGCCTGCCGAGTTCGGCCGCCGCTGCGCCTTGCAGCTGGAAGAGAAAATCCTCGAGCTGGGCGCTGAAAACGTCGCCGGGTTTATCGCCGAGCCGTTCCAGGGCGCGGGCGGCATGATCTTCCCGCCGGAAAGCTACTGGCCCGAGATCCAGCGCATTTGCCGGCAATACGATGTGCTGCTGTGTGCCGATGAGGTGATTGGTGGCTTTGGCCGTACCGGCGAATGGTTCGCCCATCAACACTTCGGTTTCGAGCCCGACACCCTGTCCATCGCCAAGGGCTTGACCTCCGGTTACCTGCCGATGGGTGGCCTGGTGCTGAGCAAGCGCGTGGCCGATGCGCTGGTGGAGCGCGGCGGCGTGTTTGCCCACGGGCTGACCTATTCCGGGCACCCCGTGGCGGCGGCGGTGGCGCTGGCCAACCTCAAGGCGCTGCGGGACGAAGGCATCGTGCGCCTGGTGAAGAACGACACCGGACCGTACCTGCAAAAAATCCTCCATGAAGTGTTTGGCAATCACCCGATGATCGGCGAGATCCAGGGCACGGGCCTGCTCGCGGCCTTGCAGTTCGCCGAAGACAAGAGCACCCGCAAGCGCTTCGAGAACGAAAACGACCTGGCCTGGCGGTGCCGCACGTTTGGTTTCGAAGAGGGCGTAATCATTCGCTCGACGCTGGGCCGCATGATCATGGCGCCGGCACTGGTGGCCACGCGCACTGAGCTGGACGAGCTGGTTGAAAAGACCCGCATCGCCGTGGATCGCACCGCACGGATCGCGGGAAAACTCTGAAGTGACCAGCGCGCCACCCCAGGCGAGGGGTGGTGCGCAACCTCCATCAGGCAACGCTGAACGGCATCGATGCCATCGAATGCCGCGACGCCATGCATCCCCATTTCCAGGAGTCACCCATGAATACAATAACAAACGTGACCGATACACCCGCTCATCAATCCTCACCCAAAGCCGCCTCGTCCCGCCGCTTCCGTCAGCCGCTGGGTCTTATCGGGCTGGTGTTGTTCGGCCTGGCGTACATGGTGCCGCTGTCGGTGTTTACCACCTACGGGCTGGTGACCCAAATGACCAAGGGCCACTTGCCGACCGCCTACATGCTGACTCTCGCCGCCATGCTGCTGACGGCCTACAGCTATGGGCGCATGGTCCAGGCGCATCCCTATTCGGGCTCGGTCTACTCCTACACCCGCAAGGCGTTTGGCGCTTACTTCGGCTTCATCGCCGGGTGGACCCTGTTGCTGGACTACATCTTCCTGCCGTTGCTCAGCTATTTGCTGATCGGCATCTACATGTCCGAGTATTTTCCCGGGGTGCCGACCGCCGTGTGGGTGCTCGGCTCGATTGCCCTGGTGACCACGCTGAACCTGGTGGGCATCGAGTCCATCACCCGGGTCAACTGGATACTCATCGTCGCTCAGTTGGTGTTCATCGTGGTGTTCGTGGCGTTGTCGGTGCACACCCTGAGCGAGCAGTCCGCACCCGTGTCGCTGCTGGCGCCATTCCACCATGAAGGCTTCAGCGCGCCGCTGATCATGGCGGGCGCCGCGGTGCTGTGCCTGTCGTTTCTTGGCTTCGATGCGGTGTCGACCATGGCCGAGGAAACCCCCAACCCACGCCGCACCATCCCGTTGGCGATCATGGTGGTGTCGCTGTTCGGCGGCCTGCTGTTCCTGCTGGTTTCGTATTTCGCGCAAATGGTGTTCCCGCAATGGAACAGCTTCGTCGACCCGGATGCCGCCTCGGTGGATGTGATGCGCCGGGTGGGCGGCGAACTGCTGGTGACCGCCTTTACCGCAACCTATGTCGCCGGTTGCTTCGCCTCGGCGATGGTCTCCCAGGCCAGTGTGTCGCGGGTGCTGTTCGCCATGGGGCGTGACGGCGCGCTGCCCCGCGTGCTCGGCAAGCTGGTGACGAAAAAGCGCGTGCCCGCCACGGCCATCGTGCTGGTCAGCCTGTTCTCGCTGATTGCCTTGTTCATCACGCTGGATACCGTCGCCAACATGATCAGCTTCGGTGCGCTGTTTGCGTTCTCGGCGGTGAACCTGGCGGTGATCAAGCACTACCTGGTCGACCAGAAGTTGCGCGGCACCAGGAACTACTTGCTGTACGCGGTTGTGCCGGCGCTGGGGTTCCTCAGCACGATCTGGCTATGGAGCAGCCTTTCCAGCCTGTCGTTCACCATCGGCCTGTGCTGGATGGGGCTTGGGCTCCTGTGCCTGCTGGGCATCACGCGGGGGCTGCGCGTGAAGATGCCGGAACTGCAGATCGCCGAGTGAACCCCTCGTTTATCCATCGCCATTCATTGGGAGTACAACGTGTTCGACCTTAACTACTGGCAACAGCGTGTTGCCCGCCAGACGTTCATCAACACCGCCCTGATCGGTGGCCGCTCAGTGAATGCGGCATCCGGGGCGACCTTCGACGCCATTAATCCTGCGACCCAGCAGTTGCTGTCGCGGGTTGCAGCCTGCGGTGACGCAGAAGTCGACCTGGCCGTGCGCAGCGCACGCCAGGCCTTCGAGACCGGCCCCTGGCGACGGATGCCGCCGGTGGAGCGCAAGAAAATTTTGATCAGGCTCGCCGAATTACTGATGACCCACCGCGAGGAACTGGCGCTGCTCGATTCGCTGAACATGGGCAAGCCGGTGATGGACGCCTACAACGTTGACGTGCCCGGCGCCGCCAATGTGTTTGCCTGGTACGGCGAAGCCCTCGACAAACTCTACGATCAAGTCGCGCCCACCGCTCACAACGCGTTGGCAACCATCACGCGTGAAGCACTGGGGGTGATCGCGGCGGTAGTGCCGTGGAACTTCCCGCTCGACATGGCCGCCTGGAAACTCGCGCCGGCGTTGGCGGCCGGTAACAGCGTGGTCTTGAAACCTGCCGAGCAGTCGCCGTTTTCTGCCCTGCGCCTGGCCCAGCTTGCCCTGGAAGCCGGTGTCCCGGAAGGTGTGTTGAATGTAGTGCCCGGCCTCGGCGACAGTGCCGGCAAGGCCCTGGGGCTGCACCCCGACGTGGATTGCCTGGTGTTCACCGGCTCCACTCAGGTGGGCAAATACTTCATGCAGTATTCCGCCCAGTCCAACCTGAAACAGGTGTGGCTGGAGTGTGGCGGCAAGAGCCCGAACCTGGTGTTTGAGGACTGCCAGGACCTAAACCTTGCGGCGCAGAAGGCCGCCTTCGGCATCTTTTTCAACCAGGGCGAAGTGTGTTCGGCCAACTCCCGTCTCTACGTGCAACGCTCCATCCATGACGAGTTCGTCGAGCGCCTGATCGCCAAGTCGCGCGCCTGGATGCCGGGTGATCCGCTGGACCCCGGCAGTGCAGCCGGTGCCATCGTCGACAGTGAACAAACCGCACGCATCATGCACGCCATCAGCCAGGCCCAGGGGGAGGGCGCCAGGCTGTTGTGCGGTGGCGAACAGTTGAGCATCAACGGCTCCTCCAACTTTATCCAGCCAACCATTTTTGCCGGTGTGACCCACGACATGGCCCTGTCCCGCGATGAAGTGTTCGGCCCAGTGCTTGCCGTCAGCGCTTTCGACACGGAAGAGCAGGCGATACAGCAGGCCAACGCCAGCCTCTACGGCCTGGCGGCCTCGGTCTGGAGTGATGACCTCAACCGTGCGCACCGCGTGGCCCGTGCCCTGAATGCCGGGACGGTGTCGGTCAACACCATCGACGCCCTGGATGTGGCGGTGCCGTTCGGTGGTGGCAAGCAATCCGGGTTCGGGCGTGATTTGTCGCTGCACGCTTTTGACAAGTACACGCAGCTGAAAACCACCTGGTTTCAGCTGCGTTGACTCATGCGGTTATCCGGTCGTGTATTTATGCGTGCGCGACCGGCACAACTACAGGCAAAATCAGTGCGAACCCAGAGGGCTTTGAACACCATGGTCACTATTCGCGTAATGAGCACTGCCGACTACGACGCCGTGCTCGAACTGATGCAGAAAACGCCTGGCATCTCCCTGCGCGATGCCGACTCCCGCGAGGCCACTGAGCGTTACCTGGAGCGCAATCCAGGCATGAGTTTCGTCGCCGAGGTCGACGGGGGGCTGGTTGGGTGCGTGATGTGCGGGCACGATGGCCGGCGCGGGTATTTGCAGCACCTGCTGGTGCTGCCCGCGTATCGGCGCCAGGGTATTGCGAACGCGTTGGTTGAGCGCTGCCTCACCAGCCTGGCGCAATTGGGCATCCGCAAATGCCACCTGGATGTGTTCAAGACCAACGACAGCGCTGCCCGTTATTGGCAGGGCCAGGGCTGGCAGCTGAGGACCGATATTGATCGCTATTCGTTTACCCGGCCGGGTGACGAGAACGCCTGACGTCCATGGAGGGACAGATGCTCGAGATACGACGCGCCACGCTGGAAGATGCACAGGCAGCCTTCGACATTCGCCTGTTGGCCATACGCAGCCAATGCATCGGCGCCTATACGTCCGAGCAGATGATGTTGTGGACGCAAGGCGCAGCCAAGGACGGTTACGACACGCTGATGGACAAGCATTTTTACCTGGGCTGCGTGAACGCTGAACCTGTGGCCACCGGCATGCTGGATCTGGCGAACAACGAAATCGGTGCGCTGTTTGTGCTGCCCGGGTTTACCGGGCGCGGGATTGGCAAGCAGATATTGGTGTATCTGGAGGCGTTGGCGCGGGAGTTGGGGATTGAGGAAGTGATCCTGGACGCGACGTTGAATGCGGCGGATTTTTATCGGCGGTGTGGGTATGTGGGGACCGAGCAGGCCATCTATCATTCGCCGTCGGGGTTGCAGCTGGCCTGTATTCCTATGCGCAAACACCTCCACAATGTTCGCTGACCCACCCAAAACCTTGTGGCGAGGGGGCTTGCTGTGGCGAGGGAGCTTGCTCCCGCTGGGTCGCGAAGCGGCCCCAATAAAGCCAGCGCAATCTGACTGAAAGAACTCGCTGACCTTCTTGGGGCTGCTGCGCAGCCCAGCGGGAGCAAGCTCCCTCGCCACAGGTCATGTGTCGTCTTGGGTATTGAACTCCGTACGCAAACACCTGATCACCTCGCTCACCGAAGCTCCTTGAACCACCGGCGGCGTAGGGCTCTCACCAAACTCCCGCCAGATAAAAAGCGTCAGCTCCGCACCGTCGGTAGCCTTCTGCTGCGTCCCGAAATCCTGCAACACCCGATAGCGCTCATCCTGCCAGAACAGCGCTTCAACCCATCCATACACCGGTATGAAATGAAAGTGCAGCGGGAAGCCCGGCATATGCCCGAACCGGCTGATGTAAAGCCACTTGGGCTTCAACTGAGCCTCCATGACCCGCTGGGTTTTGGCCAGCAACCCACCCAGCTCCGCGAGCGCCGCATCGGGCATCTCGGCCAGTGAGTCAACCGGCGCCTTGGCACCCAGCATCAGGTAGCCCGGCAGTGCGGATGACAGGTGGTGATTGAGCAGCCAGTGCTCGGTCTCATGCACAACAAAGGATGGATCGATCTTCATCGACGGGCTTCCATGCGAAGAGGCTTGGCAGGATACCAAGAGTCATCGCCCTGTATCCCGCAAATGCAGCGGATCTGTCTCTATCGCGGCATTCACCTTATAGATACGGTTCATCCATACCTATTCAATGCCGAGAAAACCATGGACCTGACCGCAATCCCCTTTGGCACCACCGACTGGTCGACCCTCGAGCCGGTGATGCATCCCGGCGAAACCGGCAGTGCGTATTGGCGCACTTGCCAGTTCGGTTCAACCCGTGTGCGCATGGTCGAATACAGCGCCGGTTACCTGGCTGATCACTGGTGTTGGCGCGGGCATATCCTGCTGTGCCTGGAAGGTGAGCTGCACACCGAGCTGGAGGATGGCCGGCAGTTCACGCTGACTGCCGGGATGAGTTATCAGGTGGGCAATGACATGGAGGGGCATCGGTCATCGACTACCGTCGGGGCGAAGTTGTTCGTGGTGGATTGAGGCGTCAAGCCAGTCGCACAATCAACTTGCCGAAGTTGCGCCCCTCCAGCAGCCCGATAAACGCCTCAGGCGCTTGCTCCAGGCCCTCGACAATGTCTTCGCGCCACTTCAGCTTGCCCTGATCAATCCACTGCGCGGCTTCCTGCAAGAAGTCGTCCTGCTGCTCGTCAACAAACTCGGTCTGGATGAAGCCGCGCACTGTGAGGCTCTTGGCGAGGATGTCGTGCATAGTCGCCGGCAGTCGGTCGACCTGTTGCCCAGGCACCGAGCGGTCGTTGTAATGGGCGATCAGCCCACATACGGGTATCCGCGCAAAGTCATTGAGCAGCGGCCTCACGGCATCCCAAACCGCCCCCGAGACATTTTCGAAGTAAACGTCAATTCCATTGGGGCAGGCTTCGGCCAACTGCTGGGCAAAATCCGCTGCGCGATGGTCGATGACGGCATCAAACCCGAGTTCATTTTTCACGAATGCGCATTTCTCCGGCCCACCCGCGATACCCACCGCGCGTGCGCCCTTGATGCGGGCGATCTGGCCGACCACCGAGCCCACTGCGCCACTCGCCGCCGCCACTACCACGGTGTCACCGGGCTTGGGTTGGCCGATAGTGAGCAACCCCGAGTACGCGGTGAACCCCGGCATTCCAAGAACTCCCAGCGCTGTGCTGGGGTGGGCTATGCCCGGATCCAGAAGCCGCAGATCGAGGCCGTCCGAGAGCGCAAATCGCTGCCAGCCGGCATAGGCAAGCACGATGTCGCCCTCTTGCCACAACGGGTTTCGTGAATGTTTGATCCGCGCGACCGTGCCGCCCACCATCACCTCGCCGATGCCCACTGGCTCGGCATAGGATTTGGCCGCACTCATGCGCCAGCGCATGTAGGGGTCGAGGGACAGATAGAGGTTTTCCAGCAACACTTCGCCTTCGGCAGGCGCGGGAATCGCGCTGTACTCCACGCGAAAATCGCTGGGTTGCGGGCGCCCGTCGGGGCGGGCGGCCAGTACGATGCGTTGGTTCTGGAGCTGGGTCATGAGGCTCTTCCTGGTTGATAACGTTCCAGCAGGGTAGTCATGCTTAAGCTATCGAGGTAGGGTGATATCTATTGATTCAGGGTTAACCCAAACATGATATCTGACGCGTTTGAACCCTATCTGCTACGAACCTTTATCTCGGTATGCCAGCACGGCAGCCTGAGTGGCGCAGCCCAGCAGGCGGGCAGGGCGCAATCGGCCCTAAGCGCACAAATCCGCCGGCTTGAGGAGTTGCTAGGCCAGCGGCTGTTGCGCAGAACAGGTCGGGGCGTGGTGCCCACTACCGAAGGCGAACTGCTGCTCACCTACGCGACGCGCATTCTGGCCTTGGGCGAGACGGTAGCAGCGCGCCTGAAAGAGCGCACGGTGATGGGCAATGTGCGCGTCGGGCTCTCGGAAGACGTGGCGGTATCGGCGTTGCCGGCAGCGCTCGGCCGGCTACGGCGCGCCTGCCCGCATGTACACCTGGAGGTCGTTGTTGATCACGGCGACGCACTCGCCGAACGTTGGAATGACGGCGAGCTGGACGTGGCCATTGGCGTCAGCTCATCGTTCAACGCCGACCCTGTGCACGCCTGGAACGTCGAGCTGTACTGGGTGTGCGCGATTGATGAAGAAATCGATGCGGCGCTGCCGCTGGATGTCATCGTGTATGCCGAACCCTGTGCCTGGCGGCGCTTGATGTTTGATGCCTTGCTGAACGCCGGGCGGGATTTTCGGGTCACGGTGACCAGCCCGAACATTGGCGTAATCACCGCAGCGGTGGAGGGCGGATTGGGTGTGGCCTTGCTGCCGGCGGAGAATATTCGGCCGGAGACCATGCGCATCATTTCCCTGGCTGAAAGCGATGGGCCTATTTTGAGTGTCAACTACGGCCTGTACGCCGTTCCACGGCAAAGCGACAGCATCCGCGCGGCAGTGGAACTGCTCACCGAGAGTTTTCACGCGATGACTCAACCCTTGCGATAAACCCCCGCCAACTCCCGCGCCAGCCCAATGAAATTCTGCAACGGCGTCGACGGATTGAACGCGCGCCGCACCAGGGTGATCGGTGCCAGCAACCTGGGTCGCGCATCGCTGATCCGGCAGTACACCACGCTTTCGCGATGCACGTCGCGCATCGACGCCGGCACCACCGAGATGCCTTCGCCTGCGGCCACCAGGCTGACGTTGGTCAGCATGCGCTCCACTTCAAAGGCAATCTTCGGCTCGAAGCCGGCGTTCTGGCAGGCCTTGATCAGGTTGGCGTACATCCCCGGCGCGCCGGGGCGGCGGACCAGGATGAAGCGTTCGTCCTTGAGGTCGGCCATGGTGATTTTTGGCTCGGCACCCTTGAGCAGCGCATGCCCGACGGGCAGGGTCAGCAGCATTTCTTCGTTGAGCAATCGGTGGAACGTGAGGCTTTGGTGGTCGCCCACCGGTGCGCGGAGGATGCCGATGTCGATGCGTTTTTCGATGGTGTCTTCGGTGACTTCCCGGGCGCTGCCTTCGTTGATCGAGAGCTCCACGCCCGGGTATTGCTCGCGGTAGGCGCGGATGATTCGCGGGATCAGCGGGTGGGCGGCGGCGGAACTGGTGAAGGCAATGACCAACGTGCCTTCGATACCCTGGGCAGCGCGAGCCGCCTTGAGTGAACCTTGCTCGACGCGGGCGAGGATCACTCGCGCTTCATCGAGAAACACCAGTCCGCCGGCAGTCAGGTCGACGCCCTTGGGGTGGCGCTTGAACAGGTCGAATCCCAGCTCTTGTTCGAGGGCACGAATCTGTTGGCTGAGGGGCGGCTGCTGCATGTTCAGGCGAGCGGCAGCGCGGGTGAAATGTCGCTCTTCGGCCACCATGATGAAATAACGTAAATGGCGAAGTTCCATGGTGGTATATCCCGTGACAAGACTTTATTATTTGTGGCCTGAATGCGCCTTGGCGACCAATATGCCGAAAGTGGCCTGATCCGACAATAACAATAAATAAAAAGACCATGGAGCATTGATGTCGACCCGATTTTCGAATAACGCCACCTTGCCTATTTTGATTGCCATTGCTCTTGGCATGGTGTTGGGGCTTTTTTATCCGGGCGTGGCAGTCGAGATGAAGCTGCTCAGTGACGCCTTTATAAAAGTGGTCGGGTTACTGATGCCATTTCTGTTGTTTGTGCTGGTGTCGACCGGTGTCGCAGGTATCAAGCGCGAGCCCCACCATCGGCATGTAGTGGGGCGGATCGTGGTGTATTTCCAGCTGATGTCCCTTGCTGCATTGGTGTTGGGAATGTCGACGGGGTGGTTGTTCAGCCTGGATCATACGGCAGTTGCCAGCCTGGATTTTGATCATCTGACACCGCCTGCCGCGCCCGAAACGCTGCTGCACGAGCTGTCGATGACCTCGATTTCGTCCAGTCTTTACAAGGTTTTCACCCAAAGCCTGGTGCTCCAGGTGATGCTGGTGGCGGTGCTGTGCGGCCTGCTGCTGGGGCGTGGCGGCCAGGTCGCAAACCGCTGCCTCGGTTGGCTGGAAGCGGCGGTCGCCGGGTTGTTCTGGTTGCTGCGGTTTATCCTGAAGTTCGCACCGCTGGCGGCGTTTGGGGCGATGGCATTTGTGGTGGGAAAGTACGGTTTAAGTTCGGTGCTGCCGCTCTTGAAGTTCATTGTTGTTATTTACCTGGTTTGCGCGGTGTTCGTCATTCTAGTGTTCGCCACGATTACCCGCCTGCTCGGCGTTAAATTGAGCCGGCTAATTGCTTACTTGAAAGAAGAGTTGTTGTTGGTGACGTTCACCGGCTCTTCAGTGGCCGCACTTCCAGGTTGCGTCAGCAAACTTGAGGCGCTGGGCTGTGATCGCCAATTAGTGCGCCTGGTGTTGACCACCGGGTATACGTTCAACTTGGCCGGTACCAATCTTTACCTGACCACCGCCATCATGTTTCTGGCGCATCTGGCCGGGGTGGAGATTGCCGTGCCCGAGTTGCTGGCGGTACTGGTGATCTGCCTGTTTACCTCGCTGGGGTCTACCAGTGTGGCGGGCTCGGCGCTGTTTACCCTGATTGCTACCTTGAACATCCTGCAACTGGTGCCACTGGAAGGGGTGGGTTTGTTGTTGGGAGTGGAACGGCTGATGAAGTGTCGGTCGTTGACCAATGTGCTGGGCAATTGCGTGGCATGCCTGGCGATATGCGGGTGGCAGAAGTCGATTGACCGTGAGGTGTTGAAGCGGGAACTGAGTCACTGAGCCGAGCACATTCCTCAGGTAAAAGCAGATCAAATGTGGGAGCTGGCTTGCCTGCGATAGCGGTATGTCAGTCGATAAATCTGTTGTCTGACACTCCGCTATCGCGGGCAAGCCCGGCTCCCACATTCAGATCGCATTTCAGCCCTTGGCGTTGAGCAACTTGTCGAAGGCCTTGTCCAGGTTGCCTTCAGCACCTTTCAACTTCTCACGACGCTCCTTCAACCAGCTCTGGTCCGCGTCGAGATTCTTGCGCGCCTCCACCAGCATCCGCTTGACCTCTTCCGGCTGCGGCCCACCCGTACCCTTGCGAGTCTTGACCATCGTGGTCGGCGACAGCGCAGCACGGAAACCGGCCTCATCCAGCGGCAACGTATTCGGCGTCCATTTGTATTTGTCCGCGGCCTGGGTGTACAGCTTCTGCGCGTCCGCATACGCGAAGGTCTTCGGCGTGGTGCCATTGCTGCGCGCCTCGGTGACGATCAACGAGGCGAAGCTGTGGCCAATGCGGAACGGTACCTTGAACTGACGCTCCAGGGTGTCGGCCAACTCCATGGACGTGGTCCATTCCGACTCCAGCTCATCCAGCGCCCGCTGGGGGTTGATCTGCAGCGCATCGAGCACGGCATCCATGCTTTTGAACATGTCATCGGTGGACTGGAACAGCCCCAATGAATCGAACGCAAACTTGTAGTCGGTCATGCCGGTGGTGACGTTATGCGCGCGTAAGGTCACGGTTTGCGCCAGACCCACCACGTCCGAGGCCGATTCCCGAGTGCGCATCAACAACCCCGGGTTGCGTTTTTGCGGCATCGCACTGCTGGTGTAGGTGGACTCTTCGTCCAGCAGCAACCAGGGGCGGATCTGATGGTACTGGGTATGGATATCGCCAATCATCGCGCCGATGCGGATCGCTGAAGACGCCGCGAGGTTGGCCGCCTCGATCGGGATGTCGTAGGTCGACACCTGGCTCGAATCCAGGGAGTTTTCCCGCACGCCGTCGAACCCCAGCAACTCGGCCAGGCGTTCGCGGTTCAGCGGGTAAGCGGAGTTCGCCAGTACCGCGGTGCCCATCGGGCTCAGGTTGAGGCGAGTGTAGAGTTCACGGATGCGTTGGCCGTCGCGATCAAATGCGGCTTCGAACGCCAGCAGGTAGTGCGCATAGCTGATGGGCATGGCCTGCACGCCGTTGGTGTAGGCGGGCACCAGGGTGTCGATGTTCTTGTCGGCGATGTTCAGGATACGTTGGCGGGTGGCGTTCAGTGCCTCGCTGTAGGCCAGCACCTGGGAGCGCAGTTTGGCCAGGCGGTAGGTGGCGAGCATGTCCTGGCGGCTGCGGCCGGAGTGGATCAGCGACGCTTCCGGACCGATCTTGTCGGTCATGATTTTTTCCAGTTGCAGCACGTCTTCCGGGCGCTTGCCATCGGGCTGGTCGGCCTGGTCGATGGCAAAGCGCACGCCGCCGGCGATCTTGTGGCCCATGTCCGGCTTGACGATGCCTTCTTCGGTGAGCATCACGATCGAGGCTTTGTTGATGCGGTTCAACCAGGCGAACTGGGTTTGGGTCGGGTCGCCCTTGGCCTTGTGGGCGCTTTGCGAGGAGCCCGGCGTGGCGCCGACTTTGGCCGCCTGGGCGGCGCATTCTTCGGTGGTTTTGCAGGGCAACGCGCCGGTGTCGGCGGCGTAGGCGCCGTAACTGCTGAACAGGGCAAAGGCGACGGCCAGGTGGATCAGGCTTTTTCTGCTATTCATGTGCAACGCTCCGGGAAAAATCACAGCAAGGGCAGGGTGTAGCTGACGATAAAGCGGTTCTGGTCGATATCGCTGCCGCTGCCATTGCTGCGATACGTGCCATTGCGCCATTTCACTTCAAGGTTCTTCAGGGCACCGCTCTGGAACACGTAGCCAATATCGGTGTTGCGCTCCCACTCGGTGCCTTCCAGGGTTCGGGTACGCACGAAGTTGTCACCCTTGAGGTAGCGGGTCATGAAGGTCAGGCCGGGGATGCCGAGGGCGGCGAAGTCATAGTCGTAGCGGGCCTGCCAGGACTTTTCCTCGGGGTTGGCGAAGTCCGGCGAGATCATCACGTAGTTGACGAGGTAGGAGTCGGTACCGTCCAGGTGGGGGAAGCCGGTGGTGCCTTTCATGCGCTGGTAGGCGGCGCCGAACGAGTGGCCGTGGAGGCTGTAGGTGAACTTGGCACCGAAGGCCTGGTTGTCGATGTTGCTGTTGCCTTCCTTGCTGGAGTCGGCGTAACGCAGGTCGGTCTTGAACGACTGCGCGTCACCCAGTGGCAGGGTATGGACCAGGTTGAAGATGTGTTGCTTGTAGTTGTTCTCGAGGTTGGCGTAGTGGTAGCCGGTGACCAGGGTTTTGGTCCAGCTGTAGCTGGCACTGGCGAAGTCGAATTTATCGCTGGGCACGGCGCCCTTGATGCCTTTGCCGTCGACTTCGATGTCTGCATGGCCGCTGTCGTTACGCAGGGTGTTGCTGGTCAGGCGCCCGGCATCGAAGGTCAGGCCGGCGATGTCCTGGCTGGTCAATTGAGTGCCGCGAAAGGTCTGGGGCAGCAGCCGGCCATCGTTGGGCAGTACGGTCGGCAGCTTGGGGATCAGCGTGCCGAATTTGAGCACGCTTTTGGAGATCCGCGCCTTGGCGGTGGCGCCCATTCGACTGTAGCTGTCCGGTGCGCCATCCTCGCCCACGGGAAGCAGGCCGGTGTTTTGGCGGTCGGGGCTTGAGTCCAGTTTCAAACCCTGCAGGCCGATGGCATCGAGGCCAAAGCCCACCAGGCCTTCGGTGTAACCCGACTGGTAATTGAGGATCAGCCCTTGGGCCCACTCATCGCGTTTGGACTGGCTCGCGTTGGGCTGGCGGTAATCGCTGTTGAAGTAGAAGTTGCGAAATTCGAGGTCGGCCTTGCTGTCTTTGAAAAAGTCAGCTTCGGCAAAGGTTGGGAAGGCGAGGGTCAAACCGAGGGTGGCCGAAGTCAAGCCCAGGGTAATGGGGGATTTGTTCATTGTTATTCCCGTTGTCTGCTGCTTATTTTTAGAATTATCTGGCCGGACGGCGACAGGGAGACGCGTCCGGCTTGCGCAGGCTAACGAGTTGTATTGCAGATTGAAAATATATAGAAAGTGTTGATGCGAGACGAAAAAAGTATGAAGCGGATGCCCGATTTTTCAGACACTGAAGGGCCAATGTGGGAGCGGGCTTGCTCGCGAAAGCGGTGGATCAGTCAATACATCCGGTGACTGTCACACCGCATTCGCGAGCAAGCCCGCTCCCACACAAGCCCGCTCCCACATTTTGATCTGCGCTTTAGTGCATCTTGCTGTGATCCATGGTTTCCGTCGCATTCAACGCACGGGCTTGGGCCTTCACTTCGATCGACTGCTTTTCACCCTTGGCATTTTCCACGGTGACGGTCAGCGGCACCTGGTCGCCTTCCTTGATCTGGGCGGTGAGGTCGATCAGCATCACGTGATAGCCATCCGGGTCGAGCTTGACGGCCTTGCCGGCGGGCAATGGCACCGAGTCCACCGGGCCCATGCGCATCACGTCGTCCTTCATGGTCATCTCATGGATCTGCACGGTCTTGGCGACCGGCGACGCCACGCTGAGCAGTTTGCTGTCGCTGTCGGCGGTGACGGTCATGAACGCGCCGCTGGACGGCTGGCCCGGTACCGAGGCGCGTACCCAGGCGTCGGTGACCACTGCCTGTGCGCTGGCGTGGGCGGCGAGGCCCAGCAGGGAGAGACCGAGGGCGAAGCGCTTGAGGTGTTGAACGGCAGTCATTAGCAGACCTCCATGACGGTGAGCAGGTCTTCTGCGCACTCTTTGGCGTTAAGCGAGGCAGACAAGCCCAGGCGCAGGGTGCCCCGGGTGTCGAACACAAAGCTGGTGGCGGTGTGGGAGAGGGTGTAGCTGTCGCCGGCGGGGATCTTTTCATAAAAGATCCCGAACTCCTTGGCGGCCACGGCGATTTCTTCCGGGGTGCCGTACAGCGCCTGGAAGCTGGGGTCGAAGGCCTTGACGTAGGCGTCGAGTATCTTGGGCGTGTCGCGTTCCGGATCCAGGGTGATAAACACCACCTGCATGATCTTGCCGTCGCGGCCCATCAGTTTTTTCGCCTGGGCCATGCGCGCCAGGGTGGTCGGGCACACGGCCGGGCACTGGGTGAAGCCGAAGAACACCACCGGCATCAAGCCACGGAAAGAGCTCAAGGTGACGGTCTCGCCGTCGGTGTTCTTGAGCTTGAAGGTACGGCCCATGATCTTGTCGCTCAGATCCTTGCCGTACTTGAAGTTCAGTTTCGGGCTGTTGTCACAGCCGGCCAGCAGGCCCAGGCCCAGCAATCCCATGCCGGAGAGGACTTTGCGGCGGGTGAATAACGTACTCATCAACTGTGCATCCTGTGAAGCGCCTGGGTACCACGAAGCGTTAAATCAGGCGAGGAGAGCGTGGCATTCTAACAACCCGGGCCTCTGGGCGTAATCTGCGACGTTCTGTCACAGGCCCTGCCGAGCAAGACCAAATGTGGGAGCTGTCGAGCTTGAGCGAGGCTGCGAAGGGATCGGCTCGGTATTCCTGCAAGACCGTGGCGCCTGCATCGCAGGCTCGCTAAAGCTCGACAGCTCCTACAGGGGGAATGGTAAAGTCGCCGCCATGAAACTCTCCCGCCCGGACCGTTCACTCATTGCCTGGACCCTGTATTTTTGCGTCCTGTTCAATGTGTTCGTCTGCGGTTTGGGCCATGGGCAGATGATGGGGCTTGAGCTCAATGGCCTGGGCGGTCAGTTCTGCTCAAGCCTGGGTACCAAGGCGCCGGCCTCGGATGCCGGCCTGGGCAATCCGACGGCCAGCAGCTGGTCGAACTTCTTCGCCTGCCCGGTGTGCTCCGCCGTGACCCTGGGCATCGTCTTCCTGTTTTGCCTGGCCTGGCTGTTGGGCCTGGGGCAAAAGCCGCGCCCGGCCCATGAGCGGCGCAACAAGGCCCCTCCGCGGTATTCCTGGCCTTCGGCCAACCCTCGCGCTTCCCCTGCATTCTGACGTGTGCCCCGGGCTTCCTGATACCAGGAGGCGTTCTATCGTCACGAGTGTGAGTGCGTTCCATGAGCTCTATCCTGCCTTCCGGCGCTGCCCGCCTGGTCAGCAAGGCGTCGCGCCGTCCGTCCCGCGGCGACGTGTTGCTACCGTCTGTCGAATACCCGAGTAACGCCCGCTGTTTCGTCCACCTGGATGCACGGTTGCTGCCGTACTGGCACACCTTGTTCGACATCTGCCCCGGTTTGCTCAAGCTTGACCCGCCGGAGGGCTTGAACCTGTTTCGCAGTTTCATGACTTGGGCTTACCGCAACCGTCCCTCCCTGGACTGGACCTACCATGTAAACGTGTGCCGTTGGCTGCTCGGTTCGGTGTATCGCACGCAGATCGATGAAGAGCCCATCGAAGCGTTCATGACAGCGGCCGCGGCCCGTTGGGTCAGCGATGACACCAGCCAGGTCCGGGGCGTGGTTGTGGCCTGGCAAGGCGCGCCGCTTCAGGTGGTGGACTGGAAGCCGGGCAGTGGCGTGGCGCTGCAAAGGCTGCCGCCGCTGCCCTGGGATTTCGCCTGGTGCACGTTGGACAGCCAGGGGCAGTTCAGCGGGTGGTTGCCGGTGCCTTGAGGTTCTGCTCAATCCATTGGGCAACGCTGGTCACGGCGATCTGTTGTTGCCCATTGAAGGTAATGGCAGGGTCCCAGGCCACGCCGTTGCCTTGGGCGAAGGCCACCCGGTATTTCATCAGGTTGTCCTCGGGTGCAGCGGCCAGTTCCGCTTCCAGGTAGCGCACCGACCAGCGTTCGCGTTTGAGGGTGAGCCCCAGTTGCGCATCCACGGTATCGGCCAGCTCGCCGTAGGTCAGGGTGTCGCCGGCGGTGTACACCACCTGATTGGTGATCGGCGGCGTGCTGAACAGGATGCGTGCCGTCAGCAGGCCGATGTCCTCAGGCGTGGTGACGGTGACAGCGGTGTCCCAATCTCCCAATGCATGCACGGTATTCTGCGCCAGGTCGACGACGCCGAAGGACGGTTCAAACAGGAAGCTGGTGAACATCCCGGTGGAGACAATCACCCATTGCGTGCCTTGCTGGGAGCGCAGCAAGTCGCGCACGTCAAGCTGTTCATCCCAGAGGTCCTGGGCCGAACCGCGGCCGATCACGTCGTAGTCCACACCGAACTGCCACGGTACATAACGTTTCACACCGCCTGCGATGACCGCGCGGGTCAGCTTGCGCTGAGTGCCGGGGCCTGCGGCAAAGCCGATGCAACTGATCACGGTGTGATAGTCGGCGAACACCGTTGCCAGCTCGGCCTCGGAGCCATTGGCCAGGTCACCCGCCAGCAGCTCAATGCCCAAGGCGCGCAGTTCGATGATTTCCTGCTGTTTGGCCGGGTCGGGGGAGTTCAGTGTGGCGGGGCGCAGCAACGCCGTCACAGACACATTTTGCGGTGCAGCCAGGCGGGACAGTTGGCGCAGTACCGCCAGGCCCAGTTCGCCGGCGCCCAGTACAAGGATCGAAGCAGTCATAGGGGTCTCGGTTCAGGTGAAAGTCATGCCATGCTTGCAGAATTGCCGACCGCGCATAAGAAGGCACACCAGTGATACCGGGAGTAGAAGGTGGATAACGACGAGATCATCAGGCGCTCACAAGCCGCCTGTGAAGCCCTTAGCGCCGATGAAGACGGGCTCAAACGGCAGGTGCTGACCCATGCGGGAAACCGCTGGTCGTTGGGCATCGTGCACCTGTTGGGCGTGAACGGCCGGCTGCGCCACGCCGAGATCGGCCGACGCATGGAGGGCGTCACCCAGCGCATGCTCACGCGGACCTTGCGCCAGCTGGAGCGCGATGGCCTGGTGCTGCGCCATGACTTCCAGGAGGTGCCGCCCAAGGTCGAATACCAGCTATCGGAGTTGGGCAAACAGCTGCTGGTGCACATGATTCCGTTGTGGACGTGGGTGGTGGAAAATGCCGACGGATTCAGGCGATCCCGGGAGCAGTTCGACGCTGATCAGGCGCTGTGATCAAGACGTGGGCCGGCAGTCTGCACGTTTGCTCGCAGGCCCATCCTCGGGAAACAGGTGCGCATGCAGGTAGTCGATAAACACCCGCAGCTTGGGCGTTGGATGGCGGCCCGAAGGCCACATGATCCGGAAGTTCTCTGCTTCCGAACACGCCTCCAGCACCGGCACCAATTGTCCGCTGTCGAGCCATTCACGAATGGCGAAATCCGCCAGGTAGGCGATGCCGATACCTTGCACGGCAAAGCAGATGCGCGCTTCCAGGTTGTTGCAGACCATCGCGGCGGGCAGTGGGAAATCAGCTTCCACCCCGTCCTGGCGCAGGGGCCAGCGCTGCATTTTGCCGGTGTTGGGGTAGCGGAACTTGATGCATGCATGCTGAGCCAGGTCTTCCGGCCGTTGCGGCGTGCCGCGCTCGGCGAGGTAAGCCGGTGATGCTACCAGCAGCATCCGGTAGCCGCCGATCAGGCGCGATGTGAGGCGCGAGTCGGGCGCTTCACCGCTGCGCAGCACGGCGTCGTAACCTTCTTCCACCACGTCCACGCGGCGGTCGGTAAAGCTCAGGTCCAGCTGCACCTCGGGGTAGGCTTTCTTGAATTGCGCGAGCACCTGCAAGAACGGATGGCCCACCAGCGGCAGGCTGACCTTGAGCCGGCCACGAGGCGCCGACACGGTTTGCGAAAGCTCGGCTTCGGCTTCGTCGATCTCCATCAGGATGCGCCGGCTGCGCTCCAGAAACAGCTCGCCCTCGGCAGTCAGCGTGACGCTGCGGGTGCTGCGGTTGAACAGGCGCACACCCAGGCGTTCCTCCAGGCGTACCACGCTCTTGCCGACTGCCGAGGCCGTTACGCCCAGCACGCGCCCGGCGGCGACAAAGCTGCGGGTTTCGGCGACCTGCACAAAAACATTCAGGGTGTTGAGGCTGTCCATCGAGGCTCCGGTTTGGCTGAGGCGAGGCCTGGCTACCTTATCCCGATTGCGGAACAAAAGCTCCGTAGACAGTGGAGCCGGCGCCCCCTTAATCCCGTGAGGACAGGCCCATATCCTTGTGGCATTGCCCATTCACGAGGAATACCAAGATGACCGACACCATGAAACGCTGGGAAACACCTGCATTGGGACTGCACACACTGCGCCTTGCCGACGTGCCACGCCCCATCGCGAAGGCCGGGGAGGTATTGGTGCGCGTCGAGGCCGTCTCGCTCAATTACCGCGACGGTGAAGTGGTCGAAAACAGCATGGGTGCCGACCTCACATTCCCATTCACGCCGGCCTCCGACATGGCGGGCACGGTGGTCGCCGTGGGCGAGGGCGTTACGCGTTTCAAGGTGGGCGACAAGCTGCTGTCGACGTTTTTTGCCGGATGGGTCGATGGCGCTCCGCTGTCCTGGAGTGAAGCGCCGCCTCAGGGTGGCCCGCTCCCCGGCATGCTCGCCGAGTACGTGGCAACACCTGCCGAATGGTGCGTGCATGCGCCCCTCAGCCTCACCGCAGGGCAGGCCAGCACCTTGCCAGTGGCCGCCTTGACGGCGTGGATGGCGCTGTTCGAACTGGGCCACCTGCACGCCGGCCATACCGTGGTGGTGCAGGGCACCGGTGGCGTCTCGTTGTTTGCGGTGCAACTGGCTGCGGCCAATGGTGCCCGCGTTATCATCACCAGTAGCAGCGATGAAAAGATCGCGCGTGCCATAGAGCTGGGTGCCACCCATGGCATCAACCGCAGCCGGGTACCGGAATGGCACACGGCGGTGCAAGCGCTGACCGATGGGCGTGGCGCCGAACATATCCTGGAAATGGCCGGCGGTGACAACCTCACGCGTTCCCTGCACGCGGTAGCCAACGGTGGGCGCATCTCGGTGATCGGCCTGCTGGAGAGTGACCAATTGAATGCTCCGGTCATGGCCTTGCTTGGCAAGCGGGCCTCCATCATCGGCATCTCCGTGGGGCCGCGCCGCGCATTGGAAGATCTGATTGCCATGATCGACCGCCACGGCATCGAGCCGGTAATCGATCACACCTACGGCTTCGAGCAAGTGCCCGAAGCCTTCGCTCATCTCGGGCGCGGTGCGTTTGGCAAGATCGTGATCGAGGTCGGCCGGTGATCTACATCATTCTGGGTCTTTTCGGCCTGTACACCCTGGAGTTTGGTGTGGTCGGCATTTTACCGATGATCGTCGAACGTTTCGGCATCAGCGTGTCTCAGGCCGGGTTATTGATGGGCTTGTTTGCGCTGATCGTGGCGGTGCTGGGGCCTTTCCTGGTGCTGATGGCGTCGCGCCTGGCGCGCAAGAAAATCCTGGTGGGCGCGCTCTTTGGTTTTTCCGTGTGCAGCGTGCTGTCGGCGTTTGCGCCGAACTTCGAAACCTTGATGGCGTTGCGGGTAATTCCGGCGATGCTGCACCCGGTGTTTTTTGCCGCTGCGTTTTCCACCGCGGTGTCCTTGTACCCCAAGGACCGCGCGGCGCATGCCACGGCCCTGGCGGTGGTGGGCACCACCTTGGGCCTGGTGCTTGGGGTGCCGCTGACCACATGGGTGGGCGCGAGTATTTCCTATGAGGCATCGTTCTTCTTCTGCGCTTTGGCAACGGGGTTGGCAGGTGTCGGACTGCTGTTGAAACTGCCCCATCATGAACGCCCGATGCCGCTGAGTTTCGGCAAGCAACTGGCGGTGCTGCGCAGCCTGTCGGTGTGGCTGGCGATCATCGCGACGGTGCTGGTGTTCACCACGATGTTTTCGGTCTACAGCTATGCCGCCGAGTACCTCAGGACCCAGACCGGCATGGATGGCCAGGCCATCAGCATCATGCTGGTGATCTTCGGCGTGGGCGGCGTCACGGGCAACCTGTTGGTGGGCCGGTTATTGGGCAAAAGCATGGTGGCGACGGTGGTGCTGTACCCCATTGTGCTGGCGGCGGCGTACGTGGTCTTGTACGCGTTCGGCAGCCCGTCGTGGTGGTCGATGAGCTTGATTGTGCTGCTGTGGGGCGCTGCGCATACCTGCGGGCTGGTGGTCACGCAAGTCTGGCTGACCTCGTCGGCGCCCGAGGCGCATGAGTTCGCAACCAGCCTGTATGTGTCCTCGGCGAATGCCGGCGTGGTGATCGGGGCGTCCGTGGGCGGGCTGTTTATCAATGCATTCGGCACCACCGGAGTGATCGGCTGCGGCTTGATATTTGCCGCACTGTCATTGCTTGTTATTGGGTGGAAGGCCTTGGCGTTCGGAGGCGCCAAGGCATTGCCCGCAGACCTGTGCGCTGCGCATTAGGCCTGCGGGGCCATGGTCAACGCAGGGTGTAGCCGCCGTCGACCACCCAGTCCTGGCCAAACACACTGCGTGCGCCCTGGCTCAACTGGAACAGGATCACATCGGCAATAGCGCCCGGCTCCAGGAATTGCCCATTGAGCAGGCGCTGATTGACTGTGGTGGCAACGCCGCCCAACGCTTCGTCACTGAGCCCCAAGGTGCTCCAGATCGGCGTGGCGGTGGGGCCGGGCGATACCATGTTCAGACGAATGCCATGGGGCGCCAGCTCCACCGCCAGGGTGCGCATTTGCGCCCGCAAGGCGGCCTTCGAAGCAATATACGCGGCGAGCCCAGGGAAGGTCGCCAGCTCCAGGAATGTACCGATAAATACCACCGACGCCTGGGCGGCCATTTGCTCGCGTAGGCTGCCGAGGGTGTTGAGAGCCGCGGCTCCATTGACGGCCCATTGCCGGTCAAAGGCGGCCAGGTCCAGGCCATCGGCCAGTTGTGCGATCCCGGCATTGGGCACGAGGTAATCCACCGGTCCGATGGACGCCGTCAACTGCGCCAGGCGTGCCTGGTCGGCAGCCTGGGTGACATCCCCCGCCAGCCAGTAGAGCTGCTCGTCAAAACGCTCCGCCAATGCGCCCAATTCGCCAATCTGTCGCGACATGGCGACCACTTGCGCACCTTGTTCAAGCAGCTTGCAGGTGACAGCCAGGCCGATACCTGAACTGGCACCGGTCACTACGGCAAGGCGGTGGTTGAAGTCATTGTTCATGGGGTTCTCTTTATAGATTGCCAAAGGGGCGCGCAGCACTGATCAGGATTCATGCCATATGAAAAGTTCCTATAAATCAGTTGGATATATTTTTTGTAGTCGATATGACACGAGTGTTATGTAGTCCTTATGACGTGCTGTAGTCGTTATGACCAAGGCCCGTTTTCGAGCTGATCGAAGGCTTGGCTTTTTTGCGATAGTTGTTGGCGTTATCGCGATGACGGCACTGGCACTTTCCTTGGTTAATGGCGGCTGTTTTCTCTACGTCAGGCTCATTACGTCATGTCGCTTATTCCGCGCAAAAAAGTCATTCGCCAGGTGATCGCCACCCGTCAACGCTTGCAAGCCATCAGCGTGCTGGGCGCTACCGGTTCGGTGGGCGTCAACGTATTGGACGTTATCGCGCGTCACCCCGAGCGCTATAAAGTCTTCGCCCTCAGCGGGTTCACCCAACTGGAGCTGTTGAAAAAACAATGCTTGTTGCACCGTCCGGACTACGCCGTGGTGCCCACGCCGCAAGCCGTGGCGACGCTGCAGAAGCAACTGTTGGAGGAGGGCTCTCAGACTCAGGTAGTGGGCGGCGAAAGCGGTCTGAAATTCGTCGCCGGTCACCGGGATGTGGACACGGTGGTGGCCGCTATCGTCGGTGCGGCGGGCTTGAATGCAACGATGGCCGCCGTCGAGGCCGGCAAGAAAATCCTCCTGGCCAACAAAGAGGCACTGGTGATGTCCGGTGCGTTGTTCATGCAGGCGGTGCGCAGCAGTGGGGCGGTGCTGTTACCGCTGGACAGCGAGCACAACGCAATCTTTCAGTGCCTGCCGTCCCATGCTCAACACGGCCTGGCCCACGCGGGCGTGCGGCGCATTCTGTTGACTGGCTCCGGCGGGCCGTTTCGCCAAACGCCGATGGCGCAACTGCACAACGTAACGCCGGACCAAGCCTGCGCTCACCCGAAATGGTCCATGGGCCGCAAGATTTCGGTGGACTCGGCAACCCTGATGAACAAGGGACTCGAACTGATCGAGGCCTGTTGGTTATTCGGCGCCAGGCCGTCCCAGGTCGAGGTAGTGATCCATCCGCAAAGCGTCGTCCATTCGCTGGTGGATTACGTCGACGGCTCAATGCTCGCGCAGTTGGGGAACCCGGACATGCGCACGCCCATCAGCCATGCCCTGGCCTGGCCGCAACGGATCGATTCAGGGGTTGAACCACTGGATTTGTTCAAGGTGGCCCGGCTGGATTTCGAAGTACCGGACGAGAAGCGCTTTCCTTGCCTGGCCCTGGCGCGCGAGGTGGCGGATGTGGGCGGCACGGCACCGGCGTCGCTCAATGCGGCCAATGAAGTCGCGGTGCAGGCCTTTCTGGACGGACGCATCGGCTTCATGCAGATCGCCGAGTGCATCCGGCATGTGCTGGACAAGGAGCCGGTGGTGGCGGTGACGGACCTGTATGGCGTCATGGAGGCCGACGCCAGTGCCCGCCGGTGGGCACTCGGATGGCTGAATCAGCACTATCAGCGATGATCAGCCGTAGCTGACCCGGTCGCGAATCTTCAGCACAGCCTTATGGTCGGCCAGCACTTCCGGGAGTGAACTGCGCAGGTACTCCACCCAGGTTTTGATTTTTGCATCCAGGTAGTGCCGGGAAGGGTAGATGGCGTACAGGCTCAGTTCTTCCAGGCGGTACTCGGGCAGGACTCGCACCAGAGTGCCGCTGCGCAGCCCCTTGATTGCCGCATGCACCGGCAGGATGCCCACGCCCATGTCGTTGCTGATGGCGGTCTTCATGGCGTCGACCGAGTCCACCAGGAACGGCGAGCTGCTGATGGTGACGCTCTCCTGGCCACGGGGGCCGTCGAACGTCCAGTCTTCCAGCGGGATCACCGGGCTGACCAGCCGCAGGCAGGCGTGGCTGAGCAGGTCTTGCGGCGTTTGCGCGGCACCATGGTTTTTTATGTAGGACGGTGAGGC
Organism: Pseudomonas sp. F8002; assembly: GCF_013385495.1. NCBI lineage: Bacteria > Pseudomonadati > Pseudomonadota > Gammaproteobacteria > Pseudomonadales > Pseudomonadaceae > Pseudomonas > Pseudomonas sp. F8002. Next base: position 298,718 of record NZ_JACAPW010000002.1, on the reverse strand, counting down.
GCAGACGATGCTGTAGGTCGTGCCCAGTTTCTGTGAAACGTGGCTGGAATCGGGCAGGTCAATGGCCAACACAATCGACACGTCGAACCCTTCGTTGACCAGGTTCGGCGTGCGGTTGCTCATGCTCAGGTTGAACGTCACGTCGGGGTAGTTCTTGCGGTAGCATGCGATGGCGTCCACCACGTAGTGCTGGCCGATGCCTGTCATCGAGTGCACTTTCAACTGGCCGGTAGGGCGTGTGTGGGCGTCGCCGGCTTCCAGCTCCGCTTCCTCGACGGAGCGCAGGATTTGCTCGCAACGCAACAGGTAGCGTTTGCCGGATTCGGTCAGTGCGGTACGGCGTGTGGTGCGGTTGAACAGGCGGGTTCGCAGGTGGGTTTCAAGGTTGGAAATGGAGCGCGAAATATGGGTGGTGTTGCTATTCAACTGCACTGCCGCGCCAGTAAAACTGCCGACTTCGGCAACGCAGCGGAAGATGCGCATGTTCTGCAGGATGTCCATCGATGCTCTCCAGGTGGAACGTTTTTTAGTGTGGCATGAACTCATCCACGGCTGTAAACGCTATTTATTGTGGATTTTTACGTAACAGTCATTCACGTTTCTGATGACTTACCGGGGCGCATGGAAGCCCCTAGAGTCGCCGCCCCATTTCCCGTCAGCCGGAAGGTCGCGTGCCTCGACTCACTGTTCGTCGTTTCAATATCGCCGGTAGAGCGGGCCGCTGGCTGGTGTCGCTGCCCTGGCGCCGGGGCTTCATGGAGTGGGCCCGCAGCGATGGGGTGATGTGGATCTACCTGGGCAAGGTATTGATCGCCTCGTACCTGACCCTGTGGCTGGCGATGCGCCTGGAACTGCCACAACCGAGCACCGCGATCACCACTGTGTTTATCGTGATGCAGCCCCACAGCGGGCACGTCCTCGCCAAGAGTATCTATCGCTTCATCGGCACGTTGGTGGGCTCATCGTTCATGGTGCTGTTGATGGCCCTGTTTGCCCAGAGCACCGAGCTGTTTCTCGCGGGCCTGGCATTGTGGGTGGGGTTGTGTTCCGGTGGTGCCGCGCGCAATCGCAACTTCCGCGCCTATGGATTTGTGCTCGCCGGCTACACGGCGGTGATGGTCGGGCTTCCCGTGGTGGGCCATCCGCAGCAGGTATTCATGGCGGCCGTCTGGCGAGTGCTGGAGATCACCTTGGGGATCGTCTGCGCGACGCTGATTAGCGCCACCGTATTGCCTAAAACCTCCAGCGTGGCGATGCGCAACACGTTGTACCAACGCTTTGGCCGCTTTGCCGGATTTGTGCGGCAGCGCCTGCGTGATACCGGTGACCAGGCGGCCTTCGAGAGCGCCAACCTGGGGTTTATCGCCGAGGCCGTTGGCCTGGAAGTAATGCGCAGCGTCAGCGTGTTCGAAGACCCTTACATGCGCCAGCGCAATGGGCGAATCAACCGCCTCAACAGCGAGTTCATGGCGATCACCACGCGTTTCAACGCGCTGCATCAACTGCTTGAACGGGTTCGCCTGCGCGGTGGCGTGGAGGTGGTCCAGGCCGTCGATCCGGGGTTGATCGCGTTGGCCGAGCTGCTCAAACCCTTCGCCGGGCACCCATTGACGGACCGTGACGCGGCCGTGCTGTCCACCGAACTGAAAGTCTACAAAGCCGGCTTGCCAGACCGGGTCCGGCGCCTGCGTGCGGCGTTGCAACATACCGCTCCCGTAGCCGATGACCTGCTGGACTTTCACACCGCGTATGAACTGCTCTACCGCTTTGTCGACGAGCTGCACAGCTACGCCCAGACGCATGCGTCCCTCGCCGATCACAACCATGTGCGAGAGCAATGGAACGAACCGTTTCAACCTCGGACCAACTGGCTGGCGACCCTTGCGGCCGGGTTGCGCGCCGCGGTGGTGTTACTGGTGCTCAGTACGTTGTGGATTGCCACCAGTTGGCCCAGCGGCGCGGCCATGACCCTGGTGTCGGCGCTGACCGTAGGCCTGTCGGCGTTTTCTGCCAACCCTAGGCGCATGTCGTTTCAAATCGCCTGCGGTACGCTACTGGCAGCGGTGATTGGCATTTTCGAAGTGTTTTTCGTGTACCCGATGATCGACGGTTTTCCGTTGCTGTGCGTGGTCATGGCGCCGGTGATCGTACTGGGTTCGTTCTGGCTGGCGAGGCCGCAATTGGCCGGCTATGGCCTGGGCATGCTGGTGTTTTTCGGCACCAGCTCAGTGCCTGCCAACCTGACGCTGTACAACCCCTACGGGCTGATCAATGACTATCTCGCCATGGTGTTTGGCATGTTGGTGTGCGCCGCGGCGGGGGCGATTATCCTGCCACCCAACAGCCCTTGGCTGTGGCGCCGGCTGGAACAGGATCTGCGCCGCCAGGTGGTGGTTGCCATCAGCGCGCCGTTGCCGGCGCTGGGCTCCGGTTTCGAAAGCGGCACCCGCGACCTGCTCAACCAGGCCTACAACTTTGCGGCGGGCAGGGCATCGGTGCAGCATCGCCTGCTGCGCTGGACGTTCGTGGTACTGGACGTGGGGCACGCGATCATCGAGTTGCGCCGCGAGCAGGCCCGGTTGCCGGCGCAGGCCTGTTACGCCGAGAGCATGCCCTGGCGCCTCGCCATCCGGGCAATGGGTCGCGCACTGGTGCGGTTGTTCGTCAAGCCTGGGCCCGGTTATTTGCAGCGCGCGCTGGAGGCTGTCGAGCACGCCATTGAGTGCGTGCAACAGACCGATGAGCCATTCGCCGGGAACTTTGAGACTTCAGCCCTGAGACGGGTGGAAAGCTACCTGCACTTCATCCGCACCTCGCTGCTCGACCCGCAATCGCCGCTGGTCCACTACAACCAGCCGGGAGAAAAAGTGGCGCAATCGAGCGACTAGTTGGCGGGCCGGAAGGAGTCTGGATGAGCATCAATCTCTATACTCGAGGGGCATGATCTTTCAGGAGTTGCCCATGTACGCCGGTCTTTGCAATCACGCCTGGGTCGCTTCGATCATCGATGGCATTCGTGAACAACGTAGCGCGATCCGCGACCACCTGGAGGCCCAGTACCTGCTGGAAGTCGAAACCGCCCGACTCGCTGCGCGCCGTCGCACCCTGGAGGATATCCGCCGGTTGTGGCACGCCCTGGCGCGGCGTGGCGAATATAACCTCGGGGATCAACTCGACGATTTCGTCGACCGCGACCAGGCCTTGCACGGTGCGGTGGCCGTGGCTTCCCACAACGTGGTCTTGCAGTCGATGTACCGCGCATTCAGCTCTTCGTTCCACAGCCAGTATCTGGCGATTTTTGCCGACAACGAGTTGTATGAGCCGGGGCTTGAAGCCCATGCGCAAGTCGTCCAGGCGATTATCTTTGGCGATGAAGACGCGGCAGTCGAGGCGGTACGCGCGATGTTCGATCCCATGCTGGAAAAGCTCCGCTGGCTGTCGGAGCGAGACGGCACTGCAGCGTGAGTCGTTGTACTCGCAGTTGACTTAAGACCTCGTGGGAAGCCCGTTCCAGACGCCTGCGCGTCGTCCTCATTGTTACAAAAACTGGAAAAGTGAATGCCCGTTTTGGCGGCTGTTTTCACAACCGCCAGGCCTATATCGTGCGCGCCTCCCGTCGAATGAAAACACTGCAACACACAATAAAAAACGGCTGCCATCACTGGGTCGACGGGACAGTCGTGTTCACTGTTCGGAGCCTTCATGAACCACAAGACTTACCTGGCCCTGGCCGTTTCTTTCGGCGTTGTACAGCAGGCGGCTGCATCGGGTTTTATCGACGACAGTAAAGCGACCCTGGACCTGCGCAACTTCTATCTCAACCAGGACACGCGCAATGCCAAGGGGGCCTCGGACCGGGAATGGGGCCAGGCCTTCATGTTCAATTATCAGTCCGGTTTCACCGAGGGGGTGGTGGGCCTGGGGTTGGATCTGCAAGAGCTGTACGGCGTACGGCTGGATGCGTCAGGGCGTGCCGGCAAGGTGGGGGAGGACAACACACCCGGTAGCGTCTTCCCGCTGTCTGATGGCAAGGCTGCCAATGATTTCAGCAAGACCGGGGTCACCGGCAAAGTGCGCATCTCCCAGACCCAACTGAAAGTGGGCACGCTGATGCCCCGGGTGCCGGTACTGATGTATGAAGACGGCCGGTTGTTGCCCCAGACTTTTCGTGGCTACCAGGTGGACTCCAAGGACCTGAAAGACTTCAACCTCGTCGCCGGCAAAATCGAGCAGGTGCTTGACCGTAACTCCAGCAACGGCCAGGGCTTGTCCATCGCTGGCGCAAACGATCCGGTCAAGGGCACGTCCAGCAATCAGTTTTACTACGGTGGTGTGGATTACGCCGTAAGCAAGCAGATGCAGTTGCAGTATTACTACGCGAATCTTGAAAACTTTTACCAGCAACACTTCTTCGGCCTGTTGCACAACTGGCAGTTGCCGGTGGGCCAGTTCAAGAGTGACCTGCGCTACTTCCACAGTACCTCGGACGGTAAGAACTCCAGTGCGGCGGGGCGTGCCGAGGGCTACGTCAGCTCGGGTTACTACGGGCCGGGCGTCAACAATGGCAAGGTCGACAATAACCTGTGGAGTGCCTTGTTTACTTATTCGCTGCAAGGCCATTCGGTGAGCCTGGGGTATCAGAAAACCACGGGCGAAAGTGACTTCCCCCATATCAACCAGGGGCAGGGCCGCTCGGTGTATTTGATCACCAACTCCCAGTCGTTGAAGTTCGTCAACGCCGGGGAACAGGCCACGGTGGCCAGCTATGCCTATGATTTTGCGAACCTGGGCGTGGCGGGGCTGAAGACCAGCGTCACCTACATACATGGCAGCCACATCCGCACGGCAGGTCGTGACAATACCGAGTGGGAGCGGGACGTGCGGGTTGACTATGTGATTCCTGCCGGCACCTTCAAGGGGCTTGGGTTCATGTGGCGTGGTGCGGTGCTGCGGGGTAATGACAGCGCTGACAAAGACGAAGCCCGGTTGATGGTCAGCTACAGCATTCCCTTGCTGTAGGCCGGCTCAACGCTGGGCGAAATACCTGGCCGGGCTGCAACCGAACACCGAGCGGAACACGGCGATAAAGCTGCTGGAGCTTTCGTAGCCAATCGCGGCGGCGGTGCTGCTGACGCTTTCCCCCGCCGCGAGGTTTTCCAGGGCCACCATCATCCGCAAGCGTTGGCGCCAGGCGCCGAAGCCCATGCGGGTCTGGGCAGCAAACAGCCGCTCCAGGGTGCGTGCACTGGCGCCTACCTCGAAGGCGATTTCCTTGAGCGGCCGAGTGTCGTTGGGGTTTTGCTTGATCAGGTTGGCGGCGCGCACCGCGCGTTTATCCGAGGGTTCAGGCAGGTAAAAGGCGTCTTGCTCAAGCAATGCCAGGTGGTCCAGCAGCACGGTGCCCAGGCGGCTTTCGCGGCTGTGCTCGGGGTACTCGCCTGGCAGTTGCGCGCAGGCCAGGATCAGCTCGCGCACCAGCGTCCCGACATTTAACACTGCGCAGCGGGCCCACGGTGGAATGCTGGCCGCGCCCTGACGCACATATACGGTACGCATCGACACCTGACGCGAATGCTTGAAGGTGTGGCTGACACCTGGCGGAATCCAGAGCGCCCGCTGCGGTGGCAGAACCCAGATGCCTTCGGCCGTCAGTACCGTCATCGAACCTTTGATGGCGTACATGATTTGCGCGTGTTCCGGGTGAACGTGAGGTTCACGCAAGCCGGGCAAATACTCCCGGACCAAACCTTGCACGGGGGCCGCGCCAAACTTAATCGATGGGTGTTCAAGCATGGCGCGATCCCGATATTTTCTAGATAAGGAGGGATTTTGTGCCAGATCAAAAGGGCTGTAAAGCCGCAGTTTGGCCTACCGAAAAACCGTCGGATTGGCTAGGGCGCTTGGGTTTGCGGTTGGGTACTGTCGATGCTTTTGGCGTGCGCCCTTCAAGGAAACCTCACCGATGTCCATCGGAAAAAACTTCGCCGGCGTCATCGCCTTCATGAAAGTCGCGGCCAGCGAAAGCTTCAGCGAGGCAGCACGCGACCTGGGCATTTCAGTGCCTTCGGTGAGTCGCAGCATTACCCGCCTGGAAACCCAACTGGCGATCAAGCTGCTGGAACGCACGACCCACAGCGTAGCGGTCACGCAGGAAGGGCGCCGGTTTTTTCAAGAGTGCCTGCCCAGTGTCGAGCATCTGTTGCGCACGACCGAAGCGCTGAAACACGCTACCCAGTCGCCGTCCGGCGTAGTGCGCGTAAGCTCTACCGTGGGTTTTGGGCGCAAGTGCATTGCGCCGCTGTTGCCTGGGTTCTGTAAGTCCCACCCGGACATCACCCTCGAATTTGATCTGAATGATCGCCATGTGGATTTCGCCGAAGGTCGCGTGGATGTCGCGATTCGCAACGGGCGGCTGGAGGACGCCGATGTGATCGCCAGGCAACTGGCGCCGATGAGTTTCGTCACCTGCGCCGCGCCTGAGTACCTGCACTCAGCCGGCTACCCGCAGACCCTGGAAGACCTTGCGGCGCACAAGACTATCGCCTTTCGCCTGGCGCAGTCGGGCAAGCCGCATGTGTGGGAGTTTGAAGTCGACGGGCAGTTCATACGGCTGCCGTTGCCTTACAGCCAGTTGTTCAATGACCCGGAGCTAGTGGCGCTCGCGGCCGTAGCCGGCGGTGGTGTGGCACAGCTGGCCGGCTATCAGGCGCAGCACTGGATCGCGCAACAGCGTTTGATCGTTTTGCTGCCGGGTTATGCGGCGCAGGCGCGGGGCAGGGGGCATTACATCTGCTATCGGCAGCGCGACAAGATACCGCTGCGAGTCAAGCTGTTCGTCGACTACATGGTGCAAGCCTTCCAGGCATGACCATTGGGTAAAAGGCTTTTGCCTGGGTGCCTAATTGTCGCGGGTGGCGATGGCTGGGCACTATCCGGGTGATATTTATCACCGGGAAATCAATATGTTAAGCAAAGCTATCAAACCCTGGCTGGAATGGCTGTGGCTGCTGCCGTTCGCCGCGGCGCTGTATTATCCGTGGGCGCTGGCGTGGAGTAACCAGGCGCATGTGGCAGGCGCCGGCACCCCGGTCGTCCTGGCGCTGATCCTGAGTGCCTATGCGGTGCCGCTGTTGGCGTTTGCCTGTGTGTATGTCACCGGTGTTCAACCGGTCATGAGCGCACGCCTGGTCCTGGCGCGACGCTTGTCGTGCCTGGCGGTGGCTGCGCCTCCTGCGTACACGCTTATGGGCGTCTTGCTGTACCTGATGAAAATCGAGGGCCACGACATCGCGGTATGGAGCGGGCTGTGGCTGGCGCTGGCGGGCTTTTTTGCGATGGTGTCGTCAACGGGCCCGAGCATCAGCCTGGTGACCTTGGACAAGACCTATATCAAGCTGCGTGTCGCCCACGGCATCGCCTCGGTGGCGATCCTGTTGGTGTTTCTCGCGCCGCACCTGTTCAACCACCTCCTGGGTGTACTGGGTACCGATGTGCATAAGTCGGTGATGGACGTGCTGCGACGGGTGTATCGCAATGGCTGGCTGGAGCCGGTGATCATTGTCACGTTTTTCTTTCAGATTCTCAGCGGGCTGGTGTTGATTCGCCCGAAGACCGTCACGCGTGCCGACCTGCTGGACGCGTTACAGACCGCCTCCGGCGCCTATCTCTCGCTGTTTATCGCGTCCCATATCAACTCGGTGTTTACCCTGGCGCGTTACTTCGGCACCGACACCGATTACGCCTGGGCCGTGGCCGAGCCCGTAGGGTTATTGGCGGATCCATGGAGCATTCGGCTGCTGCCGCATTACTCGCTGGCGGTGTTCCTGCTGATTGGGCATCTGGGTTGTGGTTTGCGAGGTGTATTGCGTAATCACAATGTCAGCGAGTCACGCAGTTCGCTGTTGACCTGGCTGGTGATCGGCATGGGCGCCATAGTCACGATCATCATTACCAGCGGCATGCTGGGGGTCAGGGTTTAGGCTGTTTACGGCACCGTAAAAAGTATTGGCTTGTGTAATTCAAAGCACTCAACGTATTATCAAAGATCTTGCTTGGTTATATGATTGATGGGCATTGCGCCACTACTCCGGAATCTGTCCTTCCTGCAATGGGCTTGAGTACGGCGTGAGGCTTAGGCTGCGATGGACTGCGCAGCGCTCGTGAATCCTGAACCGTTGGTGTATCCGGGACACTGCGGCGCTGGAATTGCGGTTGCTGCGCAGCCCATCGCAGCCTCTTTCTTACAGGCGGCGGGGCTGGATGCTGTAGGCGCAGCGCCGGTCCCCGGAAATCAAATGCTCGCGCCGCTCCACCACATTCTCATCGCCCAGGGCTGCCTGGAAGATCTGCAGTTCCGAGCGGCAGAACCCCTGGCATTTACGGGCGGCGACGCAGATCGGGCAGTGGTTCTCCACCAGCAGCCAGCCATCGTCCAGCGGCTCCATCTGCGCCATGTACCCGGCGCGTTCGCGAATCTGTACCAGGATCTCGACTTTCTCCCGCAAGGTCGACGCGGCGGAGCAGGCCTGGGTGTATTCGTGCCTGGCCGTCGCTTCCATGCTGGCGATGACTTTTTCCACGCCTTCACTGCCAAAAATCCCTTCGATGGACTCGATCAGGTGCAAGGTCAGCACGCTATGGGAATCCGGGAATTTGCTCTGGGCGGTCTCGGTCAGGGTCCACTTCAAGGATGGCCGACCGGCACCCGAGATGGGGGCTGATACGCCGACGATCAACTCCGCGACCTGCAACTTCTGGATTTGCTGGCGGGCGGCTTCGGAGGTGATGTCCAGCAGCGCAGCCAGGTCCGTGGTTTTCAGTGGGCCACGGGTCTTGAGCAGGAACAGGATGCGGTCCCCGGTGGATGCCTGGCTGTCGTCGGTGGGTGTGGCGTTCATAGATCGGGAATAACCATGGAAGTGACCGGCTCATTTGACCACAGCACGCACGTTGGGGCACCCCTTGATCCGCGTGAAGGTACGGTTCCCGTTGATTTGTATCGAAAGCATTCTGCTGGCCCATTCCGGATTGTCCCCTCGCTACCATCGACCGCCTGCCCAACCCACGAGGGAAAAGGAATGAGTGAGACCCCCGATAGCCTGAACACACCACCCGAGGGATACAGCGACTGGCTGTCCGATCTCAAGAGTCGAATCCACTGCGCCCAGCAACGCGCCACCCTGGCGGTAAACCGCGAGCTGGTGTTGCTGTACTGGCAAATCGGCCAGGATATTCTGACCCGGCAAGCGCGGCAGGGCTGGGGGAGCAAGGTGATTGAGCGGCTGGCGCAGGATTTGCGTTCGGCGTTTCCGGAAATGAAGGGTTTCTCGCCGCGTAACCTGAAGTACATGCGCGCATTTGCGGAGGCGTGGCCGGACTCCGAATTTGTGCAACAGGCTGCTGCACAATTGCCCTGGGGCCATAACCTGGTGTTGCTGGACAGGCTGCCCGGGCCCGAAACCCGTCGCTGGTACATTGCCCAGGCCATCGAGCACAACTGGTCGCGCAACATCCTGGTGATGCAAATCGAAGGTCGCCTGCTGGAACGCAGCGGCAACGCGGTCAGCAACTTTGACGGACTGCTGCCCAAGGCGCAATCCGACCTGGCTCGCGAATCACTTAAAGATCCTTACCGTTTCGACTTCCTGGGCCTGTCCCTTGACGCGCAGGAGCGTGAAATCGAAAACGCCCTGGTCAAACATGTCACCGATTTTCTGCTGGAGCTGAGCGCCGGTTTTGCCTTCGTGGGTCGGCAGGTGTTGCTGGACGTGGGAGGCGAGGAGTTTTTCGTCGACCTGCTGTTTTATCACCTCAAGCTGAGGTGCTACGTGGTGATCGAACTCAAGGCCGGTAAATTCAAACCCGACCATCTGGGGCAGTTGGGCTTTTACCTCGCTGCGGTAGACGCCCAGCTCAAGCACCCGCAGGACAGCCCCACCATCGGCCTGCTGCTGTGCAAGAGCAAGAACGAAGTAGTGGCCGAATACGCTCTGCGTGACAGCTCCCGTCCTATTGGGGTTGCCGAGTATCAGCTGGTGGAATCCCTGCCGGCAGAGCTGCAAACCAGCCTGCCCAGCATCGAACAGATTGAACGTGAACTGGCAAGTGATCGCCCCTCCACGGCCAGTGCTTCGTAGTACTGTGCCGACAGGCTGGACATTGGCAATCGCGTCGGCACAATGAGCGCCTTGAAAGGAACTCACCCAAGGAAAGCCATGGCCCGCCGTATTCATTCTGCCTACCCAATGTTGTTGCTCGCTGGCGCGCTGATAGGCGCAGCGATGCCTGCCAGTGGCGCGTCCTTCGATTGTAAAAAGGCCTCCACCACGGTGGAAAAGTCCATTTGCGCCAGCCCTGAATTAAGCGAACTCGACACTACGCTGGGCCTGTACTACAGCCAGGCAATGGCCAAACTGGCACCCGACCAGCGCGACGAATTGCGCCGTGGCCAGCGCACGTGGTTGCAGACTCGCAACGCGTGTGCCGGTACCCCGGAACAATTGCCCGGCTGCCTGCAATCCCAACTGAGCCAGAGAGTGGTCGAGGTGGGAACCGTCACTCACAAAGACACCGCAGCCCTTGACGCAATCATTGCCAGTATTCCGTACCATCCGGCCCAGGCAGCAGAAGGGCTTCGGCGCTACCCGATGAACGATCTGGCCGCCGCCTGGTTGGTCTACCTGCAGCGTTTTGAACCTGATAGTGGCGTTACGGAGAATGAGGCAGAGGAGAATCGCAAGCAGGTTCTCATAGCACTCAAGGAAGACAGTTTTCCCTGGTCGATCTGGCAGGACCTGCAGAATGATCCTGCTGTCAGCCGTGACCGGGTGATGTTGACCTTGCTGCGCATGATGATCGAGCGCCAACAGTATGAGATGTACGCCGACCAACGCCCGTATGTGCACTGCTTTGTCTTCAGCCGGCAGGGCGAGGTCGCGTATGAGTCGTTCGGATCGTTGTACGGCTCCACCCGCGACAGTTTTGCGCCGATCTGTGCCCCACAGGGTGATCTGTTTGCACAGCCGGCCTGGAAGCGGCTGGACGATTCGTTTACCGCGCCTTTGTCCACTGCATCGCAGAACGAAGGCACCATCCGCTTTGCCAGCTACGCCGACTGGAACACGCTTTCCCTCAAGGCCACCGCGTCGCCTCGGCTGTTTCTCCAGCCAGGCACCGCAGCGCAGGCCCAGGACCCGGAATCAGCCCTGCGCAACTGGGGCGCGGATAAACAGTGGCCTGCCAGGCAACGCCAGCAAGCGCTGGCCGCCATTGAGCCCGCACGGCAAGCGACGAGTGACTGGCTGCAACGCGAGCGCGGCTTCTCTGCTGCTGATGCCAGGCAAGCAGCCCGGGAAATCGTTCGGCAGTGGATGAACCTGCGCCTGGACTTTATCGGCGGCCCCAGCGAGAACTAATCGGTCAACTGCCCGATTCTGGCACGGCCTTTTTGCCGGTCTTGGTACCGGGATGCTGGGTCGAGGTGCCTTTATGGCGCGTGCTCTTCACGGTTTTAGACGGTGCAGGTGCTTTCGTTTCAGCGTCCTTGTTGCCACTGCTGTCAGCCCCGGACGGGCTGCTGGGATAGGTGCCGGGCGGCAGTGCCGAGCCAGGAGCGCTGTTGCCGCTCAAGGCAGGCGTCTCGGGTGCGGTGTTGTCGCCGAAGGCCGCGTAGGCGGGTGCATACAGTACGAGCGCCAGGCTGGCGACAAGTACGATCCTTTGGGAAATGCTGGTCTTCATGACTCAATCCCTCTTGGCGATGGGGACCGAAGCCCGGAGCACATCCAGGCTTCGGCGACGCCTCAATCAAGACTTCTTGGAGCCTGGGGCGTGGCTATGAGCCCCGCCTTTTTTGCCCGCCTCAGAAGCCTTCTCGCGGTCATTGGCGAAGTTGCCGCCTGAACCCTGGCCGCCGCTTTTACGGTTTGGGTCTTTCTGGTCTTTGTGACCAGCACCTGGGGTAGTTTTTCCACTATTAGCCATTTTGAAAACCCTCAATGATGAGCGAATCAATGGTGTTGCCTAATTGGGAATCCTCCAGCCAATTCAAAGTTTGAAATAGTTTCCAGGCATGCGACGAATGGACATCAAGCCGCCATTGGCTTCGCGCCGGGTGCTTTCTTGTGCGCGGCTTTCATCGCTTCCATCTCCGCGCCCAGCTCTTCCAGCAAGGCCTTGCCCAACAGCTTCCTGGCCTGTGGGAACATCTCGCTTTCCTCTTCCTCGATATGGTGCTCCAACAGTTCCTTGACGACTTTCACCCGGCCGGAAAACTCGGTGGTGGAGGGCGAAGTCTGCTTCAGGTCCGGAAGGACGAGGGAGTCGACAGTGCGATGTTCTTCCTTGGCCTCGTGGTACATGATTTCCTGATCCTTGCCGCCGGCCTTGCGAAAAGCCGGGTAGAGGATTTCTTCCTCAAGGCGGGTGTGGAGGCTGATTTCCATTTCCAGCTTGGCCAGGAGCTCAGTGCGCTTCTTTACGCCGCGCTCGGTCGATTCACTGAGTTGATTCAGGATGGCTTTGACGCGTTCGTGGTCGGCCTTGAGAAGATCAATGGCATTCATGGGTGACACCTCACGGGTAGCGAAAGGGCGGGTCGAATTGCCCGCCTGTGCAGACCTCTACAGCATGAGTTGTACCAAGTTGAACAAAATATTTATCTGCTTATAAAACAATAGGTTATGTGTGATAAAAAGCGGCTCTGGTCGTGCAGGTTGCACGGTCGAGTGGTGGCTTGCATGCATTAAACAATGCTTAGCCGCCGCTGACTTTCCAGTGCTTGATGTCGTCGGCAAACACGATCTGCTCGACCTCATGGGCAATCCCGTAGGCCAGTGACTCGTGGGCGGCGATGACTTTTTCCTCGGCCGAGAGGCACTTGAAAATATCCAGGTGGGTTTCGGCGCTGGCGGTTTCCAGTTCGTAGATTTTCACGTAGCGCGCCAGGTCGTTGTCCAGGCTCGACAGGTATTCCCGCAGGCGCTGGTGGTCTACCGAGTTCTGGTTGAAGTACCAGTTCATCGGATGAATCAGGAAGCGCGAGTGTGGCGTGGTGATCCGGCGGTTTGCCGCCAGGAACATGATGATGCCCATGGACTCGATATTGCCCGCATTGATCGCACACAACGGCACCGGCAGGGACTTGAGGAAGGTGTAGAGGGTAAAACCGAAATTGGTGCTGCCGCCGGTGGTCGACAGGTTCAACAGCAACGAACTGGCGCCTTGATCGATCGCGTCCAGGCAGCAATCACGAAAGCGCTCGGTGGTGCCCTGATCGATCTGGCAGTGAAAGTGGATGATGTGCTCGGTCATCCCGGGCCTCCAAGGGGTAAAAGGTAGTGTCCGTTTGAGTCTAGAAGGTTACGGCCCGTGTGCCGCAACCGTTGGGCGAGAGCCATCCGTTGCAATTTTAATGAACCCTCGGGCGCGTTGCTTGACCTAACGCATACGACCTCAGGAGGATGAATCATGCAAATCGAATATGTCTGGATTGGCTTGGCGGTGATTCTGGTGCTGCTGGAACTGTGGGCGATCAACAGCGTTCTGCGCAGTGGCAGTGGCTGGGAGACCAAGGGTTTATGGCTGGTGGTACTGATCTTCATGCCGCTGTTGGGGCTGATCCTCTGGGCGCTGTTTGGACCCAAGGGTGTGAACCGGGCGACACATGCCACTGAGCATGGCAAAGGCTAAGACAGAATCGAAAAAAAACAGGCGCCCGAGGGCGCCTGTTTGCATTGGCGGGCGTCAGGCCGCCAGTGTCTTGGCAATGGCCTCATTGAACGCCGGCAAATCGTCGGGCGTGCGCGAGGTTATCAGGGTCCAGCCATTGGCCGGGCATTCCTTCACCTGCGTATCCACCCAGTTTGCTGCGCCGGCATTGACCAGGTCAGTGCGCACGCTTTTGTAGGAGGTGAGGGTCTTGCCGCCGATCACGCCGGCATCAATCAGGGCCCAAGGGCCATGGCAGATGGCGGCTACGGTTTTCCCGGCCTTGACGAAGTCGTTGATCAGCCGCAGTGCATCGGCGTCCTGGCGCAGGGTGTCGGCATTGACGGTGCCCCCGGGGATGACCAGTGCATCGAAGTCACTGCCGTGCAGGTCCGAGAGCTTGGCGTCGGACTCTACCGTCCTGTCTTTCTCGGTGTCCTTGAGAAAGGTCTGGGTGCTGCCACCTTTGCTGGAACCGTGGGTCACCGTGGCGCCGAAACCACGCAGGGCTTCCAGCGGCTTGAGCAACTCGTCGCGCTCGATACCGGTGTTGGAGGTGATGATCAGAATCTTCTTGCCGTGCAGTTGCGAACTCATGGTCGAGTGTCTCCTGAGTGGGTCAATGATTAATTGGCGTGTTGGGACTGCAACTCCTTGGCCATCTTCAGATGGGTTTCGAGAGTCGGCAGGGTCTTCTCGGCAAAAGCCTTCAGTTCGGCGTTATCCGAGGAGGCGGCTTCTTTTTTGAACAGGGCCACGGTGTCTTCGTGGGCCTTTACCTGGTTGTCGGCGTAAGCCTTGTCAAAGGACTCTTCACGGATTTCCAGGATCATTTTCTTGGCCTTGTCGGTGAGGCTGGCATCGTCGGGCACCTTGATGTCGAGCTTCGTCGCCAGGGCCGTCAGCTCCTGGTTGGCCTTGGTGTGGTCGGTGATCATGTGCTGGGCAAACGCCTTGATATCAGCGGCACCGCTCTTTTCCAGCGCCAGTTTGCCGGCTTCTACTTCGGTGATGCCGCCCTGGGCTGCGGCGTCAACGAAGTCATTGGAAGTGGCGGCCATGGCCACACCCATCGAGCCCGCGGCCAGCGCGAAGGTCAGTCCCATTTGTTTCATCAGCAAGTGCTTCATGATGCTTCTCCTGAAGAGTGGCGCGATGCCGTTACCTGACTGTTGAGCGGGTGCCTGAGCAAAAGGTTTAAATTAATTTGCGCTTATTTCTCCGGGCCGCAGCCCACGCAATTTCCTTGAACTATCAAAAAATCATGGGCTCTGCTGCATAACGGCTCCGCGCTGGAGCCTGATCTTTTAACAGCAGGAGAATCACCATGGGCACTGAAAAAACCACTGACAAAACCCCCAATGCAATCAGCTCCGAACAGGCGCAGAAAGGTCGCCAGCTTGACGAGAAGGACAGTTCCTTGCAGCGCCCAAACCCCAAGACTGAAACCGTTGATAAGGTGATCACGCCGACGTCCATCAAGGACACACAACGGCAAACCGAGCAGATCAACGAGCAAGCCGCCAAGGCCGAGCGCAAGCTGGGTCAGTGAAGAACGGAGGCAGTCATGGGTCGATCCATCAGCGCCGGGGAACTGGGTATTGAGCTCAAGCCCGGTGATGACAACGCACTGTTCAAGTGGTTTGTCGCCAGCTTCCTGATGGGCAAGCGCATTCAGGCGCAGATCGCGGCGCAGGCCTATCAGGTGATTGTGGTGAAGCATGGTCGGGACACCCCGCGCAAACTGCAACACTGCACCTCCCGCGAACTGGTGGCCATGCTCGGTGAGGCGCATTACGTGCGTTACGACGAAAGCACCGCGCAACGCCTGCTCGACCTCAGCAGCAAGTTGAATGCGGAGTACGCGGGCAGGATCAGCCATATCCACGATGCCAGTGCCGACCGTGGGGAGTTTGAAAAACGCTTGAATGCGTTCGAGGGCGTCGGGCCGAAGACGGTGGAGATTTTCATGAGGGATGCGGCGTCGGTGTTGTTCTGATGCCGATTTTTCTCGGTTGTGCCGGTTGGAGCCTGCCTCGTGAGCAATGGCCACGGTTTCCCCGGCAGGGCACCCATCTGCAACGTTATGCCGCGTGCTTGAATGCGGTTGAAATCAACAGCTCCTTCTACCGCCCCCATCGCCCGCAGACCTACGAACGATGGGCGCAGTCAGTGCCGTCGGGCTTTGGTTTTTCGGTCAAGGTGCCACGGCACATCACCCATGAATTACGTCTGCGTGACTGCGATACGGCATTGGATGAGTTCCTTGCACAGTGCCTGCAATTGGGCGACCGCCTGGGCTGCCTGCTGGTGCAATTGCCGCCTTCTTTAAGCTACAACCCGATCATTGCCGGCGGCTTTTTCACAGCCTTGCGTCAACGATTTGCCGGCCATGTGGTGCTTGAGCCACGGCATGCCAGTTGGGTGCAGGCCGAAGATTTGTTGCAGGATTTCCAGATAGGACGGGTGGCCGCCGACCCTCCGGTGATCGCTGAAGGTGACGTACCGAAAGGCTGGCAAGGCGTGCGTTATTGGCGTCTGCATGGTTCGCCGCGTATCTATCACAGCGCTTACGAAACCGAGCGTTTGTGCGCGCTGGCCGAGGTATTGATAGCGTCCCAGGAGGAGGGCATTCCGACCTGGTGTATTTTCGATAATACGGCCAGCGGTCATGCGCTGGTCGATGCGCTTGCCCTTCAAGCGATGCTCGCCCCTCAGGCATCCACTTGCATCACCTCCAGCCCCAGGCATTCATAAGCCTCGACGCTGCCCGGCGGCACGTGCCACTCGGTGATCAGGGTATGAATGCGGCTGCACGGTGCCACCACAAATGGCTCTACGGCGCCCAGCTTGTCGGCCAGGGTGACTGCCACCACGTGGGAGGCGCTGTCGAGCATAGCCTGTTTCACCGCCACTTCCTCGAAGTGCAACGAGCTGATACCGACCTGTGGATGCAGTGCGCACACACCCGTGAACAGCAGGTCGGCCTTGATGCCCTGGATCAGCCGCAATGCTTCATGCCCGCTGGCGGCCATGGTCACCGGGTTGAGTTGGCCACCGGCAAGGATCACCGTCACATTGGGATGTTCGGACAACGCGATGGCAATCATCGGTGAGTGCGTGACGGCGGTCAGCTTGATGGAATGCGGTAGTGACTGGGCGATTTGCAGGGTGGTGGTACCGGAGTCGAACAGCACGATCTGGCCGTCCTCCACGCGATCGGCGGCGAGTTGCGCCAGGTGGCGTTTGGTCGCGGTGGTTTCGCCAAACCGGGTGAAGAAATCCTTGCCGGTGTCCTTGGGCCGTGGCAGCGCACCTCCATGCACGCGCTGCAGCAGACCGGCGGAGGCGAGTTCGCCAAGGTCGCGGCGAATGGTGTCCTGGGAAACGGCGAAATGCTCCACCAACTCCGAGGCAGTGACTTTACCGTCGCGCTCCAGCAGCAACAGGATTTTCTGTTTGCGCAGGGAGGGCAGGTCGATGGCAGCATGGGTGTTATGCATGTTTTTGCTCGTTGATGCGTGTTTATGCGAGATTAATCAGCATTAGGCGCAAACGCAATGGGTTGGGGTGTCGGTGATGCCCTGCCGAGTGAGCTGAGCACCATGGAAAAACCACACCCGGTCCGGTACCAAACCCCATGGTTTCGATTCGCGAGGTGATGCAGGAGATTTTGCTGCCGCCAAGCTTTCCAACAGGGCATTACTGAGCAAAAAAATCGTAAAAAAGTAAAAAGAGTTGTCCACGAAAACCGTGGGTATCTCTGTGGATAACTTCGCTTGAGCCCGGCGGGTATGGCGATTTAACCTGCGGTTAATATTTGATCAGTCACTGTTTATGGCCAGTATGGGCAGGCTTTGCGCCTTGACAGGCACCGGCGAAACCGGTGCCGAAATGCAGATTTACGAGTCGTTTGGGCGCCCGGTGGAGGGCCCGGCAACCTGAGTGGCGCGCTTCGATTGCATCAGGCTGTCCAACGCCTGGCGATAACTGCTGCCGGCCAGTCGCATGCTGTCGTTATGAGTGGCACCGGGTACCAGCAACAGGTGTTTCGGCTGTTGGGCGGCGTCAAACAGTTGCTGGCTGAAGCGCGGTGGCACGAAGGCATCGGCGAGCCCGTGAACCACCAGCAGCGGCATGTGGATATCAGCGATCTTGTCAATGGAATCGAACTTCTGCGACAGCAGCCAGCGCACCGGCAATGACGTATTGGCTACTGCTGTGGCCACATCTGCCAGGGAGGTAAAGGTGGACTCGATGACCAGTCCGCGCACTGGCGGCGGCACCTGATTGTTCGCTGCCTGCTTGCCCAGTTCCACCGCGAGGTCGATGGCCACCGCGCCACCCAGGGAGTGCCCGTAGATGAGGCGCTTGGCAGGATCGGGTTGCAGCACCTGGAAGCGTTCCCAGGCAATGCGCGCGTCTTCGTACACGCTGGTTTCCGACGGCAGGTCGCCTCGACTCTGGCCGAAGCCGCGGTAGTCGATGGCCAGTACGGAAAAGCCCAGGGCCCGCAGCTGTTCGATGCGAAACAGTTGGCCAGTGAGGTTCCAGCGCACGCCGTGCAGGTAGAGAATTGCCGGCGCGTCCTTCTGTGCCGCTGGCCACCACCAGCCATGAATATTCTGCCCTGCCTTGAAACTCGCGGGTTTCAGGTCGAATTCCTGCACATCACGCGGCAACCCGCTGTACCAGCTGGCAGTGCCTGGCTCCACGCGAAACAGCAACTCGCGTTCCTTGTGTTGCAGCACGGCGCAACCCACGGGCAGGCCGATGATCAGGGCGGCCATGCACAGCAGGGGAAACCAGCGCAGGCCGAGACGGGACAGAAAACGTGAAGACATGAAGGTTCCAGGACACAGGCGAAGCACGGGTTTTAACAGATGCCCTGGCCGCGCAGGAAATATTCAGACGGTCGTCACCGGACATTGCTTGCAAAGTATTACATCGCCTCGTCCAGCAGAGAAAAGAAGTGCCCGGCCAAGGGGGAAGAATTGCTGGTGTTCCAGTTTAGGTAGAGCCCGATGCTGGAGGACGCGGCGGTGAGGGGCACAAACGCCACTTTGTCACGGGGCATCGAACGGGCAATGGACTGCGGCACCAGCGCCACACCAAACCCGCACGCCACCAGGCCAATCAGGGTGGGCAATTGATCGGCTTCCTGGACCACCCTTGGAGCGAAGCCCGCAGCCTCGCATAAAGCGATCAACTGGTGGTGATAGCCACTGCCCAATGCCTGGGGCGTGAACACAAAATCGGCGCCGGCAAAGTCCTTCAGCTCGATAGCGGCGTCACCCGCATTCGGATGGTCTGCGGGCAGCGCCAGCAGGATCGGTTCATCCAGCAGCAGCCGGGATTCGATGTTATCTGCCTGGCCTGGCAGGTAGCGCAAAAAAGCGATATCGGTATCACCACTCAACAAGGCCTTGGCCTGGTTGGCAGAGGGCATTTCCTTGATCACCAACTGAACCCTGGGGAACGCCAGGCGAAACTGCCTGAGGGTATCCAGCAACCACGGATAGCCGGTGATCGACACCGAGGTGATGGTGAGCGTGCCGGCGGTTCCCTGGGACACCTGCCGGGCTTGCTCAATGCCTTGCTGCAATTGCCCGAGGACGGTGTAGGCCGTCTGAAGAAACGCCGCCCCGGCTGGCAGCAGCTTCACGCCACGACGGTCACGCTGCAGCAGGGCAAACCCCAACTTTGCCTCCAGGCGATTGATCGCCTGGCTCAACGCTGGCTGCGCCATATGCAGGCGCTCCGCGGCCTGGTGAAAGTGCAGCGCTTCGGCAACGGCAACGAACTGGCGCAACAGGCGGGTTTCGATCATCTGGGCTGTTCCTTCAGGTAGATGGCGGTGTGGGGCTTGATACGGCGCAGGTATCAATATCGCTGTTTTTCAGTATTAAACAGGACGGCCACGGGTTGTTAGGGTGGAGTGCCTATCAG
This sequence comes from Pseudomonas sp. F8002, assembly GCF_013385495.1. Lineage (NCBI taxonomy): Bacteria > Pseudomonadati > Pseudomonadota > Gammaproteobacteria > Pseudomonadales > Pseudomonadaceae > Pseudomonas > Pseudomonas sp. F8002. Next base: position 279,062 of record NZ_JACAPW010000002.1, on the reverse strand, counting down.
GAGAACGCGACGATGGACTTTACAGGTAAAACCGCAATCGTGACCGGTGCCGCCCGTGGCTTGGGGTTCAGCTATGCGCGCGAGTTGGCGCGACTCGGCGCGCAGGTGGTAATCAGTGATATCGGTGCCGACACCCTCGGCGATGGGGCTGATCCCCAGGTGGTACAGGCGGCCGCGCTGGCGCTGCAGGGTGAAGGCCTGCGGGTGGTTGGCCACGCGGGTGACCTGTCCGGCGAAGCGGGGTGTCGAGCGCTGATCGAGTGCGCCATCACGCATTTCGGGCAGCTCGATATCCTGATCCACAATGCTGGCTGGGTCGGCTATCAGCCCATCGAGGCCGCCGACGAGGCTTTCATCCGGCGGGCCATGGGCGTCAATGTCTATGCACCGATCTGGCTGTGCAAACACGCGTGGCAGCACCTCACGCGATCTGCCGCACCCCGCATTGTGCTGACCACCTCCGACCGTGCGATGTACACGCGCTACGTCCAGCCGGGGCTGGCGGCCTACAGCGCGGGGAAGATGGCGCAACTGGGGATCATGAATGCCTTGAGCGGGGAAGGGGCGGAGGCCGGGATCCTGGTCAATGCCATCTCACCCGTGGCCAAGACCCGCATGTGGGGCGTGACCGGCGAGCCGCACAACCTCAAGCCGGAATGGGTCACGCCTGGGGTGATCTTCCTGGCTTCGGCAGCGTGCCAGGACAGCGGCTATATCCTGCGTGCCAGCAACGGCCAGTTCACCGCCACGCGGTTCGCGGAAAATCCGGGGGTCGAGTATCCGGTTGACCTGGCGCGGGTCAACGCCTCGGACGCTGCGCAAGTCGCCGCGTCATGGCAAGCCATCAAGGACTGTTGACGGTCACGCCAGGTAAAGCGTCAGGCCCTGAGCTTCATAGGGTTGCAGCAGGGCACGCGGCGTACTGGCCAATGCGACGATCGCGCTGACGTGTGTCAGCTCCACCACCTGGTAGGGCGACGCGGTGTTGAGCTTTTCCGAGGTGGCCAGCACGATGGTTTCTGCGGCCGCGTGACACAACGCGCGCTTGACCACTGCCTCTTCATAATCGCCGGTAGACAGGCCGGCATTCGGGTGCACGCTGCACACCCCCATGAAATACAGGTCGGCATTGACCCGGCCGATGGCCTCCAGCGTGGCCGCCCCCACCCCCACCAGTGAGTGGCGAAACAGCCGCCCGCCGAGCATGATCACTTCAATCTGCGGATGATCCACCAGGGCCATGGCAATCGACGGACTGTGGGTGACCACGGTGGCAGTCAGGTCCGCCGGCAAGTGATGGGCCAGTTGCAGGCACGTGGTACCGCCATCGATAAACACCACCTGGCCGGGCTGCACCAGTTGCGCAGCCGTCCGGCCAATGGCGATTTTTTCCTCCGGTACCAAGTGTTCCCGAACCGAAAAATCAGCCATCGCGGGGGATGCCGGCAAGGCGCCGCCGTGCACCCGCAGCAGCAAACCTTCCTTGGCCATTTCCCGCAGGTCACGCCGTATCGTGTCCTCGGAAACCTCCAGTGCCTGGCTCAACTCCTTGGCAATCAGCCGGCCGTCGCGGTGCAGCGTATCCAGCAGGTGTTGTTTACGTTGTTGGGTCAGCATCGGAAGCTTCCTGCACGTTTTTTCTTGACTGTGCACGATTTTGCACGACATGCTGAATAACACAAGACAAAAAGGTCCTGCCATGGAAAACAGTCCCGTCCGCATCCACGCCGAAGAACTGCTCTCGGATAATTGGTATGTGCTGAAAAAGTACACCTTTGACCTGCGCCGCCGCGACGGCAGTTGGCAGTCCCAGACCCGGGAGATCTATGACCGGGGCAATGGCGCGACGATCCTGCTGTACAACCGCGAGCGGCGCACGGTGTTGCTGATTCGCCAGTTCCGCATGCCTACCTACGTTAACGGCTACCACGGTTACCTGATCGAGTCTGCCGCCGGCCTGCTGGACAATGCCAGCCCCGAGGAACGCATTCGCCTGGAGGCGGAAGAAGAGACGGGCTACCGTGTGGGCCATGTAGAAAAGATCTATTCGGCCTTCATGAGCCCGGGCTCGGTGACCGAGCGCATTCACTTTTTCATCGGCGAATATCAGCCTGGCGACCGAGTCAGTGATGGCGGCGGGCTGGAGGATGAAGGTGAGGATATCGAAGTGCTGGAGTTGGGATTCGAGGAGGCCCTGGCCATGGTGGACAGTGCCGAGATCGTCGACGGCAAGACCATCATGTTGTTGCAGTACCTTGAATTGCGGATGTTGAAAGAGGGCTGGTGATGTCGCGTCGGTTATCGCTTGCGCTGGCGGTGTTGCTGGCGGGATGCAGTGGTGTGAGCGCTGCGCAAACACCCGTCGGTGATGGTGGTGTTCCCGCGTTCTATACCTGGGCGGACAAGGTGCCCGCGTCACCCGGGCGGATGCTGCGCAGCGAGCCGTTGACCGATCAGCAAAGCCTGGTCGAGGCGGGGCAGAATATTCGCATCCTGTACACGTCCACCGACGGTCTCGATACCCATAAACGGATTGTCGTTTCCGGTGCGCTGTTCCTGCCCAAGGGCACACCGCCGCCGGGTGGCTGGCCGCTGATGGCGTGGGCCCACGGCACGGTGGGGAGTGCCGATATCTGCGCGCCGTCGTTCGCCGGTCGCAGCCCTCGGGATACGCGCTATCTCAATTATTGGCTGGCTCAGGGCTACGCGATTGTCGCTACCGATTACCAGGGGCTTGGGACGCCTGGCCTGCATCCGTATGGGCTGACCAGTCCGCTGGCCTATGGGGTGCTCGACAGCATTCGCGCGGTAGGGGCGGGTGGTTTCGAACTGTCCAAACGTGTGGTGGTGTTCGGGCAGTCACAGGGTGGCCGTGCTGCGTTTGCCACGGCGGTCTATGCGAAAGACTATGCGCCCGAGTTGGATATCGTGGGGGTGGTGGCGACCGGTACGCCTTACGCGGCCACCCATAAAACGGGAGGCAGTGCCGAGTTGGAAAAGGCCCGTAGTTCGGTGGTGCCGACCTTTGCCTATAACTTGCTGCGGCTGAGTACTGTCACGTTGTTTGATCCTGGGTTTGTGGCTGCGGATTACTTGAGCGAGCGTGCAGTGCCTGCGTTTGAGAGCAGCCGGCGGGATTGTTTGCATGCCATTGAGCAGCGGGTGATGGCTGATGGGCTCAGCTTCAATGACAGTTTCAAGCGGTCGCCGAAAGAGGCGCTCGACAAGGTTTATCGTGAGTCGGCGTATCCGACGTTGAAGACGGATATTCCGGTTTTTGTCGGTACGGGGGGGCGGGATCAGGATGTGTTTGTGCCGGGGCAAAAGGCGCTGGTCAGGGATGCGTGCAAGGTCGGGGACCGGATTGAATGGCATTTTTATCCTGAGCTGGATCACTCCGCTACGGTCAATGGTTCGCTCGTGGACTCGACGCCGTTTGTGCGTAAGGCGTTTGCGGGGGAGGTGATTGGTGGGAATTGTGGGGGGTAGCTTTTTTGGGGGGTATATCCGTTATTTGGGTAACGGCGACTTATGGTTTCGCTCTTACAGCGAGTCACTTTGGAAAAGCCGGAATGCCGGCCCAGCCCAAAGTAAGTAAAGGGAGCTGCCTCCGCCGCTTTATGTGGGAGCGGGCTTGCTCGCGAGAAACCTGAGAGCGCCACGTTGAATCAGGATACCCACGTCATCGTTAACGACCTTCGCGAGCAAGCCCGCTCCCACATTTGGACCGTGTCCGCCTTTGATTTTGCGGTTGCTTCACCCCACTCAAGCCGGCTGGTAGGCCGCTGTGAGAGCGCAACCCAATAGCGGCCATAACCGCAGCCACGGATATGCCCCCAACCCCATCACCCCAATTTCACATTCATGATAATCCGCGCGGTAAACACCAATTTCCCCTCCGCATCCAGCATCTCCACCGGCACCACCTTGTCACCCGCCGTTTGCCAGTCGATACCTTCGCCATTGGCCGTCGCCGTCACGCTGCTCTTGGCCTTGGCCAGATACTCCACCGTCATCCCCTTGGGAATCCACCGCGCACCCGCCGGCACGGAAACGTCCGTCATGGTTCCCGCCGCCAACTCCGCAGCGTTGCACATGGCAATGGCATGCACCGTGCCCAGGTGGTTGGTGATGGCCTTGCTGAACGGCACTTCCACCGAGGCAAACCCCGGACGCAACTGGGTCATCAACGGATTGATGGTGCTGAAGTAGGGCGCCATCTGGCACGCCAGTTTGCTGAACGCTTCGGGGCCAACGCTGTTGAACATGCTCAGGGCCTGACTCATGGTGCTGCCTCGCTGATTAAATGAATTTTACGGAATATTGTTCCGTTACAGAATAATGTTCTGTAACGGAACAGTATTCTGCCCATGGGAAATCTGTCAAGCTGCCCGGGCTTGTTCTTCTTCACTGACTGAGTTCCTGTTCAGAATGCAAACTCCGGATCTGCTTCAGCGTTGCTTCCCTGGCCGAAGGGCCGAATTGAAGCGCGATATCTTCAAGGCAGCCCTGGACCTGTTCAACGAGCAGGGCCTTGAAGCCACCACCATCGAGATGATCCGCGCGCGCTGCGATACCAGCGTCGGCGCCATTTATCATCACTTCGGCAACAAGGAAGGCCTGGTCGCCGCGCTGTTTTTTACCGCGCTGGAGGATCAGGCCGAATTGCGTGGGCGCTACCTTGAATCGGCCAAAACGGCGAAGGAGGGGGTGTACGCACTGGTCCACAGCTATGTCGATTGGGTGGACAGCGAACCGCAGTGGGCGCGCTTTCAGTACCACGCGCATTTCGCGGTGACCAAGGGCCCGTTCGCCGCTGAATTGGAAAGCCGCAATCAGGCGCGCAATGCGTTGCTGAAGGAGTGGATGGTGCTGCCTGGACGGGGTGATCAGCTCAGCCAGGTGCCCGCCGAACTCTTGCCATCACTGATCATCGGCCAGGCCGACAGCTACTGCCGTGCCTGGCTGGCCGGGCGCTCGGCCAGTAGCCCTCGGGTGTACCGGGAAACCCTGGCCGAGGCAGCGTGGCGCTCGGTGGGCGGCGCTTAGGGCGTCGCGTGCATCACGCACAGGGTGCGGGCGTTATCGCCACCCGATAGCGCTCGTCAAAATCATCCGCCAACTGTGCCAGCGTCACCTCTCCCAAACGCTGCAGCAGCAACGCCTGGGCATCGTCAAACGCCTGGTTCAGCGCCGCATTGACGGCCTGTTCCACCAGGCATTGCGGATGATCGGTGGACAGGCCGACGGCAAAGATCGACGACGTGCCAAGGGCATTGTGGATGTCCAGCAGGGTGATTTCACTCAGCGGCTTGCCCAGCATCCAGCCACCCTGATGGCCTTTTTCCGAACGCACATAACCTTTCTCCTTGAGCAGGCCCAGGGTGCGGCGTACCACCACCGCGTTGGTACCAAGCATCTGCGCGATGGTCTCCGAGGTGGCGCGTTCCTCGTGGCGGCCCATGTGGATCAGCACATGGAGCATGCGCGAAAGCCGGGTGTCGTTTCTCATCTGCAAGCCTCTGGAGTTCCTGCCCGAAAGTATCGTTCGTAACGATTGGAGTTGCGAGATGCTTGACGAGGTATTTTTATGTAACTTATGGTGTGTCGTGAGTGCCCGGCAACCGATGCAAGGGCCACCAGAGAGGTCATCTTCATGGTTTACGACGTGATTATCGTGGGCGGCAGCTACGGCGGAATGTCCGCCGGGCTGCAACTGGCGCGGGCTCGGCGCAAGGTGCTGGTGATTGACGCCGGGCAGCGGCGCAACCGGTTTGCGGCCACGTCCCACGGTTTCCTCAGCCAGGATGGCCAGCCGCCGGAGCTGATCGCTGCCGAAGGGCGAGGGCAGTTGATGGAATATCCGACGGTGACCTGGGTGCAGGACACCGCCGTTGAAGCGATTCGAAACCAGGATGGCTTCGTGGTGCAAACCCGTTGCAACGGTGAGTTCAACGCTAAACGCTTGATCCTCGCTACCGGCGTGGTGGATGAGTTACCCGAGGTCGAGGGGTTGAAGGAGCGCTGGGGCAAGCATGTGTTCCATTGCCCGTATTGCCACGGCTATGAACTGGATCAAGGCCGCATCGGCGTGCTGGCGACGTCGCCGCTGGCCATGCATCACGCGATGCTGCTGCCGGACTGGGGCACCACCACGCTCTTTACCAACGGCGCATTTGTGCCGGATGCCGAGCAGCAGGCGCAACTGGATCGGCGCGGGGTCAGCGTCGAAAGCTCGGCGGTGCGGCGGATTGTCGGTGAGCGGGCGGATGTGGAATTGGCAGACGGGCGGATGATCGCGCTGGACGGTATTTTCACCCTGTCCCGTACGCGCATGGCCAGCCCATTGGCCGAGCAGTTGGGCTGTGAGTTTGTCGAAGGGCCGACCGGGCCCTACCTGCTGACCAACGAGACGCGCCAGACCACCGTGCCCGGTGTGTTTGCCTGCGGCGATGCCAACCTGGCCGGCGGCTCGGTGGCGCTGGCGGTCGGCGAGGGTGTGCGCGCCGGGGTGGGCGCGCACTTTTCGATGATCTTCAACTGAGGTCAGCGCACCAGGCACGGCCGCTTGTTATCGAACGTCCAGCCCGGAATCATGAACTGCATCGCCACGCTGTCATTGCGCGCACCCAGGCCCATGCCTTTGTACAGTTCATGGGCGTGGGCCACGGCGTCCATGTCGATGTCCACGCCCAGGCCCGGTTTGGCCGGCACCTTGATGTGGCCGTCGACAATCTTCAGCGGAGCCTTGGTCAACCGCTGGCCGTCCTGCCAGATCCAGTGGGTGTCGATGGCCGTGATTTCCCCCGGCGCGGCGGCGGCCACCTGGGTGAACATCGCCAGGGAAATGTCGAAGTGATTATTGGAGTGCGAGCCCCAGGTCAGGCCCCATTCGTGGCACATCTGCGCCACGCGCACCGAGCCCTGCATGGTCCAGAAGTGCGGATCGGCCAGGGGAATATCCACGGACTGCAACTGGATCGCATGCCCCATTTCCCGCCAGTCGGTGGCGATCATGTTGGTGGCGGTGGGCAGCCCGGTGGCACGGCGGAATTCGGCCATGACTTCGCGCCCGGAGTAACCGTTTTCCGCGCCGCAAGGGTCTTCGGCATAGGCCAGCACATGATGCTGGTCGCGGCACAGGGCGATGGCTTCTTTGAGTGACCAGGCGCCGTTGGGGTCCAGGGTAATGCGCGCATCGGGGAAGCGTTCGGCCAGTGCAGTCACCGCCTCGATTTCGTCGCCGCCGCGCAGTACGCCGCCTTTGAGCTTGAAGTCATTGAAGCCGTATTGCGCCTTGGCCGCCTCTGCCAGACGCACGATGGCTTCGGGCGTCATGGCCTGTTCATGACGCAGGCGGAACCAGTCTTCGGCATCGTCTTCACTGCGATAGGCCAGGTCGGTCTGCTGGCGATCACCGATGTAGAACAGGTAGCCGAGCATCTTCACCGCGTCGCGCTGCTGGCCTTCGCCGAGAAGGGCAGCCACCGGGACTTCGAGGAACTGGCCGAGCAAATCCAGCAGCGCGGCTTCCATCGCCGTGACGGCATGGATGGTGATGCGCAGGTCAAACGTCTGCAAACCCCGGCCCGCCGAATCCCGCGCGGCGAAGGTCTGGCGCATGGCATTGAGGATGCTCTGGTACTGGCCGATGGGCTTGCCGATCACCAGGCTGCGGGCGTCTTCCAGGGTCTCGCGGATGCGTTCGCCGCCGGGTACCTCACCGACGCCGGTACGGCCGGCGCTGTCGGTAAGGATCACGATATTGCGCGTAAAAAACGGCCCGTGGGCACCGCTGAGGTTGAGCAGCATGCTGTCGTGGCCGGCCACCGGGATGACTTGCAGGCCGGTAACGACCGGGGCGCTGTTGGCGTGGTGCTGGTGTTCTGTGTTCATCGTGTAGTCCTTATTTGCTCAAGACGGGGGCGGGTTGCAGCACGCTGCTGGTGGTCGGGCCGGGCAGTGTCCTGGCGAAAAACACCAGGATGGCCGCAAGGATCGAAGTGCCCGCCAGGCCATACAAACCGCCCTGGATCGAGCCGGTGGTCTGTTCCAGGAAACCAAAGGTGGTGGGCGCGACAAACCCGCCGAGGTTGCCGATGGAGTTGATCAATGCGATCACCGCCGCGGCGATGCGTGCATCCAGGTAACCCTGGGGAATCGGCCAGAACAGCGAGGACGCCGACTTGAAGCCGATCGCCGCGAAGCAGATGGCGATAAAGGCAAAGATCGGCCCGCCGGTAGTGGAAAGGAACATGCCGACGGCGGCGATCAACAGTGCCGCAGCGACCCATGCTTGCTGGAACTTGAATTTGCCCGCCAGTGCCGCGAAGGCGTACATCGCGATGATCGAGATCAACCATGGGATGGAGTTGTAGAAACCCACCTGGATGTCGCTCAGGTCGCCCATCTTTTTAATGATGCTCGGCAACCAGAAAGTGGCGGCATAGATCGTCAGTTGGATGCAGAAATACAGGGCGCAGAACAGCATGATCTGACGGTCCTTGAGCAGCTTGCCCAGGGTCGGCTTGACCGTGGTGGCGGCGTCACGCTCGCGCTGTTCGCGGTCGATCTCGCCCACCAGCGCATCCTTTTCTTCAAGGCTGAGCCACTTGGCGTCGTGGGGCTTGGAGTCCAGCCAGAACCACACGAAAAAGCACAGCAGCACCGACGCCATGCCTTCGATGATGTACATCCACTGCCAGCCATGCAGGCCCAGCCCGGTGATTTGCAGCAGCACGCCGGACAAGGGGCCGGAGATCAGCGAGGCGAGGGCCGAGCCGCTGAGGAAGATTGCAATCGCCTTGCCGCGTTCGACGCCGGGCAACCAGCGAGTGAAGTAGTAGATCACCCCGGGAAAGAAGCCGGCTTCGGCCACGCCCAGCAGGAAGCGCAGGATGTAGAAGTGGGTTTCGTTCTGAATGAAGGCCATCAATGTGGCGGTGATGCCCCAGGTGAACATGATGCGGGTCAGCCAGATGCGCGCGCCGACTTTTTGCAGGAGCATGTTGGACGGCACTTCGAACAGCGCGTAGCCGATGAAAAACAACCCGGCACCGAAGCCGTAGGCGGCCGCGCCAATGCCCAGGTCGTGCTCCATATGGGTACGCACAAAGCCGATGTTGACGCGGTCAATGTAGTTGACGATGAACATGATCACGAACAGTGGGAGCACATGGCTCTTCACCTTCTTGATCGCGCGGGCCAGGACCGGGTCGGTGGCAGGCGCAGCTGTCGCAGGGCTGGAAGGGGTCACGAGGTCAAACTCCCACTGATTATTGTTGTGCGGGGACGTATTTGGGTTGCCGGAGATGTCTGACAACTTGATAGACATCATACAACTGCATTTTCAGAGATGGCAACCCTCTGTAGGAGCGAGCTTTCTCGCGAAAATCGTCAACGATTACGCGGTGTGGTGCAATGTTTGCACTGCGACGGGTTTTTTCGCGGGCAGGCTCGCTCCTACAGGTATTTGTTTGTTGTCATACAAGTTGGCTCGTCTAAGAATGCTAGTATTGCCAGGCGCCCCAGAACGGAATTCCTGATGCAAAACCCCAGCTCGGCACCTCATCGCAAGCGCTCCCCGGGCCTTGCCCACGACATTGTCACCGCATTGACCCAGCAGATTCTCCTGGGACAGATGGCGCCGGGTGAGAAGCTGCCATCCGAGTCCGCTATCGTGGGCGAGTACGGCGTCAGTCGCACGGTGGTGCGCGAAGCGCTTTCCAAATTGCAGGCCGCCGGGCTGGTGGAAACCCGCCACGGTGTCGGCACCTTTGTGCTGGAGCGCGACGAGCGCCACGGCCTGCACCTGACCCACGACACCGCCGCCAGCGTGCGCGGCATTCTTGAACTGCGCATGGGCCTGGAAACCCAGGCAGCCGCCCTGGCAGCCTTGCGCCGTACCGATGAACAACTGCAGCAGATGCGCCAGGCACTGGATGATTACCAGGACTCGCTGGCCAACAACGACAGTGCCGTTGAGCCTGACGTGCGCTTCCATCGCCTGATCGCCCAGGCCACCGGCAATACCTATTTCACCGACGTGATTTATCACCTGGGCCACTCGGTAATCCCACGCACCCGGATCAATGCCGAGGAACGCGGCGACGCGGACCTGATGGAACTGGGGCGCCTGGCGAACCTTGAGCACGAGGCGATCCTGAAAGCCATCCGCCGCCAGGACCCGGACGCGGCCCGGGCCGCCATGCTGTTGCACTTGAGCAACAGCCTGGAGCGGATGACAGGAGAGTAGGCGGGGCTATTTGCTGTCCAGGAAGTCCAGCAGCGCGGCATTGAACAGCGTCGGGTCCTGCAGGAATGCGAAGTGGCTGGTGTTCGGCAGAATCAGCAGGCCCGCTCCCGGAATGGTCGCCGCGATGTATTCGGTGTGTTCTCGCTTGATCGCCTCATCGTGGTCGCCGTCGACAATCAGGATCGGAGTCTTGATGGACGCCAGTTGCGCGTCGGTCCAGTTGGGTTGGCTGGCCCACATATGGCTGATCTGCTCGACGAAGGCGTCGTACTCTTTTGGCGTCGGCGAGTGCCTGGCGTACTCCTTGCCGGCGCGCTCGATGAAGGCGGCGAAGGTCGGGTTTTTCTCTACGCCATCCTTGACCCCGGAGGTCTGGGTGTTGGCGGCAAAGGCGAACACCTTGCCGATACGGTCGGGGTGGCGCAGGGCGAGATCTATACCGATGATTGCGCCGTCGCTCCAGCCGACGATATCGGCGCGGGGGATTTTCAGGCTGTCGAGTACGGCGACCACATCATCGGCCATCAAGTCGTAACCGAAGGGGTTCTCGTCCCGGGAACTGCGCCCGTGGCCACGGCTGTCGAGGCTGATGACCGTGTGTTTGGCAGCCAGCGCCTTGACCTGGTTGCCCCAGTAATCGGAATTGGACAGGCCACCGTGCAGCAGGATCACCGGCGAACCATGCCCTGTCTTGGTGTAGTAGACCTTGATGCCATTGACGGCGGCATAGCCGGTCTTGGCCCCCGCAATCGGCGCCGGGGTGGGCGGAAGGGTTTCCCAGCGTTCCGCGGCCTGAACCCCGGAGAGGGACAGCAACAGGCAGGCAGCTGCCAATAAGCGACGTGACATGGCGATTCCTTTTTTGTGAGCAGGTTGAGGTCATCCGGCCAGATGTGCGCTCGACTCTAGCACCGTGCCTACCTTGGGAAACACGCATTTTTTCCTATCAAAAACGCCCTTTGGAAAGAGAAAAATACAGTTATATCAATGGAATAAATTTGTCTTTTGCAGCGGGTGGGCTAAGGGTTTCAACTGATGGTTTTTTCGGTCATTCCCGGCAGGGGCATTTTCTTCAATACCGCGATCCGTCCTCCCCTTAAGGTTCAGCTCATACCTGCACAACAACAAGGAACTGCAATGAGCTTGATCATTTCCATGGCCGCTTTTGCTTTGGCCACCTCCATCACGCCGGGACCGGTGAATGTGGTGGCCATCAGTTCGGGGGCGCGCTTTGGGTTTGCCGCCAGTCAAAAGCACGTGGCTGGAGCCGCGTTGGGATTCACCTTGCTGCTGGTGTTGATCGGCCTGGGGCTGCATGAGGTGCTGGTGCGCTGGCCGCTGCTGACCCAACTGATTCAATGGGGCGGGGTGGCGTTCCTGTTGTACATGGCCTGGAAGCTGGCAGTGGACGATGGGCGCCTGGACGCTGAAGGCACGGCCGCGGCGCCGTCGATGCTCTATGGGGCGATCATGCAATGGCTCAACCCCAAGGCCTGGCTGGCGTGTGTGGCAGGCATGGGGCTGTTTGTCGCCGATGGCGATGCGCAGCAAGTCTGGCTGTTTGCGACGATCTACTTGGTGATTTGCTACTTGTCGGTGGCGTGCTGGGCGTACGCCGGGACGTTCCTGCGCCGCTACCTGAGCAACCCCCGGGGCATGCGCCTGTTCAATCGCTCGATGGCCGCCTTGTTGGTGGCCAGCGTGGGGTATCTGCTGCTGGCCTGAGTCAGCCGCGATATTGCCCGGGCGTTGCCGCCAGGTGCTGTTTGAACGTGCGCTGGAAATGCGCCTGATCAGAAAAGCCGGCCGCCAGTGCGACGTCGGCAATCAACTGGCCGCTGCGCAACTGGGTGCGGGCAAACTGAATACGGCGATTGACCAGGAATGCGTGGGGCGTCATGCCGTAATACTGCTTGAACGCACGAATCAGGTACGACGGCGACAGTTCAGCCGCCTGGCAAATGTCTTCGAGCTTCAGGGCCTCGGTGCAATGCTCGCGAATATAGTCGGCGGCGCGTTCCAGTTTGTGATTGACCTCACGCACCGGGGTTGTCGAAGGATTGAGGCGCTGCTGCACCTCGGTGAAAAAACTCACCACTGCACTCTGCTTGTGCAGGTGTTCGGCGTGGTTGTCCACCAGCACCTCATACAGCTCGTTCAGCCCGCTGTACAGCGCGATATCCGTGGTGTGGGTGGCGGTGAACGGTCGAAAGTCCTGGTCCTTGCTGAAACCCAGCTGGTGCTGCAGGTCGGTCAGCCAGGCCGTATCGATATACAGCATGTGATAGGACCAGGGCAGATCATCAATGGGGTTGCAGGCGTGGACATCCCCGGGGTTCATCAAGACCACGGTGCCGGCGCTGATCTTGAAGGTCGATGCCCCATGGATGTACAGGCTCTGCCCGGCCGTGATCGCGCCGATGGAAAAGTGCTCGTGGGCGTGGCGGGTGTAGCAGACCTTCCGCCCGTCGGCGATGGTGCGAGCCTCAATGAACGGCAGGCGTTCGTCGCGCCAGAAGGACGGGGCAGTCGGTTCGAGGGGCGATCGCATCACTACAAGTCTCACCGGGAAACAATGCAGTGAATGATTACACAGAAACCGGCCTGCAACGTTTCATTTCATGGTTTCGGGTTCCATTCTGCGCAGGAAACCGATCCGCGGATCTACGCCGTTGATGGCGTCTGCCAGGGAAAGGGGTTGCTTCGCCGCCGCTCGCGCCTCATCGGCGCCTACCAGCAAGTGCTGGTCAATCACGATGCTGGCAATGGCCAGGCTGCGTGGCGAGGTGAAGGTGTTGGGTACCACAGGGCCCGGCCCATAGACGGCAGGCAGCTCGGCAAAACGTTGGGCAATGACCGTCGCGTGTTGCTGCCCGTTGGGAATGGTGCCGCGCGCGTACGCTGACCAATCGATCGGCAGCGGGCTGCCTTGGGTATTGCCGGTGCGCAGGGCCTGTTCGAATATTTGCAGGGTCAGGCCCGGTAATGGGGCAACCTTCAGTTGCTTTGGGAGAAATTCGTAGAAGCGCTTGTCGCCGGCGTACCTGCACAACACCAGCACCCCGAATCTCCCGATGCCCGATGTCTGCCCGCCAGCACTGGTGCGTGACGTTTGCAGGCGATGGAATTCCAGGCTGCCATATTCCATGCCTTTACGGCTAAGCAGGGGCAGTTGTGACATCCAATACACGATCGACTGTAGCAGCGCGGCGCGCACCGCCGTGTAGCGCTTCTCGAACTCGGCCGCGAAAGTGGAATGGATTGACCCCAACTCATCGAACCGTGACGCCATGCTGGCGAAATCAACGTCCTTGAGGGTCGAGCGCCATTGCGTTGTGCCTTTGGTCAGCTTGCCTGCCATGTGCAACTGAACCAGGGAAACGGCGGTATTGGCGGCGATATCCGGCTCCGAGCGGTTACCAGGCCTGGCCTGCCATTGTATGACCATTCGCTCCAGATCGGTGCTACCGGCAAACACCCGCTGAAGATCCTGCAAGGCTATCTCATACAGGCTGGTATGCCCGTTCTTCTTCAACTCGGAACTGATCTGCAACTGGTTGAGCTGCTCGTTCAACGCGGCAATGGCGCGATTCTTCTGCGTGGTACTGTGCCCATCAACGTTTTTGGCCAGTACTCCGTTGGCCACGGCCCAGTCGACGATCGGCAGACTGCCTCGGCGAACCCGGCGGGAGGGCATGATGAAGTAGATCACCGCCATGAAGTCGGTGAAGCGCATGGCCCGTGATGCACCCGGTGTTTCAGCTTCGATCAGGTCCACGTATTGCTTGAAATGTACCCAGGTATGGGAACTCATGTACGACACCTCATCAGGGATGTCCCGCACCAGGAATTCCGGGGCGATGCCCGCCAGCAACAGGTGCGCGGCCATGGGTACGGCGCTGGTGCGCAGGACCTTGAACTGGACCATGGCTTCTACGGCGTTACGGACTTCATGGAAGGTCAGGCCCCAGTTGTAGGAATCGGTCAGGTCATAGCCGGCGACAGTGGCCCGCTGCTTACCAGCATTCGCGTCCAGGCTGAGAATCAGTGCGGCAAACAACAGTGCGTTTCTGCTGGCACGGGTGTTTGCAGCGCTGGCGTGTTCACCGTACCAGCCCACGGTTTCCGATAGCCGCGCGGCCAGTGCCTGGGCCGGGGGCGATGCCAATAGTTGGTGCAGCAGCAGATCAGCCTCGGCGCGCACCTGGTCACGGTTTTTTTCGCCGACGATTGTTTCGCTCAGGTAGTCGAACAGTTTTACGTCCTGGTTGGGCAGGAAGGCGGCGACGGTCTGCAGCACCTGTTTGCGTTGCGCCGCCAGCAGTGGCATCACCTGCAATGCCCGCCAGTAGTTGCCGTGGCGTGGCTGTTTGGTTGTCGGGATGCGCAGGATGCGTGCCGTGGCATGGGCTTCGTCACGGGTAGCCGGTAGCGCCATCTGGTAGAGGTTGAGTAACTGGCGCAAGCTGACCTGGCCATTGGTGCTGATGCGCCCGCCGGATTGGCGGGCCAGTTCCAACAGGGGTTCGGCCATCGAGGTCAGGCTTGAAAGCGGTGTGTCCGCACGGGTGAGTACCTTGGGCGCATCGTCCAGCGCGTAACCACTGAGTTCGCCGTCCGCGTTCAGTACATACACCCGGGCAAGGTTGAATTGGCGGGTGGCGCTCACGCGTTGAAAGGCCGATTCCTGGCGCAAACCTGCGAGCAGTTGCGCCCCTTTGTCCACCAGCATGGCAAAGGGCGAGTCAGCCGCCAGGTTGAACGTCATGTCCAGGGTGCTAGTGAGCTGCGTATCGAGGGTGATCGACTTGAGTGCTGCTTGCATGGTGTAACGGTCATTGAGGACTGCGATATGGCGCATGTGTTTGCTGACGGCCACCAACGAGTGGGCGGCCGAGCTGACATAGGGAAACGTCGCTGCGCTGGTGGCGCGCAGTTGTTCCACCAGGACCTGAACGTCCCCTGCACTGGCAGGACGGGGTAGCCGATACGCCGTCATCAGCGCGGCCAGGCTGAGGCTGGCGTCCGGCAATATGTCGGTATGGGCGAGATTGGCCAGGCGCTCCAGCTCATCCCATTGCTGATTCAGCGCTGAGTTGTTGGAGCGATCCAGAGGTGAGGTATTGGCCTCGCGGCCGTCGGTCACGGCGATCACTACTTTTTGGTCGACGGAATAGCGGTAAGTGGGGGCAGCGCCTTGACTGGCAGGGTTGAGGCTCGCGAACTCTTCGCCCTGCGTCACGGCGTAAAGCAGCTGTGCCGCGTACTTTAAGGTGCTCGACAACATTGAGTCCGAGTCCAGCGTGCATCGTTGCAGGTAGAGCTGCAGCCAATCGAAAGGCGGGCTGCCGTTTGTACTTTGTTCCAGGAGCGTCTGCAGCGCATCGGCCAGTTGTTGGTAATCCCGCTGCTCTTCGGTCAAGCGCTTGCGCAGGGTGGATTTGAGCCGCCCGCTTTCATCGACACCGGGCAGCGTGTCGAGGGTATGGATCTCTTCGAGAATCACCTGAGCCTGCAAATGATTGGTCGGTAACGGGTAGCCATAGAAGGGCAATACCAGGTTCAGAGGCAGTGTCCTCGAATGAGGTTCGACGAGGTTTTCCATGAATGGCAAGCCGGCGTTGACCGTATCGATAATCTGCACCACCTCCAGGATCGGATTCGCGACGCGCCACCAATCAGAGTCTTTGTCCAGGGTGAAGGTGTACGGTGTTTTGACCGTGCCTTCCAGGATCGTGGCCTGCAGATCGCCGCCCCGAAACACCAGGCTCGCCAGTTCCAGGTCATGGCGTGAGGCCCACTCACGGAAGGCCGGGCGGCCGATGGCGTCACAGAAGAGCCGCACCCAGCGACCGAGCATGGTATTTTCCGGCACGCTGATCAAGATGGGGTCGGTTGCCGGGGTGGTGCCTTGGGCAACCAGTCTGATCAAACCGGCGATCAGTTCGGCGATCAGCACTTGATCGTCCTTGAGGCGCAATGCCTGGTGCTTGATCAGGTCCAGGGCGGAGGGAGAAATATTCTTCAACAGGTGGGACAGAAAGGGTAAGTCATCCATGGCGTTCAGGCTCTGTGCAAGGTCGCCCACGTGCTATGGGCGACCGGAGCCTGCATCGTCGGATGGGCCGGGCCAGAACAAAAGACGTACCTTCCTGATGGGATGTAGCCCGAGTCGACTGCCGTTGCAAGCGCTACGGCAGTCTGGCGTTTGGGCTCAAAAATCCCAGCGAGTCGCCAATTGCAGGCTGCGCGGCTCGCCGTAGAAACCGGTACCGAAGTTGCCCAGGCCGGTGTAGTACTTTTTGTCGAACAGGTTCTTCACGTTCAACGTGGTGCTCAGGTGCTCGTTGAAGCGGTAGCGCGCCATCACGTCCACCAGGAAGTAGCTGTCCTGGGTAATGCGTGAGTTGTGGCCGAAATTCACCGAGTCGTTGGGATCGGGCTGGAACACATTGCCGAAGAACTCGCTCTGCCAATTCACGCCGCCACCCACGGTCAGGTTCTCCAGGGCGCCGGGCAGGCGATAGGTGTTGAACAACCGCACCACTTGCTGGGGCGTGGTGGTTTGCAGCACAGAGCCATAGACGTAATCGCCGTTGGCGTCACGGCTGTGCTGGTAGGTGTAGCCCGCGGAGACGTTCCAGCCGTCCAGCACTTCACCGGCCAGTTCGACTTCAAAGCCCTTGGTGGTGGCGCCGGCAATCGGGCGATACACCGAGTCGGTCTCAAACCCGGAAACGTACTGCGCAACGTTGTCCTGTTCGATGCGGAATGCGGCGAAGCTGGCGTTCAGGCGGCCGTCGAAGAAAGCGGCCTTGAGCCCGGCTTCGTAGGTATCGCCTTCAATCGGATCGAGCAACTTGCGGTCGACGTCCTTGCTGTTTTGCGGTTTGTAGATCTTGGTGTAGCTGGTGTACACCGACCAGATGTCATTCAGGTCGTAGACGATGCCGGCATAGGGCGTGACGACGCCGGTCTGGCGGTAGGTGAAACGGTTGTCGGCCTTGGTCGGGTCGTAGAAGTCGGTGTTGTCGGTGCCGCTGAAGTTGCTGACGCGGGTGCCAAGGATCACCGACAGGTCATCGGTGGGTTTCAAGCGCGTGGCCAGGTACGCGCCGGTCTGGCGTTGCACGATGTCGTTCTGGCCGCTGCGGGGAATGTCAGGCTTTGGGTATTCGCCGCGCCAGTCGTAAATGCTGCCGCCCACGGGCGGGTAGATCGAGCCGTACACCGGCACGTCCTGTTTCGAGCGGGTGGCCATGAAACCCATGATCAATTCATGCTCGCGCCCGAACAGGCTGAAGGGGCCATTGAGGTTGATGTCCAGGGTGTTTTGCACCTGGTCACCCTTGTATTTGCCCATGAACATGTACATCCCGTCGCCCGTGACCGGGTCCGGGTTGCCGCCGCTGGCGGAGGCGAGCAGGGTGTCGTGCTGGCTGCGCTTGCGGTCGAGGCTGACTTTCAGCGACCAGTCGTTCGTGAGCTTTTGTTGCACCGAGGCAAACAGGGTCTGGTTCTGGAAGTCGCGACGGCTCCAGTCGGCGGCCGGGTTGAAGGACCGCGAGAAGTCGGTGCGTGAACCGTTGCTGAAGTACATCGGGAAGCCGGTCCAGCTGGCGCCACGGGAGCGGGTGTCCTGCTGGTCGATGCCGAAGGTCAGCAGGGTGTCCGGCGTCAGGTCGGCTTCGAGGATGCCGTAGGCGATATCTTTGGTGTTCTGGTAGTGGTCCAGGTACGACTGGCGATCCTGATACACGCCGACGAAGCGCCCGCGCACGTTGCCGGAGTCGGTCAAAGACCCGGAAATATCGCCTTCGGTGCGGTAGTTGTCCCACGAGCCGAAGGTCTGGGTGACCGAGGCCTTGAAATCCCGGGTGGGCTTTTTGCGAATCAGGTTGACCGTGGCCGAAGGATCGCCGGAGCCGGACATCAGGCCGGCTGAGCCCTTGATGATTTCCAGGCGGTCATACACCGCCATGTCGGTGCTGGTGGTGCCGTAGTCATACACGCCGTCGTAGGTGGAGTTGACCCCGTCGTACTGGAAATTGGTGATCGGCAGGCCGCGGCTGGAAAACTCCCAGCGCTCGCTGTCGTAGTTCTGCACGCTCACACCGGGCGCACGGCGCAGGGTGTCGGCGATGCTGGTGGAGCCCTGGTCGTCCATTTGCTGGCGGGTGATCACCGTTACCGACTGCGGCGTCTCGCGCATCGACAACGCCAGGCCGGTGGCCGAAGCCATGGCGCCGGTGGTGTAGGAGTGCGTGTCTTCGGTAGTGGCGCCCAGGCCTTCGCCGGAGATGGTGGTGGCGCTTAGTTCCAGGGCGCCGGTGTTGGCCGGAATCAACTCCAGCACGTAGCCGTTGTTGCCCTGGGGCACGGCCTGCAAGCCGCTGCCTTGCAACAGCCGTTGCAAACCGCTGGCCGGGGTGTAGCTGCCGTTGAGGCCCGGGCTGGTTTTGCCGCTGGCCAGGCTGTTGTGGCCGGCGAAAAAGATCCCGGACTGCTCGGCGAAGCTGTTCAGCACGTTGACCAACGAACCCGCGGCGATGGTGTAGTGGCGGGCCGTTTCCTGAGTCGACGGCGACTCGGCGGCTTGCGCGTCGAGCGCGCCCAGGCACAACAAGGTAGCAGTAACGGCCAGCGCCAGCGGGCGCAAAGTGAAGCGAACGGGTTGCGACATGAACATTCCCTTTGGATCAAATCGATCGGCGAATTGAAAGCATCTGCAGGGTTAACCGAACGAGTTTTGGAAAAGGGAACTGACGGCTGAAAGTTTTTATGTGCCTGGGTGTTTGGGCCTGACCGTGACCCACCACGGCATGAGCGTGTCGACCTGAATCGGCAGCGCGGCCTGTAGCAGGCGCAGTGCGTGGTCGCTGTCTTTGAGGGGGAACGAACCCATTACCGGCAATTGCGCCACGGCTGGATCACAGCCCAGGTGGCCTGGGCGAAAACGATTGAGTTCGGCGACCAGTTGGCCAAGCGGCAGGTTGTCGGCCAGCAGTACGCCACGGCTCCAGGCCTCACGGGTGGCGGATGCGGGTGAATGGAGATTGAACCCATCGCGGGTGAAGGCCACTTGTTGCCCGGCCTCGATGATTCGTTGTTGCCGGCTGGCGGCGGTGCGCACTTCGACCCGACCTTCAAACACATTGAGCACGGTGCTGTCGCCGTCCTGCAACACGCTGAAGCGGGTGCCCAGGGCGCGCAGGCGGCCCTGTTGGGTCTCCACCAGGAACGGGCGGTTCGGGTCCTTGGCGGTCTCGATCAGCACTTCGCCGAAACGCAGGTGCAGCAAGCGCTGGACCCGGTCAAAACGTACATCCAGGGCGCTCAAGGCGTTCAGCCACAGTCGGCTGCCATCGTTCAGCAGCGCTTCGCGGGTTTCACCGCCGGCGGTTGCGTAATCCGCACTCCAGCCTCCCACCAACCGGGGCAGGGCGGTGTTGCGCCAGGTGCCCCAGGCCAGCGTTGAACCGGCACACAGCACCAGCAGGGTCTTGAGCGTCTGGCGCCGAGAGCTGCGCAACGCACGGCTGGCGCTGTGGGATTGCTCGGCCAACGGCGCAAAGCGTTGGCTGACCCGCTCTACATAGCCCCAGGCGGCCTGGTGTTCCGGACTTTGCCCGAGCCATGCCTGCCAGTGCTGGGCAGCCTCTGGCTGATCCTGCAGGCGTACGTACCATTGGGCCGCTTGCTCAGGGCTGGCATGGCTGAGCTTTCCGGGGCTGTTCACTCCACGAGCATCCCGTCCAGTTCGGCTTCCAGCACCGCACAATGCAGCAGCGCCTGGGCCAGGTATTTTTTCACCATCCGTTCGCCTACCCCGAGCTGTTCGCCGATCTGCTTGTAGGGCGTACCGTGCAACTGCGCCAGCAGGAACGCTTCGCGCACCTTGTGGGGCAGCCGCGCGAGCATGGCGTCCACTTCGTACAGGGTTTCGACAATGATTGCCCGCTGCTCCGGCGACGGTTGCAGGGCTTGCGGCCGGTCCGCGAGGCTTTGCAGCCACGCTTGTTCCAGTTGGCGCCGGCGCCAGTGATCAATGCACAACCCCCGGGCGATGGTGGCCAGGTAGGAGCGCTCCCGCGTCTCATCGGCGTCGGCCGGCGGGCGCTTGAGTACCCGAATGAAGGTGTCATGGGCCAGGTCCGCCGCATCCCAGCGATTGCTCAGGCGCCGGCGCAGCAGCCCCAGCAGCCAGGAATGGTGATTGCCGTAGAGGTCGCTGAACGAGGTGGACGGGGTCGACACAGTATCCATGTGGCGCAGAAGCCTTGGCGTAAATAAGAATTGGTCGCGATTAAACCAAAGGGCCGGGCACTGCGCAAATGATATTGGTTTGCTTTTGCGGCGTTGTCAGAGCCCACGCTTTTCGGCAATCCATGCGGTGGCCAGGTCGATAAAGGCCCGCAGTTTCGGTTGGCTCTGGGTTCGGGCGGGGAAATACAGGTACAGCCCGCTGCTTGGCGGTACGAAAGATTGCAGCACGGGCTCCAGTGCGCCTGAAGCCAGGTCCTCCATGACCTCGAAATCACTCACGTACGCCAGGCCCTGGCCGGCCCGCGCGGCGGCGATCATCAGGTTGCGGTCATTGACGATCAACCCGCCTTGAACGCCGACCGTAAATTCCCGGCCCGCCCGCTCGAATTCCCAGCGGTGTGCCATGCCCGAGGTCAGGAAGCGATAACCGATGGTTTGATGGGCCGTGAGCGCTTCCGGCGTTGTCGGCTTGCCGGCCTTGGCAAAGTAGGCGGGAGAGCCCACTACCGACCAGTTCAGGTCCGGGGTCAGGCGCACGGCAACCATGTCTTTGTCGATGGATTCCCCCAGGCGAATACCGGCGTCGAAGCCCTCGGTCACCAGGTCCACCGTGGCATCGTCGAGGGAAATATCCAGCACCACATCGGGGAAGGCCTCGCGAAAACGCGGGATCAACGGCTCGATCAGCAACGTGCCCGACAACCTTGGCACCGTCAGCCGCAGGGTGCCCATGGGCCGGTCGCGGTAGCCACTGAGGGCCGCCAGCGCTTCGTCAATCTCCCCGGCGGCGGGGCGCAGGCGGCTGTAAAGCGTCATGCCGGCCTCGGTCAGCGCCACCCGGCGCGTGGTGCGCTGGAACAGCACCACACCCGTGCGCTTCTCCAGGGTCTTCACCGCATGGCTGACCGCCGTCGGTGTTACGCCGAGGCGTGCAGCGGCCTGGGTGAAGCTCTTCAGTTCGGCCACGGCGAGAAATTCGGTCAAGCCATTGAAGGGATCAAGGTTCATCGGTCAGCCATTATGAAATTCTGTTTCAGAGTGCTTGTAGCACGAGACGGTTTTTCAGGCTAATGCCTCAGCGTACCTTGGCTTCACATTCACTCCATCAGGTACGGATCATGACAACGGCACATTCCTTCAAGCGTGTTTGGCTGGTAACCGGGGCTTCCCGGGGCATCGGCGCGAAAATCGTCGCGGCAGCACTGGCCCACGGTGATGCGGTGGTGGCGACGGCCCGCAACGCCCATACCGTTACCGAACGCTTCGGTGAGCAACCCGGGCTGCTGGCGGTGCAACTGGACGTGACCGACGAATCCCAGGCTGCCGACGTTGCCCGTGCCGCCATTGAGCACTTCGGGCGCATTGATGTGTTGGTCAACAATGCCGGTTTTGGCCTGCTGGGCGCGGTGGAGGAGGCGTCTGCCGATGAGGTTCGCCGCTTGTATGAAACCAACGTGTTCGGGCTGCTCAATGTCACCCGCGGTGTATTGCCGTTCATGCGCCAGGCGCGCAGCGGGCACGTGATCAATATTTCGTCGGTGGGCGGCTTCCGTTCGGGTGCGGGGTTCGGCACGTACTGCTCGACCAAGTTTGCCGTTGAAGGGTTGAGCGAGGCGCTGCACGCAGAGCTGGCACCCTTGGGCGTCAAGGTGACGGTGGTGGAGCCGGGTTATTTCCGCACCGACTTCCTGGATGGCAACTCCCTGGTGGAGTCGCCCCTGATCATCGACGACTACGCCGCCACGTCCGGCGAGGTGCGCAAGCTGGCCAAGGTCTACAACCAGCAGCAACCGGGTAACCCGGAGCTGCTGGCAGTGGCCATGATCAAGCTGGTGGAAGCGCCGCATCCGCCGATGCGCCTGGCCCTGGGCACCGACACGTTGCAGGCGATCGAGGACAAGCTGGCTTACGTCAAGGAAGAGACCGCCGCCTGGCGTGAACTGTCGGCCTCAACCGATTTCTGACACCCAATGGCGTAGCAGCTGTCGAGCCGCCGCTTCGCTGGGGCTCGACAGCTGCTACGGTGGTTCTACTGCTAGGGGCCGGGCACCAAAAACGCCGCCTCCAGCAGTTGCCGGGTGTAGGCATGCTGGGGGTTGGCGAAGATCGCGGGTGCATCTCCCTGTTCAACCGCCTGCCCGTGTTTTACCACCATCAGTTGGTGACTCAAGGCCTTGACCACCGCCAGGTCGTGGCTGATGAACAGGTAGGTCAGGTTGTACTTGGCCTGCAGGTTGCGCAGCAGCTCCACCACCTGGCGCTGCACGGTACGGTCGAGGGCCGAGGTCGGCTCATCCAGCAAAATCAGCCGGGGCTTGAGCACCAGTGCGCGGGCAATAGCGATGCGCTGGCGTTGGCCGCCGGAGAATTCGTGGGGGTAGCGATTGCGGGTTTCCGGGTCCAGGCCCACTTCCTTCAGCGCGGCGATAATCGCCGCTTCCTGCTCGGCGGCAGTGCCCATCTTGTGGATACGCAGGCCTTCGCCGACGATCTCGCTCACGCACATGCGCGGGCTCAGGCTGCCAAACGGATCCTGGAACACCACCTGCATTTCCCGGCGCAGCGGGCGCACCTGTTGCTGGCTGAGCTTGTCCATCTGATGGCCTTCGAAGCGAATGCCACCCTTGCTCGCAATCAGCCGCAAAATTGCCAGGCCCAGGGTGGATTTGCCCGAGCCGCTTTCACCGACGATGCCCAGCGTCTGGCCCTGGGGCAGGCTGAAGTTGATGCCATCCACCGCCTTGACGTAATCGACGGTATTGCGCAGGAAGCCTTTCTTGATCGGGAACCAGACCTTCAGGTCATCGACTTCCAGCAACGGCGGGCCGACTTCATTGGTGGCGGGGCCGCCGCTGGGTTCCGCTGCCAGCAGCTCCTGGGTGTAAGGGTGCTGCGGCGCCTGGAACAGGCTTTCGCATTCGGCCTGCTCGACGATGCAGCCTTTTTGCATCACGCATACCCGGTGGGCAATGCGCCTTACCAGGTTCAAGTCGTGGCTGATCAACAGCAAGGCCATGCCCAGGCGCGCCTGCAATTCCTTGAGCAGCTCCAGGATCTTCAGCTGCACGGTGACGTCGAGTGCCGTGGTCGGTTCGTCGGCGATCAGCAGTTCCGGCTCATTGGCCAGGGCCATGGCGATCATCACCCGCTGGCGCTGGCCGCCGGACAGCTCGTGGGGCAGCGCCTTGAGGCGTTTATGGGGCTCGGGTATGCCCACCAGTTCCAGCAGCTCCAGGGTGCGTTTGGTGGCCACCTTGCCGGTAAGCCCCTTGTGCAGGCCGAGCACTTCGTTGATCTGCTTCTCGATGGAGTGCAGCGGGTTCAACGAGGTCATCGGTTCCTGGAAAATCATCGCAATCCGGTTGCCGCGGATATGCCGGATGGTCTTTTCCTTCAGGGTCAGCAAATCGTGGTTGGCGTACTGGATCGTGCCCGACGGGTGACGTGCCAGCGGGTAGGGCAGCAGGCGCAAAATCGAGTGCGCCGTGACCGACTTGCCCGAGCCGCTTTCGCCCACCAGTGCCAGGGTTTCGCCGCGCTTGATATCGAAGCTGACGTTGTTCACCACCCGCTGGTGGCTGTTGCCTACGACGAACTCGACGGAGAGGTCGCGGACTTCGATCAGATTGTCCTGATTCATCTCATTTCCTCGGGTCGAAGGCATCGCGAGCGGACTCGCCGATAAACACCAGCAGACTCAACATGATCGCCAGCACGGCAAACGCACTCATGCCCAGCCACGGCGCCTGCAGGTTGGATTTGCCCTGGGCCACCAGTTCACCCAGGGACGGCGAGCCGGCCGGCAGGCCAAAACCCAGGAAGTCCAGCGCGGTTAGGGTGCCGATCGCGCCGGTCAGGATGAACGGCATGAAGGTCATGGTGGAGACCATGGCGTTGGGCAGGATATGGCGGAACATGATCGCGCCGTTCTGCATCCCCAGCGCCCGGGCCGCCCGCACATATTCCAGGTTACGCCCGCGCAGGAACTCGGCGCGCACCACGTCCACCAGGCTCATCCAGGAAAACAGCAGCATGATCCCCAGCAGCCACCAGAAGTTGGGTTGCACGAAGCTGGCGAGGATGATCAACAGGTACAGCACCGGCAAGCCGGACCAGATCTCCAGGAAACGCTGCCCGGCCAGGTCGACCCAGCCACCGTAGAAGCCCTGCAACGCGCCGGCGATCACGCCGATGATCGAGCTGAGCACGGTGAGCGTCAGGGCAAACAGCACGGAAATCCTGAAGCCGTAGATCACCCGCGCCAGCACATCGCGGCCCTGGTCATCGGTGCCCAGCAGGTTGTCCCGTGACGGCGGGGCGGGGGCCGGAACTTTCAGGTCGTAGTTGATGCTCTGGTAGCTGTACGGAATCGGCGCCCACAACGTCCACGCGTCCTTGGCCTTGAGCAGCTCCTGGATATACGGGCTCTTGTAGTTGGCTTCCAGCGGGAATTCGCCGCCGAAGGTGGTCTCGGGGTAGCGCTTGAGCGCCGGGAAATACCAGTCGCCGTCGTAGTGCACCGCCAGCGGCTTGTCGTTGGCGATCAACTCGGCGCCCAGGCTCAGGCCGAACAGGATCAAAAACAGCCACAGCGACCACCAGCCACGCTTGTTGGCCTTGAAACGCTCGAACCGGCGACGATTGAGGGGGGATAGATTCATCTCAATGCTCCCGGCTGGCGAAGTCGATGCGCGGATCGACCAGGGTGTAGGTGAGGTCGCCGATCAGCTTCACCACCAATCCCAGCAGGGTGAAGATAAACAGGGTGCCGAACACCACCGGGTAGTCGCGGTTGATCGCCGCTTCAAAGCTCATCAGGCCCAGGCCGTCGAGGGAGAAGATCACTTCCACCAGCAACGAGCCGGTGAAGAAGATGCCGATGAAGGCCGACGGGAAGCCGGCAATCACCAGCAGCATCGCGTTGCGAAACACATGGCCGTACAGCACGCGGTGGTTGGTCAGGCCCTTGGCCTTGGCGGTGACCACGTACTGCTTGTTGATCTCGTCGAGGAAGCTGTTTTTGGTCAGCAGCGTCATGGTGGCGAAGTTGCCGATCACCAGGGCGGTCACCGGCAGGGCAAGGTGCCAGAAGTAATCGAGGACCTTGCCGCCCCAGCTCAACTCATCAAAGTTGTTGGACGTGAGCCCGCGTAACGGAAACCAGTCGAAGTAACTGCCGCCGGCGAACACCACGATCAGCAGGATCGCAAACAGGAACGCCGGGATCGCGTAGCCGACGATAATCGCCGAGCTGGTCCACACGTCGAAGTGGCTGCCGTGCCGCGTAGCCTTGGCGATCCCCAGGGGGATCGACACCAGGTACATGATCAGGGTGCTCCATAATCCGAGGGAGATGGACACCGGCATCTTTTCCTTGATCAGGTCGATGACCTTCGCATCGCGAAAAAAGCTGTCGCCAAAATCCAGCCGGGCGTAGTTCTTGACCATGATCCACAAGCGTTCCGGCGCCGACTTGTCGAAGCCGTACATCTTCTCGATTTCCTTCACCAGCGCGGGGTCCAGGCCCTGGGCGCCGCGGTAGCTGGAACCGGCCACCGAGACTTCGGCACCGCCCCCGGCAATCCGGCTGGTGGCGCCTTCAAAGCCTTCGAGCTTGGCGATCATCTGCTCCACCGGGCCACCCGGGGCGGCCTGGATGATCACAAAGTTGATCAGCAAAATGCCGAACAGGGTCGGGATGATCAGCAGCAGTCGACGAAAAATATAGGCCAGCATCTCAGTCGCCCCCGCTCGCCGGATCGGCGCTCTGGTTGGTGTCCACGGTTATCGCAGGTTTCACGTCGGGTTTGCTCCACCAGGTGGCGGTGCCGACGTCATACCGTGGCGAGACCTTCGGATGGCCGAGGTGGTCCCAATACGCCACGCGGAAGGTCTTGATGTGCCAGTTGGGGATCACGTAGTAGCCGAACTGCAGCACGCGGTCCAGGGCCTTGGCGTGGGCCACCAGGCTCTTGCGCGAGTCGGAGTCGATGAGTTCTTCCACCAACTGGTCGATGGCCGGGTCTTTCAGGCCGATGTAGTTGCGGCTGCCGGGCTTGTCGGCGCTGGACGACTTCCAGTACTCGCGCTGCTCGTTACCGGGCGATGAGGATTGCGGGAAGCTGCCCACCACCATGTCGAAGTCCCGGGAACGGATGCGGTTGATGTACTGCGAGATGTCGACCCGGCGAATCACCAGGTCGATCCCCAGGTCTGCCAGGTTACGCTTGAACGGCAACAGGATGCGTTCGAACTCGGTCTGTGCCAGCAGGAACTCGATGGTCACTGGCTTGCCGGTGGTGTCGACCATCTTGTCGTCGACGATCTTCCAGCCGGCCTCTTGCAGCAGTTGATAGGCCTCGCGCTGCTGGGTGCGGATCATGCCGCTGGCGTCGGTCTTCGATGGCTCGAAGGCTTCGGTAAACACCTGGGGCGGGATCTTGTCCCGCAGCGGTTCAAGAATCGCCAGCTCATCCGGGCCGGGCAGGCCGGTGGCGGCCATCTCGGAGTTTTCGAAATAGCTGCGGCTGCGGGTGTAGGCGCCGTTGAACAGTTGCTTGTTGCTCCATTCAAAGTCCAGCAACAGGCTGATGGCCTTGCGCACCCGCACATCCTGGAACATCGGTTTGCGGGTGTTGAACACGAAGCCCTGCATGCCGGTGGGGTTGCCGTTGGGGATTTCTTCCTTGATCAGGCGGCCCTGGGTGACGGCGGGGGTGTTGTAGGCATTGGCCCAGTTTTTCGCGCTGATTTCCAGCCAGTAATCGAACTGCCCGGCCTTGAGGGCTTCGAGGGCCACGGTGTTGTCGCGGTAGTAATCGGTGACCCGGTAATCGAAGTTGTAGAAACCCTTGTTGATCGGCAGGTCCTTGGCCCAGTAGTCCTTGACCCGCTCGTAGCGGACCGAGCGCCCGGCCTTGACCTCGGCCACCTTGTACGGGCCGCTGCCCAGCGGAATCTCCAGGTTGCCCCTGGAGAAGTCGCGGCCCTCCCAGTAATGCTTGGGCAACACTGTCAGTTGCCCAAGGATCAGCGGCAGTTCGCGGTTGTTGGTGCGCTTGAACTTGAACAGCACCCGCAGCGGGTCTTCGGCGATCACTTCGTCGACATCCGCGTAGTAGGTCTTGAAGATCGGCGAGCCGTCCTTCATCAGCGTCTGGAAGCTGAACACCACGTCTTCGGCACGGATCGGGTGGCCGTCGTGGAAGCGCGCTTCGGGGCGGATGTAGAAGCGCACCCAGCTGTTGTCCGGGGCCTTTTCGATCTTGCCGGCTACCAGGCCGTATTCGGTGATGGGTTCGTCCAGGCTTTGCTGGGCGAGGGTGTCGTAGATCAGGCCGATATCATCTGCCGGCACGCCCTTGCTGATGAATGGGTTGAGGCTATCGAAGCTGCCCATGCTGGATACGCGGAAGGTACCACCCTTGGGGGCATCCGGATTTACGTAGTCGACGTGTTTGAAATCGGCGGGGTACTTGGGCGGTTCGTTGTAGAGGGTCAGGGCATGTTGCGGGGCCGCATTGGCCGCGGCGCAAAACAGCAGGCTGCCAAGGATCGCAGTACGCAAAGGTATCATTGGGCTTTCTCCGAAGCTTTCAGCCACCATGCGCTCAGGCCCAGGCTGTAGGGCGGCGTGGTGACGAAGGCGAACCGGTTGCGGTACGCCAGGCGATGATAGTTGAGGTACCAGTTGGGAATACTGTAGTGCTGCCACAGCAGGACGCGGTCCAGCGCCCGGCCGGCGGCCAATTGTTCTTCACGGGTTTGCGCCGCCAGCAGTTGGTCCAGCAGGTGGTCGACCACCGGGTTGGCGATGCCTGCGTAATTCTTGCTGCCCTTGATCCCCGCCTGGCTGGAGTGGAAATACTGCCACTGCTCAAGGCCGGGGCTGAGGGTCTGGTTGAGGGTCATCAGAATCATGTCGAAGTCGAACTGATCGAGGCGTTGTTTGTACTGTGCGCGGTCTACCGTGCGCAAGCGGGCATCGACGCCGATGCTTGTGAGGTTTTCGACATAGGGTTGCAGGATGCGCTCCAGGTTCGGGTTCACCAGCAGAATCTCCAGCCTCAGCGGCTGCCCGTCACTGTTGAGCAAGCGTTGCCCGGACAGCTTCCAGCCGGCGTCCGCCAACAATGCGAGGGCGCGGCGCATCGTGTCGCGAGGAATGCCACGACCGTCGGTCTGGGGCAGGCTGAAGGGCTGGGTAAACAGGTTGGCCGGCAGTTGGTCGCGATAGGGCGACAGCATCAGCCACTCATGACCGGTCGGCACGCCGGTGGCGGAGAATTCGCTGTTGGGGTAATAGCTGAGGCTGCGTTTATAGGCGCCGCTGAACAGGGTGCGGTTGGTCCACTCGAAATCGAACATCAGCCCCAACGCTTCGCGGACCTTGGCCTGGCTGAAGGCCGGGCGCCGGCTGTTCATGAACAGGCCCTGGCTCTGGGTCGGTATCTGGTGGGCGATCTGCGCCTTGATCACATCGCCGCGGTTGACCGCCGGGAAGTTGTAGCCATTGGCCCAGTTTTTCGCCTGGTGCTCGATATAGATATCGAACTCGCCGGCCTTGAACGCTTCGAAGGCCACGTCGCTGTCGCGGTAAAACTCCACCTCGACCTTGTCGTAGTTATACAAACCACGGTTGACCGCCAGGTCCTTGCCCCAGTAATCCTTGACCCGCTCGAACACCAGTTGTCGCCCGGGGCTGACCTTGCTGATGCGGTAAGGCCCGCTGCCCAGCGGCGGCTCGAAGGTGGTGGCCTTGAAGTCGCGGTTTTTCCAGTAATGCTGGGGCAATACCGGTAGCTCGCCCAGGCGCAGGATCAGCAACGGGTTGCCGGCGCGCTTGAACACAAAACGAATGCGATGCCGGTTAAGAATGTCGACCCGGGCCACTTCCTGCAGGTTGGTGCGGTACTGCGGGTGGCCTTCGGTCAGCAGCGTGCGATAGGAAAACGCCACGTCGTAGGCGGTGATCGGCTTGCCATCGTGAAACCGCGCTTCAGGGCGCAGGTTGAACACCACCCAGCTGCGGTCCTCGCTGTATTCCACCGATTGGGCAATCAGGCCGTAGCTGGAGGTGGGTTCATCGCCGGAAGGGGCATATTGGCCGGTGCCGACCATCAACGGCTCATTGAGCTCGTTGACGCCATATTGCAGGAAATTGGCGGTGGAAACCGGGCTGGAACCCTTGAAGGTGTACGGGTTGAGGGTGTCGAAAGTGCCAAACGCCATGACCCGCAAGGTGCCGCCCTTGGGCGCTGCGGGGTTTACCCAGTCGAAGTGGGTGAATTTGGCCGGGTACTTGAGCGTGCCGAACTGCGCATAACCGTGGCTCTCGGTAATGGTCGCGTTCGCGGAAAAGCTCAAGGCCAGACTTATTAGTAGAAGGAGGGGACGCTTCAAGTCAGAGATCCGATCCAGGCGGCTTGGGCTTTATGAACCGTACAGTAACAGCTTGTTCCGATTGGAAAAAGGCTGGCGCCGTAGGAGGGAGGCTACAGGCTTGGGTGGGGGTTCGCAGGGTGAAGAACAAAGGGGGAGCTGTTGCCAGTTCCCCCTCGTGTTTGCTGCTTAGCGCGGCCCGGAAACCACCAGCATCTGCCCAGGTTTCAGGGCCTGGCCAGTGCGTGGGTTCCAGCGCTTGAGATGTTGCATCTCGACGTTGAAGCGCTTGGCGACGATGTACAGCGAATCGCCTTTCTTGACCTTGTATTGCACCGGCTTCTTGCTGTCGGCCTTGGCCACCAGCTTGCGGGTGTCCTGCATCACCAGGGTCTGGCCGACCTTGAGCGCCTGCCCATTGAGCTTGTTCCAGCGCTGCAGGTCATGTACATCGACCTTGTTGGCCTTGGCGATCAGCGTCAGGTTGTCGCCGCTGCGCACCTTGTAGTTGCGGGTGCGACCGGCAATGGCCTTGTGCTCAACGTCGTCGAACACCGGCTTTTTCGGGCGCATGCTCAGCAATTCTTCGGGCTTCATCGCCGAAAGGCTGCTGGCCAGCAACTGCGCCTTGGACGTCGGCACCAGCAAATGCTGCGGGCCGTCCAGGGTGGTGCGCTGTTTCAAGGCCGGGTTGAGCTGGAACAGTTCGTCTTCGTCGATCTCGGCCAGCGCGGCGACCCGTGACAGGTCCATGCTGGTCTTGATTTCTACCACTTCGAAGTACGGCGTGTTGGCGATCGGGTTCAGGTTGACGCCATACGCCTCGGGGGCCAGCACTACCTGGGACAGCGCCAGGAACTTGGGCACGTAGTCCTTGGTTTCCTGGGGCAGTGGCAGGTTCCAGTAGTCCGTCGGCAAACCGAGCTTCTCGTTACGCTCGATGGCCCGGCTGACCGTGCCCTCACCGGCGTTGTAAGCCGCCAGGGCCAGCAACCAGTCGCCGTTGAACATGTCATGCAGGCGAGTCAGGTAGTCGAGGGCAGCGGTGGTGGAGGCGGTGATGTCGCGGCGGCCGTCGTAGGCGCGGGTCTGGCGCAGGTTGAAATAGCGCCCGGTGGCGGGAACGAACTGCCACAGGCCGACCGCATCGCTGCGGGAATAGGCCATTGGGTTGTAGGCACTTTCAATCACTGGCAGCAGCGCCAGCTCCAGGGGCATGTTGCGTTCTTCAAGGCGTTCGACGATGTAATGAATGTAGAGGCTGCCGCGTTCGCCGGCGTTCTCGAGGAAGGATGGGTTGCTGGCAAACCACAATCGTTGCTGTTCAATGCGCGGGTTGACGCCTAACCCGTCCTGCAATTGAAAGCCCCGGCGCATGCGTTCCCAGACATCCTGGGGCACTTCCGGGCTTGGCTTCTCTGATAGCCAAAGGGGTTTTTGCTTGATCTTGGCGGTAAGGTTTGGCTTGGGTTGCACGGTGGATTGTGCGGCAAAATTAGTCGATTGGCAGCCCGCCAGAGTAGCGGACACAGCCACCGCCACGGCTTGAGCCAGGCGGGTCAATGCGTCTGAATGGTTGGTTTTACGAATAGATGACGACATTGGCTGGAAGTAAGTTCCGGGCAAAAATGTCGGGCGATTCTAGAAAGCGCGTGGGTTGCGGTCAACCATTCAGAAATTACGTACTAAATTCCGCGCGCTTAGAACGTATCTTTCCACGACCTCAAGCTAGCAAACACCTCACTCCCGGCCCGGTTATCGCGGCCATTCCGTTCGTCCGCTTTTTCTTTAACGGATGTTTCAGAGGTCCGCAGAAAAGGGTTGGTGCGTTTTTCCAGGGCCAAAGTCGAAGGCAATGTTATCTGGCCGTTCGCCCGCAGTTGCCGCACGTTCTCCACCCGTTCGGCGATATCCGCGTTATGCGGTTCCACGGCCTGGGCGAATTTCAGGTTACTTTGTGTGTATTCGTGGGTGCAGTACACCAGCGTGTTGGCCGGCAAGGCCGCCAGGCGTTCCAGTGAAGTGTGCATTTGCTGCGGGGTGCCTTCGAACAGGCGGCCACAACCGGCGGCGAAGAGGGTGTCGCCACAGAACAGCACGCCCTCGTGATAAAAGGCGATGTGCCCCAGGGTATGGCCGGGTACGGCAAACACCTCGAAGTCCCAACCCAGCACGTTGATGCGGTCGTTATCCTGGAGTGCCACGTCCCGCGCCGGGATCTTTTCATTTGCCGGGCCGTAGACCGTGGCGCCTGAAACACTTTTAAGTTGCTCGACGCCGCCGACATGATCATGGTGATGGTGAGTCACCAGGATGTCGCTGAGGGTCCACTCGGGATGCTGCTGGAGCCAGGCCAGCACGGGCGCGGCATCACCGGGATCGACCACCGCGCAGCGCTTGTTCGGCTGATCCTGTAACAACCAGATGTAGTTATCGGTGAAGGCGGGCAGGGCACTGATCTGTATCATTCTTTGATTCGCCAAGCTGAACACATTGGTGCATCTTAGAGCTTCTTGGCGCGTTGGAGAATGCAATGACTGATAAAGCGTTCGCCCAGGCCGATCCCGAGTGGCTGGCACTGATCGGTGCCGCCCGTGAATGGCTGTCCGGGCCTGTCGGGCAATTTTTACTGGATGAAGAACGGCGCATGCTCGAAGACGAGCTGGGTCGGTTCTTTGGTGGTTACCTGGTGCATTACGGGCCGTCGGCACAAACCCCGCCGTCGGCACCCCAGGTGCAACGCAATGTGCGCCTGGGGGCGCCGCTGCCGGGGGTTGAAATCGTCTGCGAGGAGCAGGCCTGGCCGTTGAGCGAGCATGCGGCCGATGTGGTGGTGATGCAGCATGGCCTGGATTTCTGCCTGTCGCCCCACGGTTTGCTGCGCGAAGCGGCCAGCAGCGTGCGCCCTGGTGGCCATTTGCTGATCATTGGCATCAACCCCTGGAGCAGTTGGGGCTTGCGCCATGTGTTCGCCCATGACGGGCTGCGCCAGGCGCGCTGCATCTCGCCGTCGCGAGTCGGCGACTGGTTGAACCTGCTGGGCTTTGCGCTGGAGAAACGCCGCTTCGGGTGCTATCGTCCGCCGCTTGCGTCTGCCAAGTGGCAAGGCCGGCTGGCCGGCTGGGAACGCAGGGCCGGTGCCTGGCAATTGTCCGGCGGGGGTTTCTACCTGTTGGTGGCGCGCAAGATCGTCGTTGGCCTGCGCCCGGTGCGCCAGGTGCGTCGCGAGCCGATGGGCAAGCTGGTGCCGATGCCGATGGCCAAGGTCAATCGCAAGCAGAGCGAACAGTAAACATACCTTTTTGATTTCAGGTCGAGCCTCTCGACCTCGGGCACTTGTCGGTCGATTATCGGCAACCCGCTTTGATGGATCCCGCTTTAATGGACAGTGAAATGACCGATACCGTAGAACTCTTCACCGATGGCGCCTGCAAGGGCAACCCCGGCCCCGGCGGATGGGGCGCCTTGCTGGTGTGCAAGGGCGTGGAGAAGGAACTGTGGGGCGGCGAAGCCAACACCACCAACAACCGTATGGAACTGATGGGCGCGATCCGTGGCCTGGAAGAGCTCAAGCGCCGTTGCGACGTATTGCTGGTGACCGACTCCCAGTACGTGATGAAGGGCATCAACGAGTGGATGGTCAACTGGAAGAAGCGCGGCTGGAAGACTGCGGCCAAGGAGCCGGTGAAAAACGCCGACCTGTGGCAATTGCTCGATGAGCAATGCAATCGCCACAACATCACCTGGAAATGGGTGCGCGGGCACATCGGCCATCCCGGCAACGAGCGGGCCGACCAACTGGCCAACCGCGGTGTGGATGAAGTGCGCGGCTACAAACAGAGCTGATGCCGTCTGACGTGTTAAGATCCCGCCCCTTGAAATGTACCAAACCGTTGAGAGCTGAACCCTGATGGCCATCCGATCTGTTGTACTCGATACCGAAACCACCGGCATGCCGGTGACCGACGGCCACCGGATCATTGAAATCGGCTGTGTCGAACTGATGGGCCGCCGCCTCACCGGCCGGCACTTCCACGTCTACCTGCAACCGGATCGGGAAAGTGACGAAGGCGCCATCGGCGTCCACGGCATCACCAACGAATTCCTGGTGGGCAAGCCACGGTTTGCCGAAGTGGCGGATGAGTTCTTTGAGTTCATCAACGGCGCGCAACTGATCATCCATAACGCGGCGTTCGACGTTGGCTTCATCAACAACGAATTCGCGCTGATGGGGCAGACCGACCGGGCTGATATCACCCGGCACTGCTCGATCCTCGACACCTTGATGATGGCGCGTGAGCGTCACCCGGGCCAGCGCAACAGCCTCGATGCGTTGTGCAAACGCTATGGCGTCGACAACTCCGGCCGTGAACTCCACGGCGCGTTGCTCGACTCCGAGATTCTCGCCGACGTCTACCTGACCATGACCGGTGGCCAGACCAGCCTGTCCCTGGCCGGTAATGCCTCGGACGGCAATGGTTCGGCGGAAGGCTCGGGCAATCGTCCTTCGGAAATCCGCCGCCTGCCAGCGGATCGCCAGCCCACTACGATCATTCGTGCCAGCGAGCAGGACATGGCCGAGCATGCAGCGCGCCTCGAGGCGATCGCCAAGTCTGCCGGCGCACCCGCGTTGTGGACCCAATTGACCCAGCAATAACCTTTACCCCAGCGCCAGCCCCTGGCTGGCCCTGATCAGGTCATATGCCTTGCGCGCAATCGGGTTCGCCGTGTTCGGACGGATCCACAGGTAGTACGTCACCTCCGGCATCCTCGGCAATCCATCGTTTTCCCCCAATACCCGCATATCCGGCCCGAGCATCTCCATGCTCCGTGGGGTCACGCCGAGCCCTGCGCGGGTTGCCGCCTTGATACCGATCAGGTTCGATGCCAGGTACGCCTGGCGCCACGGGATATTCGCCCGTTCCAGCGCCTCAAGGGCGTAGCGCCGATAAATGCTCGGCTCATCCACCAGAATCAATGGCAGCGGCTCGCTTGGCGAGTGAATGTATTGCGCCGAACAAATCCACCACACCGGCGAGGTGCGCAGTGCAAAGCCCTCCAGGTTGGCATCGGCGCGGGTGGAAATCACCATGTCGACCTTGCCCCGGTGCAGGTCATCCATCAGGAACGGGCTGCGCCCGACGTCGATCTCCAGGCGCAGGCGCGGTGCCGAGCGGGCGATGTGGCTGAGGATCGGCGGCAGGATGGTGTCGGCGATGTCGTGGGGCGAGCCGATACGCAGTACGCCGCTGAGGCTGCTTTCCCGCAGGGAATTGAGTGCATCGTCATTCAGCGAGAGCATCTGCCGCGCATGCCGCAACAGCTGCATCCCGGGTTCTGTCAGTTGTTTTTGCCGGCCACGTTTTTCAAACAGGCTGACGCCCACTTGTTGTTCCAGACGCTGCATATGCTGGGTGACGGAAGATTGTGTGCGTGCCAGGTGAGTGCCGGCTTCGGCAAAGCTGTGGTGGTCGACCACGGCGATAAAGGTGCGGAGCAGTTCAAGATCGAGGGTCGACATGGCCATTCCAGGGCGTTTTTATATCAAGGGTGCGAAGATAAACATTACAGATGTTTATGTTTTGTCGCGCCGGGTTTTTACGAGGGCTAATGAATTCGAGTATATGGCCAAAAGTCAGCGAGTCCATATACGGGAAGTTATAACGATATTAGATATTTGAATTTCCGTTAGCCCGGCACTCTCCCTAGCATGCCCCCACATCAGGTCGGGGTACGCCGATCGCTAATGAGGGGAGTTCCATGGGGTTTGTGCGCGCGGCGGTAAAACGAAGGTTGCCTGTGGTCCTGGGCGCGTTGATCGCCCTGGGCGGCAGCGCAGTGGCTCAGGCCGATGCGACCCTGGACAAGATCCAGCAGCGCCATGTGCTGGTGGTCGGCGTGCTGCTGTCTGGCGGGCCGTTTGGCGGCATCGACCCCACCACCCAGAAGCCCAGGGGCTTGAACGTCGACCTGGCCAACGAGCTGGGTCGTCAGTTGGGCGCCGAGGTGCAGCTGGTGCCGGTATTGCCGGCCAACCGTGTGCAGTTCCTGCAACAGGGCAAGGTCGACCTGCTGATCGCCAATATGGAATGGACCGCCGAGCGTGGCGAGATCCTCGGGTTCGTGCCGACGCCGTTCTACAAGATCGGCGGCACTGCTGCCGTACTCAAGGACAGCAAGATCACTCGCTGGGAAGATCTCAAGGACCAGCCGGTGTGCACCTCCCAGGGCAGCAGCTACGTCAAGCCGCTGACCGAACTGGGCGCGCAGATCAAGGCCTTCAAGAGCTCTTCGGAATCCCTGCTGGCCCTGCGCGGTAACAACTGCGTCGCTGCGGTGCATGACTCCACCCTGGTCAACCCGCTGATCAACGACAGCGCCGAATGGAAGGATTACCGCACCCTCAGTCCCGAGCTGAACCCGGCGCCATCGGTAATCTGGACCCGCCGTGGCGAGAGCGACACCCAGGCCAAACTCGACCCCATCGTCAAGGACCTGCACCGCAGCGGCTGGCTGATCGAAGCCCAGACCCGCAACCACATCACCCCGGCGTCCCCGGCGCTGGTGGAGTTGCAGAAACAGTTCAAGGGCGCCTGACACATGACATTGAGAACCCTGACTGCCTTGGGCCTGGCACTGTGCGCCAGCCTGGTCCACGCCGACGCCACCCTCGACAAGATCCAGCAACGCCACGCCATCAGCGTCGGCGTGATCCTCAGCGGTCCGCCGTTTGGCACCATCGACCCCAAGACCGGCGAACACCTGGGCTACAACGTCGAACTGGCCAAGGGCCTGGGCCAGGCGCTGGGTGTGGAGACCAGGACCGTTTCGGTACTGGCGCCCAACCGCGTGCAGTTCCTGCAACAGGGCAAGGTCGACGTGCTGATCGCCAACATGCAGTACACCGACGAACGCGCCGAGATTCTCGACTACGTGCCCACGCCCTATGAAGAAGTCGGCGGCGCGGCGTTGATCCGCAAAGGCGCCGGCATCACCCAGTGGGTCGACCTCAAGGACAAGCCGGTGTGCGTGTCCCAGGGCAGCAACTTCATCAAGCCGTTGCAGGAAATCTACGGCGCGCAGATCAAGGCGTTCCGCAGCCAGTCCGAATCCCTGCTGTCGTTGCGCGGCAATGGCTGTGTGGCGGCGGTGCACGTCAGCCCGACCATGCACGCGCTGCTCGGCGATGCCGAATGGTCCGGCTACGAGATCCCGTTGCCGGGGGATTTGATCCCGTCCAAATCCGTGATCTGGATCCGCAAAGGCGAACACGACACCCAGGCCAGGCTCGACGCCATCGTGCGCGACTGGCATCGCAGCGGCTGGTTGATCGCCCTCGGCGAACGTACCGGCATGGCTCCGTCCCAAGCCCTGCGTGATCTGCACGAGCAGTACAGCCATGAGTGAAGCGCTATTCGCTACCCTGCAACAACTGCTCGGCGCCGCCCATGTGCAGCGCAGTGAAGATGCCGCCCAGTACCTGACCGACAAACAGGGCCGCTACACCGGCGAGGTGATCGCCGTGGTGCACCCGGCCAACACCGAGGAAGTGGCCGCCGTGGTGCGTGCGTGTGTCGCCCTTGAAGCGCCCATCGTGGTCCAGGGCGGCAACACCGGCCTGATGGCGGGCGCCACACCGGATGCCAGCGGCCGCGCGGTATTGTTGCTGCTCGACCGCATGAACCGGGTGCGCGTGATCGATACCGACAACGACACCCTGACCGTCGAAGCCGGCTGCATCCTGCAAAACATCCAGGACGTGGCCCGTGAAGCCGGTCGCCTGTTTCCATTGAGTCTGGGCGCCGAAGGCAGTTGCACCATCGGCGGCAACCTTGGCACCAATGCAGGCGGCACCGCCGTGCTGCGTTATGGCAACACCCGCGAGTTGACCCTGGGCCTGGAAGTAGTGACCGCCGAAGGCGAAATCTGGAATGGCCTGCGAGGGTTGCGCAAGGACAACACCGGCTACGACCTGCGGGATTTGTACGTGGGCAGCGAAGGTACCCTCGGGATTATCACCGCCGCGACCCTGAAGCTGTTCCCGCTGCCCAAGGCCCAGGCGACAGCGCTGCTGGCCTTTGACGAGTTGGCCCAGGCGGTGGCGTTCCTGTCCCATGCCCGCGCCGGTTTTGGTGCAAACCTCACTGCATTCGAATTGCTCAGCGCCGATTGCCTTGCGTTGCTGCGCGAGCAATTTCCAGAGGGCCCGCAACCGTTTCTCAACGCCAGCCAACCCTGGTTTGCCTTGCTGGAGCTGTCGGATAACCACGGTGAAAGCCACGCCCGCGAAGCCTTCGAAACGGTCCTCGGTGAAGCCTTCGAACAGTCACTGCTGGCCGACGCACTGATCGCCGAAAGCCTGGCGCAAAGCGAAGCGCTATGGCTGCTGCGGGAGAACATGAGCGAAGCGCAGAAGCGTGCCGGACGCAATATGAAGCACGATATCTCGGTGCCCATTTCGCAAATCGTCGCCTTCGTCGCCCATACCGATGCGCTGTTGCAGACGCATTTCCCCGGTGTTCGCAACTTCACGTTCGGGCACCTGGGGGACGGCAACCTGCATTACAACGTGGCTCATCCGCTGGATTCAACGGTTGACGAGCACATGCGCAACTACGCCGAATTGAGCTTGCTGGTACACGACAGCGCCCACGCCCACGGCGGCTCCATCAGCGCCGAACACGGGATTGGCCAGCGCAAGGTCGGCCTGCTGGGCCGCTACAAAAGCCCGGTGGAACTGGACCTGATGCGCCGCATCAAGCGGGCCCTCGACCCGAAAAACCTGCTCAATCCCGGCAAAGTCCTTGAGGTGCAGCCATGACCGTTCGCCTGTCCAAGCGGGTGCAGCGCGTGTCGCTGTCGGCCAATGCGGCGGCCAAATCCCGCGCCACGGAACTGCGTGACGCCGGCCGCGACATTCTGGACCTGACCACCGGCGAGCCGGATTTCGATACCCCGGAGCACATCAAGCAAGCCGCCTGCGCAGCCATTGCTGCGGGCGCCACCAAGTACACGCCAACACCCGGGGTAAAAGCCTTGCGCGTGGCCGTGCAGCGAAAACTGGCCGAAGAAAACCACCTGGACTATTCGCTGCCGAATATCGTGATCGCCAACGGCGCGAAACAAATCATCTTCAACGCCTTCGCCGCAACCCTCGACGACGGCGATCAAGTGCTGGTGCCGACGCCTTACTGGCCGTCGTTCCCCGACAGCGTGCGCTTCAACGGTGGCGAACCGGTGTTTATCGAGTGCGGGCTGGAGCAGGGCTGCAAGCTGCTGCCGGCCCAACTGGAACAGCACATCAATCAGCGCACCCGCTGGCTGATCCTCAACGGCCCGGGCAACCCGAGCGGTGCCGTGTACAGCGAGGCTGAATTACAGGCGCTGGCCGAGGTGCTGCGTCGCCATCCCCAGGTGCTGGTGCTGCTGGATGAACTCTACGAACACATTCGTTTCGACGGCCGCCCGGCCCAGAGCCTGCTGAACGTCGCACCGGATTTGCAGGACCGTTGCCTGCTGGTGGGCGGCGTGTCCAAGACCTACGCCATGACCGGATGGCGCATCGGTTTTGGCGCCGGGCCGCAGACGCTGACCAACGCCATGGCGGTGGTGCAATCGCAATCCACCTCCGGCGCTTCTTCCGTCGGTCAAGCCGCTGCATTGGCCGCATTCACCGGCGGGCTGGGCTTTTTGGCCGAGCAGGTAGCGGCCTATCAACTGCGCCGGGACCTGTTGATGATGGCCCTCGGCACTGTCGAGGGCCTGGAAGTACTCGAACCCCAGGGCGGCTTTTTCGTGTTCGTGCGTTGCGCCGGGTTGCTTGGTCGCTATCGCCCGGACGGTGAGCGGCTGGACGATGATGGCGATGTCGTCGCGTACTTGCTGGAGGAGGGCGTCGCCGGAGTAGCGGGCAGTGCCTACGGCCTGTCGCCGTGGTTTCGCCTGTCCATCGCTACGGCGACCGACAGCGTGGCCGAGGCCGGCCGCCGTATCGCTGTCGCCTGCGGCAAGCTGCGGGGCGTCGAATGAGTCATTGGCTGGAGCTTTTTGTGCACTGGGCCGCCGGTATCGGCCTCAACTACAGCTTCCTGCTGGATGCCTATCAGCGCGGCACCCTGGAGCAGGGCGCGCTGACCACGGTGCTGTTGTGCCTGTTCACCATCGTCGGCAGCCTGCTGGCCGGGATCAGCCTGGCGGCGCTGCTGACTTCCGGCAACCCGTGGCTGGCCAAACCGGCGCGGGTGTTTATCGAAGTCACCCGCAACACGCCGACCCTGGTGCAGCTGTACTGCGCATTCCTGGTGTTGAACATGCTGCTGACCCAGGCCGTCGGCGCGGCCAACCCGCTGACGCCGTTTGCCTGGGTGGTGATCGTGATTTCGCTGCACAAGGGCGCGTTCCACGCCGAAGCCCTGCGCGCCGGCATTGAGGCGGTGCCCGCCGTGACCCTGGAAGCCGCCAGCTCCCTGGCCTTCAGCAGCCGGCAATTGCTGTGGAATGTGCAGTTGCCGTTGGCCCTGCGTTTCGCGCTGCCGTCGCTGATCAACAACCTGATCGACCTGGTGAAAATGACCGCCGTGGCCTCGGCCATCGCTGTGGGCGATATCACCTACGCCTCGATCATGATCTGGACCCAGAGCGACAACGTGCTGGAGCTGATGATTCTGATCCTGAGCTTTTTCGGCTTGCTGAGTTTTACCGTCAATTGTGTGGGGCGCTGGCTGGAAGCGCGCCTGAGGATGCCCGGCTATGGCCATTGATTCATTCCCGGTGCTGTCGGCGTTGCTGCAATGGTCGCCGGCGCTGGTGACTGGTTTCGGCCAGAACATCCTGATCAGCCTGGTGGCGATTGGTCTTGGTTCGCTGCTGGGGCTGATGGTGGGCGCGTTAGCGCTGTCGCCGTTGCGCCTGCTGCGGTTGCCCGCGCGGATCTGGGTGCAGGTTTTCCGCAATGCACCGTGGCTGGTGCTGATCTATTTCACCACCTACGTGTTCCCGTTCGAGATCCATATCGGCAGCAGCTACGTGTCGTTCCCGGACTGGGTCAAGGTGACGATTGGCCTGGCATTGCCGGCCAGCGCCAACGTGGCGGAGATCTTTCGCGGCGCCATCGGCTCGATCCCCAGCACCCAATGGGAAGCGGCGCGCTCACTGGCATTTACCCGCGGCCAGATATTCAGCTCGATCATCCTGCCCCAGTGCTTCAAGCGCATGTTGCCGCCGTGGATGAACCTCTACGCGGTGGTCACCATGGGCACCGCCCTGGCGTCGCTGGTGGGCGTGCACGACGTGATCGACACCGCACAGATCGCCAGCAACACCGTGAACATGACCGGCTTTACCGTGGTGATCTACCTGAGTTTGCTGGTGCTGTTCTTTGCCTACTGCTACCCGATTTCCCGTTTGACCCAACGCCTGGAGCGCCGTTATGCCTTCTATTGAACCCCTGGTCAGCCTGCGGGATTTGCAGCTGTCGTTCGGTGACAACCGGGTGCTCAAGGGCATCGACCTCGATGTGCATCGCGGCCAGGCGGTGTCGATCATCGGCCCGTCGGGCTCGGGCAAGTCGACCATCCTGCGTTGCATCACCGGCCTGTTGCAGCCCCAGCGCGGAACCATTCGCGTGGGCGAAACCCGGGTCGATACGCTGACCCAGGAAGCCCAGCGCATCGAGTTGCGCAAGCGTGTGGGTTTTGTATTCCAGCAATACAACCTGTTCCCGCATTTGTCCGTGCTGGAAAACCTGGTGATCGCCCCGCGCAAGGTGCTCGGTCGCAACCGTGCCGATGCCGAGAAAGATGCCCGGGCGCTGTTGGCCAAGGTGCGCATGGAGCACAAGGCCGATGCCTATCCGGGCCAATTGTCCGGCGGCCAACAGCAGCGGGTGGCGATTGCCCGGGCGTTGGCGATGCGCCCGGAACTGATCCTGTTCGATGAAGTGACCTCGGCCCTGGACCCGGAAACCGTCGGTGAAGTACTGACGGTGATTCGCGAGCTGACCGAAGAAGGCATGACCTGCGTGCTGGTGACCCACGAAATGCGCTTTGCCGAAGAGATCAGCGACATCGTCTATTTCACCGAAAACGGCGTGATCGTCGAGCACGGCAGCGCCGAGCAGATCTTCCAGCGTCCCACCAGTGAACGGACCCAGGAATTCCTGCGCCATGCCTTGGGCGATCCCGGCCGTCGGCCGCCGATCGCCAACGATCCGTACCTGTTGACCAACCTGAGCCGCTACACCCTGTCCGTCTAACAAGAGGAACCTCGTCATGAGTACCGCAAACCGTGCCGCCGTTATCGAAGACTTCCTGCAGCAGATCCGCGTCATCAACCAGCGTGGCGTAGACCGCGCGGCCCTGGTGGAAATCGTCGGGCTGCTGGAAACCCTGGCCGAGCGCCGGGACCTGTTCAACTTCAGCGAATTCCCCGCGCCGGTGCCGGGGCAGGGCAGTACCGCGTTCCGCTATCGCCTGAACGACGACGGCGACACGCCCACCCTGTACCTGAACTCGTTGCTGCCGGGCAAAAGCACCATCCCGCACAACCACGAAACCTGGGCGATCATCAGTGCCGTTGAAGGCCAGGAAATCAACTACGTGTATGGCCGCAACGATGAAGGGCGTGAGGAAGGCTTCACCACCCTGACCCTTGAGAAAGAAGTCGTCGTGCAGCCGGGCACCTCTATCTCGTTCCTCGGTGAAGACCTGCACGGGATTCGCGTTGAGGGTGAGCAGGCGACCTTGCATTTCCACCTGTACGGCTTGCCGCTGGAATCCCTCAATGGCCGTTATGGCGTTGAAGCAGACGGCCGGATCCTCAACTACAACGCCTCGCAGATGGCGCCTTCAATCCGGGCCTATTCCTGAGCACAACACACATCAAATGTGGGAGCGGGCTTGCTCGCGAATGGGGTGTGTCAGCCAATGAATGCGTTTCTGACCCACCGCATTCGCGAGCAAGCCCGCTCCCACAATTGGATCCGCGTTCATC
Organism: Pseudomonas sp. F8002; assembly: GCF_013385495.1. Classification (NCBI taxonomy): domain Bacteria; kingdom Pseudomonadati; phylum Pseudomonadota; class Gammaproteobacteria; order Pseudomonadales; family Pseudomonadaceae; genus Pseudomonas; species Pseudomonas sp. F8002. The sequence continues at coordinate 236,170 of NZ_JACAPW010000002.1, read as the reverse complement.
CAGGGTTTTTTATGATTGATCTGTATTACTGGCCTACGGGCAACGGCCTGAAAGTCGGCATCCTGCTGGAAGAGCTGGAGGCGGAGTACCGCCTGATTCCGGTCAACATCCGCGAAGGCGCGCAGAAGCAGGAAAGCTTCCAGCGCATCAGTGCGAATGGGCGGATTCCGGCGATTGTCGACCACCGCCTTGAAGCACCCCTGAGCCTGTTCGAGTCCGGGGCGATCCTGAACTACCTGGCGGACAAGGCCGGGCGCTTCCTGCCGCCCGCCGGTACCGCCGAGCGCCAGAAGGTCCAGGAATGGCTGTTCTGGCAGGTAGGGCATATCACCCCGTACCTGAGCCAGTTGCAGCTGTTCAAGGAGAAGGCCCCGGAACCGATTCCCTTTGCCCTGGACCTGCTGAACGCCGAAGCCACGCGCCTGTATCGGGTGCTGGAGCAGCGCCTGGCGGAGGTGCCGTATGTGGCGGGCGAATACTCGGTGGCCGACATGGCGATCTTCCCGTGGATCCAGCCCCTGCGCCAAGGCCAGGACCTGGCGGACTACCCGAACATCCAGGCCTGGCGTCTGCGCATCAAGGCGCGCCCGGCAGTCCAGCGGGCCTATGCCAAGGGCCGTGAAGTGGCCGCCGGCGAGCGTTCGCTGGCCTTGCAGTAACCCATCTATTTTTTGCGGGACTTCCATGAGCCAGACCATCACACCCGGGCAATTGCAACAATGGCTGTTTGACGGCCAGGAAATCGCCCTGTTCGACGTACGCGAGCACGGCCAATACGGCGAGGCCCACCTGTTTCACGGGGTGAACCTGCCCTATAGCCGCCTGGAACTGGAGGTGCAGCGCCTGGCACCGAATCCCCGGGTGCGCCTGGTGATCTACGACCAGGACGGCGGCGATGTGGCTGCGCGCACGGCACTGCGTTTGCAAGCGCTGGGCTACCGCCATGTGCATGTGCTGGAAGGTGGTGCGAACGCTTGGCAGGCGGCGGGTCTGCAGTTGTTCGCCGGGGTGCATGTGCCGTCGAAAGCCTTTGGCGAATTGGTGGAAGAGGCCAGCCACACGCCCCACGTCACCGCGCAGCAACTGGCGGACTGGCAGGCCACGGGCGAGCCGCTGGTGGTGCTGGACGGTCGGCCGTTCGATGAATACCGCAAGATGACCATTCCCGGTTCCATCTGCTGCCCCAATGGTGAGCTGGGCTACCGCGTGCACGATCTGGTGCCGGATGAAACCACGCCGATCGTGGTCAACTGCGCCGGGCGTACCCGCAGCATTATCGGTGCCCAGACGTTGATCAATCTGGGTGTGAAGAACCCGGTTTATGCATTGGAAAACGGTACCCAGGGTTGGTACCTGGCGGATTTCAAGCTGGAGCATGGCAGTACCCGGCGTTATGCCGATCAGGTCTCGACGGATCTGGCCCGACAGCGCGCGGCTGCCCGGCAATTGGCGGAGCGGGCAGGGGTGGTCAGTGTCAAGGCGGAGCAGGTTCGCCAATGGGCAACGGACCCGGCCCGTAGCCTGTTCCTGTGCGATGTGCGTACCGCTGAAGAATTTGCCGCCGGCAGTTTGCCGGGGGCGCAACACACGCCGGGCGGGCAGTTGATCCAGTCCACTGACCTGTACATCGGCGTGCGTCAGGCGCGGGTGGTGCTGTTGGACAGTGATGGTGTGCGTGCGCCGATTGTCGCCAGTTGGCTGCGGCAGTTGGGGCATGAGGCGTATGTGCTGGAGGGTGGCGTCCACAGTGGATTGGCGCTGGAGGTAAAGGGGACTGTCTCCTTTGAAGCGCTGCCGGTGATATCGGTGCAGGCACTGGCTGACGCGTTGAAGGATGGCACCGTTGACCTGGTGGACCTGCGCCCGAGCATGATCCATCGCAAGGGCCGGATTGTCGGTTCGCGCTGGTCGATTCGTTCGCGGTTGACCGCGGGTGGGCGTCCACTGGTGCTGCTGGCTGATGATCCGGCACTGGCCGCTTTTGCTGCGTTGGGCTTGGGCGGCGATGTGCGTTTGCTCGACGGCGGCTATGCCGCGTGGGTTGCGGCCGGTTTGCCGGTGATCGAGGATGCGCAAACGCCTCCGGACAACCAGTGCATCGACTTCCTGTTCTTCACCCACGACCGCCATAGCGGCAACAAGGACGCTGCTCGCCAATATCTCGCCTGGGAAATTGGCCTGTTGGCACAGATGAGCGAAGCGGAAATCGCCAGTCTCAAGCCGTTGTTGCCCGCGTCACGGGTGCGTACCCGGCTGATTCACGCGGCGCGTACCGAAGGCGGCAATGGTGGTCGGGCGGTGAACGTACCGATCACCCGCCTGAGCACCGTGCTGTTCGACAACCTGGCCCAGATGCGTGACGCGCGCTCCCGACGCGACAGTGAGCGGGTCCTGAGCTACGGCGCACGTGGCAATCCCACTGCGTTTGCGCTGGAAGATCTGGTCACCGAACTTGAGGGGGGCTATCGCACACGGCTGTATGGCACCGGGCTCGCCGCCGCGGCGCAGACGTTCCTGGCCTACCTGCGGCCCGGCGACCATGTGTTGATCACCGACGCCGTCTATTCGCCGGTGCGCAAACTGGCCCGGGAGTTCCTCCAGCCATTCGGCATCGAAGTCAGCTATTTCGCCCCGGACGGCAGCGGCCTGGAAGCGCAACTGCAGGCCAACACCAAAATGGTCTACGCCGAAGTGCCGGGTTCGCTGCTGTATGAACTGTGTGACCTGCCCGCGCTAGCCGCACTGTGCAAGCCGCGAGGCATTCTGCTGGCGGTGGACAACACCTGGGGCTCGGCGTACCTGTACCGGCCGCTGGCGCTGGGTGCCGACATCTCGATCATGGCCTTGACCAAGTACCTTGGCGGCCACAGCGACGTGATGATGGGCAGCGTCTGCACCACCGAAGCGGCATGGCCGGCCCTGGCGAAAATGAGCGATACCTTTGGCAATGCAGTGAGTGCCGACGATGCCTACCTGATCCTGCGTGGCGCACGCACCCTGGCCTCTCGGCTGGACGTGCACGAGCGCCAGGCGTTGAAGATTGCCCAGTGGTTGCAGGCGCAGCCGCAGGTCAGGCGGGTGTTTCATCCGGCACTGGCGGAGCATCCTGGCCACGCGCTGTGGAAGCGTGACTTCAGCGGGAGCAACGGTTTGCTGTCCTTCGAACTCGACCGCGCGGATGCCGGCTACGTCGAACGGTTTATCGACGGCCTGCAGCTGTTTGGCCTGGGCGCATCCTGGGGCGGCTTTGAAAGCCTGGTGACCCTGGCCGATACACAGGATCGCCAGAGCGCCGCCGACCGTGGATTGAACCCGGTGGTGCGCCTGCATGTGGGGCTGGAGGATGTGGAGGCGTTGATCGAGGATCTGCAGCGCGGGTTCGTGGCGGCGGGGCGTTGAGCCTCGCACCATGACAATTTGCGTCCGCCCATAGGTGCCAATCGAACTTTGTGTTTAACTTCGGCACCTGAAATTCGTTTCACTACCACCACTAGAAGGATTCCGTTCATGGCTCAAGTTACCCTCCGAGGCGACCCTGTCCAGGTCGAAGGCGATTTGCCGAAAGTCGGCGCCAAGGCGCCAGACTTCACCCTGACTGCCGGCGACCTGTCTGACGCGACCCTGGCGACTTTCGCCGGCAAGCGCAAAGTGCTGAACATTTTCCCAAGCGTTGATACCCCGACCTGCGCCACTTCGGTTCGCAAGTTCAACGCCCAGGTCAACGACGTGAACAACGCCGTAGTGTTGTGCATTTCCACCGACCTGCCATTTGCCCAGGCGCGTTTCTGCGGTGCCGAAGGCCTGGAAAACGTGAAGAACCTGTCGGACTTCCGTGAGGCAGCCTTTGCTGTCGACTACGGTGTTGCGATTGCTGATGGCCCGCTCAAAGGCCTGACCGCCCGTGCCGTCGTGGTACTGGACGAGAACGACAACGTGCTGCACAGCGAACTGGTCAGCGAAATCGGCCAAGAGCCGAACTACGAGGCAGCCCTGGCTGTTTTGAAGTAACTGTTACTACGCATTACTGTCGTTTTGCAGTAACACGCGTGATGCAGTATTACGGCCTGGCCTAGTCCAGGCCGTTTTTATTTGTGCTTCAGAGGCTTAGCCAGATAGCGAATGGACTAAGCACAGAAGTTAAAAGTTGTAATCCAAGGTAAATAGCCGGTAAAGGCGCTTTTCTTAACGCGCCCCAGTGCTTATCTTTCAGCCTCCCGAAGAAGAAGCTCTCGCACCCAATGGTTGATCACTCCATGCAATCCACCCCTCGTCACTCCCGCCGCTGGCTGTTCGGCCTCCTCGTGCTGCTGGTCATTGCCGGCCTGTGCTGGAAGTTCTGGCCTGGCACCAGCCACAAGGACAGCGCCGAGAAGAAGCCCGCCGGGCATGCCGGCAAGTCGGGGATGATGCGCCCGGGCTTTGGGGGTTCTACTGGCCCGGTGCCGGTGCGTGTGGCGCCGGCGGTGCTGGGCGAGTTCCCGGTGTACTACAAGGCGCTGGGTACGGTGACGGCACTCAACACCATCAATGTGCGCAGCCGGGTTGGCGGAGAGCTGGTCAAGGTCGCCTTTGAAGAAGGGCAGATGGTCAAGGCCGGTGACCTGCTGGCGGAAATCGACCCGCGCAGTTACCAGAATGCCTTGCTCCAGGCCCAGGGCACGTTGCTGCAGAACCAGGCCCAGCTGAAAAACGCCCAGGTCGACGTGCAGCGTTATCGCGACCTGTATGCCCAGGACAGTATCGCCAAGCAGACCCTGGATACCGCCGAAGCGCTGGTGTTGCAGTACCAGGGCACGGTCAAGACCAACCAGGGCGCAGTGGATGACGCCAAGCTCAACCTCGAATTCACCAAGATCCGCGCACCGATTACCGGGCGTGTCGGCCTGCGTCAGGTGGACGTGGGCAACCTCGTCGCCGCCAATGACACCACCTTCCTGGCGGTGATCACCCAGACCCAACCCATCAGCGTGGTCTTCACGTTGCCGGAAAACACCCTGGAAACCGTGCTGGCGCGTTATCACGCCGGCAACAAGCTGCCGGTGGAAGCCTGGGACCGTGGCGATGTCGCGGTGAAAGCCACGGGCGTGCTGCAAAGCCTCGATAACCAGATCGACGTCACCACCGGCACCCTGAAATTCAAGGCGCGGTTCGATAACAAGGACCAGGCGCTGTTCCCGAACCAGTTCGTGAACGTGCACCTGCTGGCCGACACCCTGCACAACGTGGTGCTGGCGCCGTCGGCGGCGATTCAGTTCGGCAATACCGGCACCTTCGTCTACGTGCTCGATGGCGACAAGAAGGTCAAGGTGCGTCCGCTGGTGATCGGTGATTCCGACGGCGACAACACCGTGATCAAGCAAGGCCTGGCCGCCGGCGACCGCGTGGTGCTGGAAGGCACCGACCGCCTGAAGGACGGCAGTGACATTGAAGTGGTCAACGACAGCACTGAAGTGCCGACCACGCCGACCGAACACCTCCAGGGCCAGCCGGCAGCCAAGACGCAACAAGGCCCGGCTGACGCCGCCAAGGCGCAAAAGGGCGGCGCATGAACCTCTCGCGGCTGTTCATCCTTCGCCCGGTAGCCACTACCCTGAGCATGCTGGCCATTGTCCTGGCCGGCGTGATCGCTTATCGCCTGCTGCCGGTCTCGGCCTTGCCCCAGGTGGATTACCCGACCATCCGGGTGATGACCCTGTACCCCGGCGCCAGTCCGGACGTAATGACCAGCGCGGTCACGGCGCCCCTTGAGCGTCAGTTCGGGCAGATGCCTGGCCTGACCCAGATGGCCTCCACCAGCTCCGGCGGCGCCTCGGTGCTGACCCTGCGTTTCAACCTCGACATCAACATGGATGTCGCCGAGCAACAGGTGCAGGCCGCGATCAACGCCGCCACCAACCTGCTGCCCAAGGACCTGCCGGCGCCGCCGGTGTACAACAAGGTCAACCCGGCGGATACCCCGGTGCTGACCCTGGCCATCACCTCCAAGACCATGTTGCTGCCCAAGCTCAATGACCTGGTCGACACGCGCATGGCGCAGAAGATCGCGCAGATCAGCGGCGTCGGCATGGTCAGCATCGCCGGCGGCCAGCGCCAGGCGGTGCGGATCAAGGTCAACCCCGAGGCCCTGGCGGCCAACGGCCTGAACCTGTCGGATGTGCGCACCCTGATCGCCGCCTCCAACGTCAACCAGCCCAAGGGTAACTTTGACGGCCCCACGCGGGTGTCGATGCTCGACGCCAACGACCAGTTGGTCTCGCCCAAGGAATACGCCGAACTGATCCTCGCCTACAACAACGGCGCGCCGTTGCGGCTCAAGGATGTGGCGCAGATCGTCGACGGCGCCGAGAACGAACGCCTCGCGGCCTGGGCCAACGAAAACCAGGCGGTCCTGCTGAACATCCAGCGCCAGCCCGGGGCCAACGTCATCGAGGTGGTGGACCGCATCAAGGCGCTGTTGCCAAGCATCACCGACAACCTGCCGGCGGGCCTGGACGTGACGGTGCTTACCGACCGTACCCAGACCATCCGGGCCTCGGTCAAGGATGTACAACACGAATTGCTGATCGCCATTGCCCTGGTGGTGATGGTGACGTTCCTGTTCCTGCGCCGCTTCAGCGCGACCATCATTCCGTCCATCGCCGTGCCGCTGTCCCTGGTGGGCACCTTCGGCGTGATGTACCTCGCCGGTTTCTCCATCAACAACCTGACGCTGATGGCGCTGACCATCGCCACCGGTTTTGTGGTGGACGACGCCATCGTGATGCTGGAGAACATTTCCCGCTACATCGAGGAAGGCGATACACCGCTCAATGCGGCGCTCAAGGGCGCCAAGCAGATCGGCTTCACCCTGATTTCCCTGACCCTGTCGCTGATCGCGGTATTGATCCCGCTGCTGTTCATGGCGGACGTGGTGGGGCGCTTGTTCCGTGAATTCGCGATCACCCTGGCGGTGGCGATCCTGATTTCCCTGGTGGTGTCCCTGACCCTGACGCCGATGATGTGCGCGCGGTTGCTCAAGCGTGAGCCGAAAGAGGAAGAGCAGGGCCGTTTCTACAAGGCCAGCGGCGCCTGGATCGACTGGCTGATCGAGGCCTACGGGCGCAAGTTGCAGTGGGTGCTCAAGCATCAGCCGCTGACCCTGCTGGTGGCCATCGCCACCCTGGGCCTGACCGTGGTGTTGTACATGGTGGTGCCCAAGGGCTTCTTCCCGGTGCAGGACACCGGTGTGATCCAGGGCATTTCCGAAGCGCCACAGTCGATTTCCTTTGCGGCGATGAGCCAGCGCCAGCAGGAACTGGCGAAGATCATCCTCGAAGACCCGGCGGTGGAGAGCCTGTCGTCCTATATCGGGGTAGACGGTGATAACGCCACCCTCAACAGTGGTCGCCTGCTGATCAACCTCAAGCCCCACGGCGAACGGGACCTGAGCGCGGCGCAGATCATCACGCGCCTGCAGCCGCAGTTGGACAAGCTGGTGGGGATTCGCCTGTTCATGCAGCCGGTGCAGGACCTGACCATCGAAGACCGCGTCAGCCGTACCCAGTACCAGTTCAGCATGTCCTCGCCGGACGCCGAGCTGCTGGCCTTGTGGAGTGAAAAGCTGGTACACGCCCTCGGCCAGTTGCCGGAACTCTCCGACGTCGCCAGCGACCTGCAGGACAAGGGCTTGCAGGTGTACCTGGTGATCGACCGTGACGCCGCATCGCGCCTTGGTGTGTCGGTGTCGACCATCACCGACGCGCTGTACGACGCGTTCGGCCAGCGGCAGATATCCACCATCTACACCCAGGCCAGCCAGTACCGCGTGGTATTGCAGGCCCAGTCCGGTGAAACCCTCGGCCCGGACGCCCTGAACCAGATCCATGTGAAAACCACCGACGGCGGCCAGGTGCGGCTGTCGAGCCTGGCCCATGTGGAACAGCGCCAGGCCCAGTTGGCGATCGCGCATATCGGTCAGTTCCCGGCGGTGATGATGTCGTTCAACCTGGCCCCCGGCGTGGCGCTGGGCAAGGGCGTCGAACTGATCAACCAGGCCCAGAAAGACATCGGCATGCCGGTGGGCGTGCAGACCCAGTTCCAGGGCGCGGCCCAGGCATTCGAGGCTTCGCTGTCGAGCACCTTGCTGCTGATCCTGGCGGCGGTGGTGACCATGTACATCGTGCTGGGTGTGCTCTATGAGAGCTACATCCACCCGATCACCATTCTCTCGACCTTGCCGTCGGCAGCGGTAGGCGCCTTGCTGGCCTTGCTGCTCAGTGGCAACGACCTGGGGATGATCGCGATCATCGGCATCATCCTGCTGATCGGCATCGTGAAGAAGAACGCGATCATGATGATCGACTTTGCCCTCGACGCTGAGCGCAACCAGGGCCTGGACCCGCAAACCGCGATCTACCAGGCGGCGCTGTTGCGCTTCCGGCCGATCCTGATGACCACCCTGGCGGCGCTGTTCGGTGCCGTGCCGTTGATGCTCGCCACCGGCTCCGGCGCCGAGTTGCGCCAGCCGCTTGGCTTGGTGATGGTGGGCGGGTTGCTGGTGAGCCAGGTGTTGACCCTGTTTACCACCCCGGTGATCTACCTGTATTTCGACCGCCTCGGCCGTCGCTGGCGCAAAGAGCCGGTGCGCCTGGAGCCGGTTGAGTCATGAACCTGTCCGGACCTTTCATTCGCCGGCCGGTAGCCACCATGCTGCTGAGCCTGGCGATCATGCTGCTGGGCGGCGTCAGCTTCAACCTGTTGCCGGTGTCGCCATTGCCGCAGATCGATTTCCCGGTGATCGTGGTGTCGGCCAGCTTGCCGGGGGCCAGCCCCGAGGTGATGGCGTCTACGGTGGCCACGCCGCTGGAGCGTTCCTTCGGCGCGATTGCCGGCATTACCACCATGAGCAGTTCGTCGAGCCAGGGTTCGACCCGGGTGATCCTGGCGTTCGACTCCAATCGCGACATCAACGGCGCGGCGCGGGAAGTGCAAGCGGCGATCAACGCCTCGCGTAACCTGCTGCCCAGTGGCATGCGCAGCATGCCCACCTACAAGAAGATCAACCCGTCCCAGGCGCCCATCATGGTGCTGTCCCTGACCTCGGACGTGTTGCCCAAGGGCCAGCTGTACGACCTGGCCTCGACCATCCTGTCCCAGAGCCTGTCCCAGGTGCCGGGCGTGGGTGAAGTGCAGATCGGCGGCAGCTCCTTGCCCGCCGTGCGTATCGAACTGGAACCCAAGGCCCTCGACCAGTACGGCGTGGCCCTGGACGATGTGCGGAATACCATCGCCAATGCCAACGTGCGCCGGCCCAAGGGTTCGCTGGAGGACAGCCAGCGCAACTGGCAGATCCAGGCCAACGACCAGCTGGAAAAGGCCAAGGACTATGAACCGCTGCTGATCCGCTACCAGAATGGCGCGGCCTTGCGCCTGGGGGATGTGGCGAAGATCAGCGACGGCGTCGAGGACCGCTACAACAGCGGCTTCTTCAACAATGACTCGGCGGTGCTGCTGGTGATCAACCGCCAGTCCGGCGCCAACATCATCGAGACGGTGAAGCAGATCAAGGCACAACTGCCGGCCTTGCAGGCGGTGTTGCCGTCCAGCGTCAAGCTGAACCTGGCCATGGACCGTTCGCCGGTGATCACCGCCACCTTGCACGAAGCCGAGATGACCCTGCTGATTGCCGTGGCCCTGGTGATCCTGGTGGTGTACCTGTTCCTCGGCAACTTCCGCGCCTCGCTGATTCCCACCCTGGCGGTGCCGGTGTCGCTGGTGGGCACGTTTGCAGTGATGTACCTGTTCGGCTTTTCCCTGAACAACCTGTCGCTGATGGCGCTGATCCTCGCCACCGGCCTGGTGGTGGACGATGCCATCGTGGTGCTGGAGAACATTTCCCGGCACATCGACGAGGGTGTGCCGCCGATGAAGGCGGCTTACCTGGGGGCCCAGGAAGTCGGCTTCACCTTGCTGTCAATGAACGTCTCGCTGGTGGCGGTGTTCCTCTCGATCCTGTTCATGGGCGGTATCGTTACCAGCCTGTTCCGCGAGTTTTCCATCACCCTGGCAGCGGCGATCATCGTCTCGCTGGTGGTGTCGCTGACCCTGACCCCGATGCTCTGCGCCCGCTGGCTCAAGCCCCATGTCAAAGGCCAGGAGACAGGCTTGCAGCGCTGGAGCCAGAAGATAAACGACCGCATGGTGGCAGGCTACGCCCGCAGCCTGGACTGGGTGCTGCGCCACAAGCGCCTGACACTGCTCAGCCTGTTGGTGACCATCGGGGTCAACGTCGCGCTGTATGTGGTGGTGCCGAAAACCTTCATGCCCCAGCAGGACACCGGGCAACTGATCGGCTTTGTGCGTGGCGACGACGGGCTGTCATTCAGTGTGATGCAGCCGAAGATGGAAATTTTCCGCAAGGCCGTCCTGCAGGACCCCGCGGTGTTGAGCGTGGCAGGCTTTATTGGCGGCAACAGCGGCACCAACAACGCGGTGATGCTGGTGCGGCTCAAGCCCATCAGCGAACGCAAGATTTCTGCCCAGGCGGTGATCGAGCGCATGCGCAAGAATGTGCCACTGGTGCCCGGCGGGCGCCTGATGCTGATGGCTGACCAGGACCTGCAATTCGGTGGCGGCCGCGACCAGACCACCTCGCAGTATTCCTACATCCTGCAAAGCGGCGACCTGGCGGCCTTGCGCCTGTGGTACCCGAAAGTGGTTGCCGCGTTGCGTGAGCTGCCGGAGTTGACCGCCATCGATGCCCGTGAAGGACGTGGGGCGGCCCAGGTGACGTTGATTGTCGACCGCGACCAGGCCAAGCGCCTGGGCATTGACATGGACATGGTCACTGCCGTGCTCAACAACGCCTACAGCCAGCGGCAGATTTCCACCATCTACGACAGCCTCAACCAGTACCAGGTGGTGATGGAGGTCAATCCGAAGTACGCCCAGGACCCGATCACCCTCAATCAGATGCAGGTGATCACGTCCACCGGTGCGCGCGTGCCGCTGTCGGCCATCGCTCACTATGAGAACAGCCTGGCGGACGACCGGGTCAGCCATGAAGGCCAGTTCGCCTCGGAAAACATTGCGTTTGATATGTCGCCCGGCGTCACGGTGGAGCAGGGCACGGCTGCCATTGAGCGGGCGATTGCCAAGGTCGGCCTGCCGGAAGAGGTGATCGCGAAGATGGCCGGTACGGCCGACGCCTTCGCCGCCACCCAGAAAGGACAGCCGTTCATGATCCTCGGTGCATTGGTGGCGGTGTACCTGGTATTGGGGATTCTGTATGAGAGCTATATCCACCCGCTGACCATTCTGTCGACCTTGCCGTCGGCGGGGGTGGGCGCCTTGCTTTCGATTTACCTGCTGGGGGGCGAGTTCAGCCTGATCTCGCTGCTGGGGCTGTTCCTGCTGATCGGGGTGGTGAAGAAAAACGCGATCCTGATGATCGACCTTGCGCTGCAACTGGAACGCAAGGACGACATGAGCCCGCTGGAATCGATCCGCGCCGCCTGCCTGGTGCGGCTGCGTCCGATCCTGATGACCACGCTGGCGGCGATTCTTGGCGCCGTGCCGCTGCTGCTCAGCACGGCCGAAGGCGCGGAAATGCGCCAGCCTCTGGGCCTGACGATTATCGGCGGGCTGGTGTTCAGCCAGATCCTGACCCTCTACACCACGCCTGTGGTTTACCTTTATCTCGACCGCCTGCGCCACCGTTTCAACGGTTGGCGCGGAGTGCGTACCGATGCTGCCCTGGACACTGCGCTATGACCGATTCAACGTTTCCCACCGTGCAACGTCTGGCGATGACTCGCGGCTCAAAGCTGCTGAGCCTGGCCCTGTGCGGCGTGATGCTCAGCGCCTGCGCCGTCGGCCCGGACTACAAACGCCCCGAATTGACCGAGCCTGCCCAGTACAAAGAGGCCCAGGGCTGGCGCCAGGCCGCGCCCAGCGACTCGCTGGCCCGGGGCGCCTGGTGGGAGCTGTACGGCGACAAACAACTGAATGAGCTGGTAGAAAAACTCAACAGCTCCAACCAGACCGTGGCCCAGGCCGAGGCGCGTTATCGCCAGGCCGCCTCGCAGGTGCGCAGTGCCCGTGGGGCGTTCTTCCCCACGGTTGACCTGAGTGCCTCGAAAAGCCGGGCCAGCCAGGGTACCGGCAGCAGTAACGCCAGCCTCAGCAGCTCCAGCAGCGGTATTCGCGACACCCTCAACACCCAGTTGGGCGTGAGCTGGGAAGCCGATATCTGGGGCAAACTGCGCCGGGGCCTGGAAGCCAATGAAGCCAGCGCCGAAGCCAGCGCGGCGGATCTCGCGGCGATGCGCCTGAGCCAGCAATCGGAACTGGTGCAGGATTACCTGCAACTGCGGGTCATGGACGAACAGACCCGTTTGCTGCAAGCCACGGTGGACACCTACCAGCGCTCCCTGCAGATGACCCAGAACCAATACCGCGCCGGTGTCTCGGGCAAGGACGCCATCGCCCAGGCCCAGACCCAGCTGAAAAGCACCCAGGCCAGCATGATCGACCTGATCTGGCAGCGGGCGCAGCTGGAAAACGCAATTGCCGTGCTGATCGGTGTGCCGCCGGCCAACTTCAACCTGGCGGTGAGCACGGACATTCCGGCGCTGCCGCAGATTCCGGTGAGCCTGCCGTCGCAACTGCTGGAGCGCCGCCCGGATATCGCTCAGGCGGAGCGCTCGGTGATCGCGGCCAACGCCAACATCGGCGTGGCCAAGACCGCCTACTACCCGGACCTGACCCTGAGCCTGGCCGGCGGCTACTCCAGCAGCACCTACGCCGACTGGATCAGCCTGCCGAACCGCTTCTGGTCGGTGGGGCCGAAACTCGCCATGACCCTGTTCGACGGGGGCCAGCGTTCGGCCGAAGTTGACCGCGCCGAGGCGTCCTACGATGAAACCGTGGCCAAGTACCGCCAGACCGTACTCGACGGTTTCCGCGAGGTGGAAAACTACATGGTCCAGCTCAAGGTCCTGGAAGACGAGGCGGTCGTGAGTAACGAGGCCCTCGAAGCGGCCCGGGAATCCCTGCGCCTGACCCAGAACCAGTACAAGGCCGGGTTGATCGCCTATCTCGATGTGGTCACCGTGCAAGCCACCGCCCTGAGCAACGAGCGTACGGTGCTGACCCTGCTGCAAACCCGGCTGGTTGCCAGTGTGCAATTGATCGCTGCACTGGGCGGTGGTTGGGATGGCCAAATGCAGCTGAGCGACAAGAAGTAAACCCCGCTCTGGCTGGTGTACGGGCTTGTGTGGGAGCGGGCTTGCTCGCGAAAACGGTGGGGCAGTCAACTGTGTATGAACTGACCCGCCGCTTTCGCGAGCAAGCCCGCTCCCACAAGGGTTCTGCGGTGTTTTTGAGCCAGCAGATTGGCGTCAAATTTTGAATGATGGCTATACGACAATATTTCAGGTGTACAAGATTTATTCTCGCTACAATCCCTGACTTTTCAGCCCGGCACGGATGCCGTTCGGCCCATAGGTCACGAGAAGTCCCATGCTCACCGGTAGTTATTCCCCCGCCCTGGTCCTGATTTCCCTGTTCGTCGCGATCCTCGCATCCTATACGGCGTTGGACCTGACCGGCCGCATCGCCACTGCCAGGGGCCGCGCGGTGTACCTGTGGATGGGCGGCGGCGCGCTGGCGATGGGCGTGGGGATCTGGTCGATGCACTTTATCGGCATGCTCGCCTTCCGCCTGCCCATCAGCCTCGGCTATGACGTCGGCATCACGGCGCTGTCGTTGTTGATCGCGATCCTGTCCAGCGGGTTTGCCTTGTGGCTGGTGAGCCAGCCGCGTTTGCCGGCGTGGCAACTGGGATTTGGCGCATTGGTCATGGGCGCCGGCATCAGCGCCATGCACTACACCGGCATGGCCGCCATGCGCATGACCCCCGGCATCGACTACGACCCCACGCTGTTCACCGCCTCGTTGCTGATTGCCGTGGGTGCGTCGGCGGCGGCGTTGTGGATTGCCTTCAACCTGCGGCGCAACACGCCGTATGTGCGGTTGGCCCGAGGCGGGGCGGCGATGGTGATGGGCGTGGCGATTGTCGGCATGCACTACACCGGCATGGCCGCCGCGCGTTTCGCCGATGGCAGCTTCTGCGGCGCGGCCCTGGACGGCTTGAGTGGCAAGGGCCTGGATAACCTGGTGCTGGTCACCACCCTGGCAGTGTTGATCATCGCGCTGCTGACCTCCCTGGCCGATGCCCGCCTGGAAGCCCGCACCGCGGTGTTGGCCGACTCCCTGACCCAGGCCAACCAGGAACTCACCCACCTGGCCCTGCACGACATGCTCACCGGCTTGCCCAATCGCACCCTGCTCGCCGACCGGATCCAGCAGGCGATACAGCGGGTGAACGAAGAGGGCGGCTGCTTCGCGCTGATGTTTATCGACCTGGACGGCTTCAAGCCGGTGAATGACGCTTTTGGTCACCACATGGGCGACCAGCTGTTGCAGCAAGTCGGCCTGCGCCTGCGCGAAGACTTGCGCAGCCAGGACACCCTGGCCCGCATCGGCGGTGACGAGTTTGTATTGCTGGTGCAATTGGGCCAGCCCGACGATGCGTTGCGCCTGGCCGAGCGCCAGGTGGGCATGATCAACCAGGCCTTCCACGTCGCCGAGCATGAGCTGAAAATCTCCGCCAGCATCGGCATCGCACTGTTCCCCGGCAATGGCGCCACGCCCCAGGAACTGCTGATGAACGCAGACGCGGCGATGTATCACGCCAAGGGCATGGGCAAGAACGGCTACAGCTTTTTCGACGTGTCGATGAACACCAATGCGCGCAAGCAACTGCAACTGCTGCAGGACTTGCGCAATGCCGTGGAGCACGAGCAGTTCCGGCTTTATTACCAGCCCAAGTTCGACGCCATCAGCGGCCGCCCGGTCGGTGCCGAGGCGCTGCTGCGCTGGGAGCACCCGCAACAAGGCCTGTTGTTGCCGGACAAGTTTATCGAGCTGGCGGAAAAGACCGGGCTGATCATCCCCATCGGCGAATGGGTACTCAACGAAGCCTGCCGCCAGATGCAGGTGTGGTATGCCCAGGGCTATCACGACTGGCGCATTGCCGTGAACCTGTCGGCGTTGCAGTTCTGCCACGCCGGGCTGGTCAAGAGTGTCGCCGCTGCCCTGGAACGCCACCGCTTGCCAGCCAACAGCCTGACCCTGGAAATCACCGAAACCACCGCCATGAGCGATGCCGACGCGAGCATGACGGTGTTGCAGAAGCTTTCGGACATGGGCGTCGACCTGTCCATCGACGACTTCGGTACCGGCTATTCGAGCCTGATGTACCTCAAGCGCCTGCCGGCCAATGAGCTGAAGATCGACCGGGGCTTCGTGCGTGACCTGGAGCACGACAGCGACGACGCCGCTATCGTCTCGGCCATCGTCGCCCTCGGTCAGGCCCTGGGCCTGCGCATTGTGGCCGAGGGTGTAGAGACCGACTCACAGCAGAGCTTCCTCACCCGGCTGGGCTGCGATTCGCTTCAGGGGTATCTGCTGGGGCATCCGTTGCCGGCCGAGGGTTTCATGGCCGACATCCAGCGCGCCGAGCAGGTGGTGAGTGTGCATTCGGTGATGTGAGCCCATGCAAAACCTGCAGGGCGCAGGTAGTATTGGATCCATCAGCTCACGTTGAACCAGGAGACCTTACACATGGACAAAGTCGTCGTCATCACCGGTGGCAGTCGTGGGATCGGCGCCGCCACGGCGCTGCTGGCCGCCGTCCAGGGCTATCGCATCTGTATCAATTACCAGGCCGATGAAGACGCCGCCCACCGCGTACTTGAGCAAGTGCGTGCCCTCGGCGCCCAGGCGATTGCCGTGCGGGCTGATGTCAGCATTGAAGACGAAGTGATTGGCCTGTTCCACCGGGTCGATACCGAACTGGGCCGGGTGACGGCACTGGTCAACAACGCAGGTACCGTCGGGCACAAGTCGCGGGTCGATGAGATGTCCGAGTTCCGCATCCTGAAGACCCTCAGGACCAATGTGTTGGGGCCGATCCTGTGCGCCAAGCATGCGCTGCTGCGCATGTCGCCCAAGCATGGCGGGCAGGGCGGCAGCATCGTCAACGTTTCATCGGCCGCCGCCCGGTTGGGCTCGCCGGGGGAATATGTGGATTACGCCGCGTCCAAGGGCGCGCTGGATACCTTCACTCTCGGGCTCTCCAAGGAAGTGGCGGGCGAGGGGATCCGGGTCAATGGCGTGCGTCCCGGGTTTATTTTCACCGACTTCCACGCCCTGAGCGGCGATCCGGATCGGGTCAGCAAGCTTGAGCCGGGCATCCCCATGGCCCGTGGCGGGCGTGCAGAGGAAGTTGCGGAAGGGATTATCTGGCTGCTCTCGGACAAGGCGTCCTATGCGACGGGAACCTTTCTTGACCTGGCGGGCGGCCGATAAAGTTATAGCGCCTGTCCGGGCGTCATCGCGGGCAAGCCCGGCTCCCACAGCGACACGCGATCAATTGTGGGATCCGGGCTTGCCCGCGATGACGTGAGTTGTTTTCATGCAGCCTTTCAAAACGACCGCACGATCTTCCCCAGCGTCTCCATCGCCTTCTCACACGACTCATCCCACGGGCTGCCGTAGTTCAAGCGAATGCAGTTCCTGAAGCGCTGTGTCGGCGAGAAGATCGGTCCCGGTGCGATGCTGATGCCCTGGGCCAGCGCCATCTGGAACAACTTCAACGAGTCGGTTTGTTCCGGCAATTCCAGCCACAGGAAGTAGCCGCCGGCAGGCTGGCTGACCCGTGTCTGCGCCGGGAAATAGCGCGCGATGGCGGCGAGCATGGCGCTTTGCTGTTCTTCCAGCGCGTAACGCAATTTACGCAGGTGCCGGTCGTACCCGCCGTGTTGCAGGTAATCGGCAATCGCCGCCTGGGCGGGCATCGAGGCACACAGCGACGTCATCAACTTCAGCCGCTCGATCTTCTGCGCATAACGTCCGGCGGCGACCCAGCCGATGCGGTAGCCCGGAGCCAGGCTCTTGGCGAACGAGCCGCAATGCATCACCAGGCCTTCGGTGTCGAACGCCTTCGCCGGTTTGGGCGCCTGTTGACCGTAGTACAACTCGGCGTACACGTCGTCTTCGATCAGCGGCACCTGGTGGCTGCGCAGTAACTCCACCAGTTCCTGTTTCCGGGCCTCGGGCATGGTTGCGCCCATCGGGTTCTGGAAACTGGTCATGCACCAGCAGGCCTTGATCGGGTAGCGCTCCAGGCTTTGCGCCAGCACCTTGAGGTCGATGCCATCGCGCGGGTGTACGGGGATTTCCACCGCCTTGAGTTTCAGGCGCTCGAGGATTTGCAGGCTGGCGTAGAACGCCGGTGCTTCGATGGCCACCAGGTCGCCCGGCTCGGTCACGGCTTGCAGGCACAGGTTCAGTGCTTCAAGGGCGCCGTTGGTGATCAACAGTTCTTCCATGGGCAGCATCAGCCCGCCCACCATGTAGCGCAAGGCAATTTGCCGGCGCAGTTGCGGGTTGCCCGGCGACATGTCGGTGACCACCATGCGCGGGTCCATTTCCCGGCTGGCGCTGGCCAGGGAACGGGCCAGGCGTTGCAGCGGGAACAGCGTCGGGCTGGGGAAGGCCGAGCCGAAGGGCACGGTTTGCGGGTCCTTGATGGAATCGAGCACCGAGAACACCAACTCGCTGACGTCCACCTCGGTGGACTCGTGCACATGGGCACTCACCACCGGCTCGGAAAACGGGCTGGGCGCATGGGTGTTGACGAAGTACCCGGAGCGCGGCCGGGCGCGGATCAGCCCGCGTCGCTCCAGCAGGTAGTACGCCTGGAACACCGTGGACGGGCTGACACCGTAGGTCTGGCTGGCATAACGCACCGAAGGCACGCGCTGGCCGGGCCCGAGCACGCCGGAGCGGATCAGTTCTGCGATGTCGTCGGCGAATTTTTCGTAGCGTTTCATTGGGGCTCAGTGCTTTGAACAGATTTTGCTGATTGAACACAGATCAAACGGTGGGAGCGGGCTTGCTCGCGAAAGCAATCTTTCGGTTGATGTATCCATTGACTGGCACACCGTTTTCGCGAGCAAGCCCGCTCCCACATTTAATCTCCAGTGTTGCTGAAAGCTTGGGCTCAGCGATTCAATGGCGCCACAAACCGGCTGTCCGCCGCGCTGTAAATCCACGGCTCATCCACGTCCGAGACCTTGAAGCGGATCGTCTGCGAACTGCTGGCGGGCTTCTCTGCGGTCATCGCCACCGACACCGGCACATCGGTAATCTCCCCGGGTGCCAGGCTGATCTCGGTCTTGCCTTGCAGCTGGAAGCCGTCGCCGTCCATCAGCTCCAGGCGGTAATCCTGGCGCTGCTGGGTCTTGTTGATGACCTTGAGGCTGTAGATGTTCTCGATCAAGCCGTCACTGTTCTCGCGGAACATCCCCCGGTCCTTGGTCACGTCCAGCGATACCATCGGGCGTTCCACCAGCGCCACCACCAGCGCGCCGATCATCACCAGCAGCACGGCACTGTAGCCGATCAGGCGTGGCCTGAGCAGATGGGTCTTGCCACCTTGCAACTGATGCTCCGAGGTGTAGCTGACCAGGCCGCGGGCATAGCCCATTTTATCCATGATCGAATCACAGGCATCGATACACGCGGCGCAGCCGATGCATTCCATTTGCAGGCCGTCACGGATGTCGATGCCGGTGGGGCATACCTGCACGCACAGCTGGCAGTCGATGCAATCACCCAGGCCGACGTCCGCCGGTTGCACGTCTCGTTTGCGCGGGCCACGGTTCTCGCCGCGGGCTACGTCGTAGGAAATGGTCAGGGTGTCCTTGTCGAACATCACACTCTGGAACCGCGCATACGGGCACATGTGCATGCACACCGCTTCCCGCAGCCAGCCGGCGTTGATGTAGGTGGCGCCGGTGAAGAACAGCACCCAGAACAGGCTTACGCCGCCCATTTGCCAGGTCAGCAGCTCCTCGGCCAGCGGCCGGATCGGCGTGAAGTAGCCGACAAATGTCAGCCCGGTCAGCACGCTGATGCCCAGCCACAGCGTGTGCTTGGCCGAGCGCCGCGCCAGCTTGTCCAGGCTCCAGGGCGCAGCTTGCAGCTTGATGCGTTGGTTTCGCTCGCCTTCAGTGACCTTTTCGCACCACATGAACAGCCAGGTAAACGAGCTTTGCGGGCAGGTATAGCCACACCACACACGCCCTGCGAATACGGTGATGGCGAACAGGCCGAACGCGCAGATGATCAACAGCGCCGACAGCAGGATGAAATCCTGGGGCCAGAACGTGGCACCGAAGATGTGGAATTTGCTTTCAGCCAGGTCCCATAACACCGCCTGCCGTCCGCCCCAGTTCAGCCACACGGTGCCGAAAAATGCCAGGAACAGAAAGCCTGCGCCGGCCACGCGCAA
The DNA here is from genome assembly GCF_013385495.1 of Pseudomonas sp. F8002. Taxonomy (NCBI): domain Bacteria; kingdom Pseudomonadati; phylum Pseudomonadota; class Gammaproteobacteria; order Pseudomonadales; family Pseudomonadaceae; genus Pseudomonas; species Pseudomonas sp. F8002. Next base: position 216,768 of record NZ_JACAPW010000002.1, on the reverse strand, counting down.
GGTACGGAACAGGCCGGTAAAACTGCGGGTGTGAATCAGGTTGTCGCTGGATTTGGCCTTCATCTTCTTTGGATGTGCAGGCTCAAACACTTCTACGGTTCGGACGGGGATTCTATCGCTCATGGTCTTTCGCTCATCAGCCTCCATCAGGCAGATGAACTATGACCGGCGCTCTGTTTGCATAACAGACTCAGGTATGGCGATAAAAAGCGGATCAGATGGGCCGCCCGTGCATGCCTGCGACAATGTGCTGCACCCGGTGGTGCGCGGGGTGCAGCACTTTTGAGGCGGGGCTGATCCAGGTCAATCAAATCACCGAATCACCGTCGGTAGCTTTCAAGTGCTTACGGCCGTCTTTGGCACCCGCTACGGTCAATGCGTCGGCTTCGGCTTCGGTGATATAGGTGCGGTCACCGTTCAGCTTCACGAACGACATGGATTTCTCGCTGTCGGTTTCGACCGTGACATGGGTGGCTTCCAGTTGTTTCTCGTGGCCGTCCACATCGACGGTGAAGAAACATTGCTGACCTTCGATACGTACGGGCATATCGATCTCCTTTTTGTGGGCTATTACTGATTAGGGTGGGATGCGCAGGCAATGGTTCTGCGCAACTGACTGACGGTCGATGCTGTCCATGTTCTATCGACCCCCAACAAGGAAACGTCCATGGACGCCTGGTGGCATGAAGTCTGGCAAACCCTGCAAGCGGAATTTGCCGATATCGGCGATGCCCGGCAACTCACGCAAATCACCGTTCGGCTGCTGATTGCCGCGATATTGGGCGGGATCCTGGGTTACGAGCGCGAACAGAAAGGCAAGGCCGCTGGGGTACGCACCCACATGCTCGTGGCCCTGGGCGCCGCGCTGTTCGTGTTGGTGCCGAGCATGTCCGGCTCCCAGGCAGACGCCATGAGCCGTGTGCTGCAGGGCGTGATCGCGGGTATCGGCTTTCTTGGCGCCGGCACCATCCTAAAGGGCAAGGAAGACGAGGAGGGTCAGCACGTCAAAGGGCTGACCACCGCCGCCGGCTTGTGGATGACCGCCGCCATTGGGGTGGCGGCGGGAATGGGGCGGGAATCCACGGCGGTACTCAGCACGTTGTTGGCCTTGGCGGTGTTCAGTGTGATGCCAAGGGTTGTGCGGTTGCTGGAAAAGGACTAGACGATGACCGGCGGCATCGTCGTCGGTGGTTCCTCCACCGGTGGTGGCTGTGTGCCTGGCGGTTCCTGCTCGGGAACCGGGTCGGGTTCGGTCGGCGGTAACGTGGGCTTATCTATATTGGGATCAGGCGTTTCAGCCGGAATAGGGATATTCATCGGTGTGGCCTCCTTTGTGCTTTGCTCTATCGGTGGACAATCGCGTGGTGGATTTGATTCCCCGCCCGATGGCGGGATATCCGCCTGAACTTTTCACTCGTCGGCATGCTCGGAACCTAGACGGCCCTGCTCAGGGAGAGTGGCGTCGTTTCAGAATTTGAATCAAGCACAAGAGCGTCCACTGGGCGTTAAGGGGAGATGCTCGATGACTGCTGAAACACTGACTCAAGACGATTCAACCTCCACATTACCGCTGTCCCAGGCACTGTTGCTGCCAAGGATCGCGATTGAAAGCACGACCCCGGTGATCGATAGCGGCGAGTTCGCGGTCAAGGCTGTGGTTGGCCAGCGCGTGCAGGTTGCCAGCAAGGTGTTCGCTGATGGCCACGACAAGCTTGCGGTGATGATCCGCTGGCGCCCGCGCAGTGAAGAAAGCTGGCACAGCGTGGTGATGACCGATGTCGGCAACAACGGCTGGGAGGGCGCATTCACCGTGACCGCCCAGGGCCCGCATGAGTATTGCATCGAAGCCTGGATCGACACGTTTGCCAGCTTTCGCTACGAACTGAGCAAGAAACACGAGGCCGGGGTGCCCGTCAGCCTGGAGTTGCAGGAAGGCCGCAGCCAGGTCCTGCAAGCCGCCGAGCGCAGTGACAATGAGCTGCGTGACCGCTTGATGTTGCTGCACCACGAACTCTCCGGTTTGCTGGAAACCGAGCAGGTCGCATTGTTCCTGCACGAAGACAGTGCACACCTGATGACCCAGGCCGATCACCGCGCCTATTTGAGCATCAGCCCGGTGTATCCGATTGATGTAGAGCGCGAGGCTGCGCAATTTGCCAGCTGGTACGAGTTGTTTCCCCGCTCGATCACCGACGATCCCGCGCGCCATGGCACATTCAACGATGTGCACTCACGGCTGTCGATGATCCACGACATGGGCTTTGACGTGCTGTACTTCCCGCCGATCCATCCGATCGGTCGCAGCCACCGCAAGGGCAAGAACAATTCCCTGACCGCCGGGCCGGACGACCCGGGCAGCCCGTATGCCATCGGCAGCGAAGAGGGCGGCCACGAGGCGATCCATTCGCAGTTGGGCACCCGTGAGGATTTCCGCAACCTGGTCAAGGCCGCCGCCGACCATGGTCTGGAAATCGCCCTGGATTTTGCCATCCAGTGCTCCCAGGACCACCCGTGGCTCAAACAGCATCCGGGCTGGTTCAACTGGCGGCCCGACGGCACGATCAAATACGCCGAGAACCCGCCGAAGAAATACCAGGACATCGTCAACGTCGACTTCTATGCGGCCGACGCGATTCCCAGCCTGTGGGTCGAGTTGCGCGACATCGTGGTCGGTTGGGTGGAAGAGGGCGTGAAGACCTTTCGCGTCGACAACCCCCACACCAAGCCGCTGCCGTTCTGGCAATGGCTGATCAGCGATGTGCGTTCTAAATACCCCGAAGTGATCTTCCTCGCCGAAGCCTTCACCACCCCGGCGATGATGGCGCGCCTGGGCAAGGTTGGTTACTCCCAGAGCTACACCTACTTCACCTGGCGCAACACCAAGGCCGAGTTGAGCGAGTACCTGAGCGAACTGAACGAGTCGCCGTGGCGCGAGTGCTTCCGGCCGAACTTCTTCGTCAACACCCCGGACATCAACCCCGGCTTCCTGCATGAATCCGGCCGCGCCGGCTTCTTGATCCGCGCCGCGTTGGCCACCATGGGCTCAGGCCTGTGGGGCATGTACTCGGGTTTTGAACTGTGCGAAGCGGCACCGGTGCCGGGCAAGGAAGAGTACCTGGACTCGGAGAAGTACGAGATCCGCCCGCGAGACTTCACGGCGCCGGGCAACATCATTGCCGAGATCGCCCAGCTCAACCGCATCCGCCGGCAGAACCCGGCCTTGCAGACGCACCTGGGGCTCAAACTCTACAACGCGTGGAACGACAACATCCTGTACTTCGGCAAACGCAGCGAGGATGGCAGCAACTTTATCATGGTGGCCGTGAGTCTCGACCCGTTCAACGCCCAGGAGGCCAATTTCGAGTTGCCGCTGTGGGAGCTGGGCTTGCCGGACGATGCCCAGACCCAGGGCGAAGACCTGATGACCGGCCACCGCTGGACCTGGTACGGCAAGACCCAGTGGATGCGCATCGAACCGTGGCATCAGCCATTCGGCATCTGGCGCATTACCGTTTCCTGAAGCTGATCTGCAATCCAAAGGAGATCAAATGTGGGAGCTGGCTTGCCTGCGATAGCGGTGTGTCAGTGCAGATAATACTGGCTGATCCACCGCTATCGCAGGCAAGCCAGCTCCCACATTTACCGAGTTCCTTCAGGCAGAATTTTTCGAATTCCCAGGAGTTTCCAATGGCGAAGAAACCCAAGGCTGCCACCTTTATCAAAGATCCGCTCTGGTACAAAGACGCAGTGATTTATCAGGTTCACGTCAAATCCTATTTCGACTCCAACAACGACGGCATCGGTGATTTTCCCGGGCTGATCGCCAAGCTCGACTACATCGCCGACCTTGGTGTGAACACCATCTGGCTACTACCGTTCTACCCCTCGCCACGCCGTGACGATGGCTACGACATCGCCGAATACCGCGGTGTGCACAGCGACTATGGGACCATGGCCGACGCCAAGCGCTTTATCGCCGAAGCCCATAAACGCGGGCTGCGGGTGATCACCGAACTGGTGATCAACCACACCTCCGACCAGCACCCATGGTTCCAGCGCGCCCGCAAGGCCAAGCCCGGCTCGGCGGCGCGGGATTTCTACGTATGGTCCGATGACGATCAGAAATACGACGGCACCCGGATCATTTTCCTCGACACCGAAAAGTCCAACTGGACCTGGGACCCGGTCGCCGGCCAGTACTTCTGGCACCGCTTTTACTCCCACCAGCCGGACCTCAACTTCGATAACCCGCAGGTCATGAAAGCCGTGCTGTCGGTGATGCGCTACTGGCTCGACATGGGCATCGACGGCCTGCGCCTGGACGCCATTCCGTACCTGATTGAGCGCGACGGCACCAACAACGAAAACCTCCCCGAAACCCACGACGTGCTCAAGCAGATCCGCGCCGAGATCGACGCCAACTACCCCGACCGCATGCTCCTGGCCGAAGCCAATCAATGGCCGGAAGACACCCAGCTGTACTTCGGGGACAAAAAGGGCGACGACGGCGACGAGTGCCACATGGCGTTCCACTTCCCGCTGATGCCGCGCATGTACATGGCGCTGGCCCAGGAAGACCGTTTCCCGATCACCGACATCCTGCGCCAGACCCCGGAGATCCCGGCCAATTGCCAATGGGCAATCTTCCTGCGCAACCACGATGAACTGACCCTGGAAATGGTCACCGACAAAGAGCGCGATTACCTCTGGAACTATTACGCTGCCGACCGCCGTGCACGTATCAACCTGGGGATTCGCCGCCGCCTGGCGCCGCTGATGGAGCGCGACCGCCGGCGCATCGAGCTGCTCAACAGCCTGCTGTTGTCGATGCCGGGCACGCCGACCCTGTATTACGGCGATGAAATCGGCATGGGCGACAACATCTACCTCGGTGACCGCGACGGGGTGCGTACGCCGATGCAATGGTCCATCGACCGCAACGGCGGCTTCTCCCGCGCCGACCCGGCCAGCCTGGTATTGCCGCCAATCATGGACCCGCAATACGGCTACCAGTCGGTCAACGTCGAAACCCAGACCCAGGACCCGCACTCGTTGCTGAACTGGACGCGGCGCATGCTCGCGGTGCGTAAACAGTCCAAGGCGTTCGGTCGCGGCAGCCTGAAAATGCTCTCGCCCAGCAACCGCCGCATCCTGGCGTATACCCGCGAATACGCAGGCGCCGATGGCAAGAATGAAATCATCCTGTGCGTGGCCAACGTGTCCCGCAGTGCCCAGGCCGCAGAGCTGGACCTCTCGGCGTTTGCCGGCATGGTTCCGGTGGAGATGCTCGGTGGCAATGCCTTCCCGCCCATTGGCCAGCTGAATTTCCTGCTGACCCTGGCGCCGTATGGCTTCTATTGGTTCGTGCTGGCGGCGGAAAACCAGATGCCAAGCTGGCACGTGGAACCGGCGCAAAGCATCCCGGACTTCACCACCCTGGTACTGAAGAAACGCATGGAAGAATTGCTCGAAGCACCGTGTCGCACCACCCTGGAGCAGAATGCGTTGCCGGCGTGGCTGCCCAAGCGCCGCTGGTTTGCCAGCAAGGATACGGCAATCGACAGCGTGCACATCGCTTATGGCGTGCGCTTCGGCGACCCGCAGCACCCGGTGCTGCTCAGTGAAATCGAAGTCACCAGCGCCGGCCAGGTCAGCCGCTATCAGCTGCCGTTCGGCTTCCTTGGCGAAGACCAGTTCACCAGCGCCTTGCCGCAACAACTGGCGCTTGCCCGTGTACGGCGAGTGCGTCAGGTAGGTTTGGTGACCGATGCCTTCAGCCTCGACACTTATATCCGCGGCGTGATCCAAGGCCTGCAGGCCAAAACCGTCCTCGACTCCACCGATGGCGAGATTCGCTTCGAGCCCACGACGCAGTTGGCCAAACTGGAATTGAACGACGAGTCGGAAGTGCGCTACCTCGCGGCGGAGCAGTCCAACAGTTCCGTGGTGGTGGGCGGCAGCCTGGTGCTCAAGCTGATCCGAAAAGTCAGCGCCGGGGTTCACCCCGAACTGGAAATGGGCGCCTACCTGACCGAGGCCGGCTACGAACATATCTCGCCGCTGCTGGGCTCGGTGATCCGCCACGACGCCGATGGCCAGGACAACCTGCTGATGATCGCCCAGGGTTACCTGAGCAACCAGGGCGACGCGTGGGGCTGGACCCAGAATAACCTGGAGCGAGCGATTCGCGACGAACTGGCCGAAGCCATGTCCGAGCAGGAACAGCACTACAACGCCCTTGGCGAGCTGGCGGATTTCGCCGGCTTGCTCGGCCAGCGCCTGGGCGAGATGCACCTGGTGCTGGCGGCGCCCACCACTAACAAGGCGTTCAAGCCCGAGGTTACAACCCTCAAGGACAGCCAGGGCTGGGCCAGGCACGTGGGCGCACAAATCGACCACGCCTTGCAGTTGCTCAAACAGCATCAAACCAAGTTGAACCCTGCCGATCAGGCGTTGGTCAGTGCTTTACTGGAGCAGAAAAAGGCCATCGCCAGTCACGTTCAGGACCTGGCGAAAGCCACGGTGGGCGGGTTGCGCATTCGCGTGCACGGCGACCTGCACCTGGGCCAGGTACTGGTGGTCAAGGGCGATGCCTACCTCATCGACTTCGAGGGCGAACCGGCGCGGCCGCTGCCTGAACGTCGCGGCAAACACAGCCCGTACAAGGATGTGAGCGGGGTGCTGCGCTCGTTTGATTACGCGGCGGCCATGGCGGTGAATGTGCAGGGCGTCGACCAGTCGCCCGAGGCCAATGCGTCCCGGCAACGTGTGGCGGATCGCTACTTGCATGAGGCCAGGCAGGCATTTATCCAGGCCTATCACGCTGCCACGACTACACTGGCCCATGACTGGCAGGATGCCAAAGGCCAGGACGCAGCGCTGGCGTTGTTCAGCCTGGAGAAGGCCGCGTACGAAGTGGCCTACGAAGCAGAGAATCGCCCGAGCTGGTTGCCGGTGCCGTTGCAAGGTTTGCACGGGCTGCTCAGCGGGTTGAAACCAATATCGAAAACTGCACGCGGTGGGGAGACGTCATGAGTTTTACAAGCAAAGAACCGCTGCAGGAAAAGTTGAGTGTGATGCCCAAGCCTGCTGATATCGAAGCCCTGGTGCGGGCCGAGCACCATGATCCATTCTCGATCCTGGGTCCCCATGACGATGAGCAGGGCGGCCAGTTCATTCGCGCCTTCCTGCCGGAAGCACTGAGTGTCCAGGTCCTGGCCCGCGACAGCGGCGAGCACATCGGCAGCCTCGATGCGACCCAGGTACCGGGCTTGTTTGTCGGGCATTTCGGCAGCCGTCAGGCGTACTTGCTGAAGATCCAGTGGGCCGGTGGCGAACAGATCACCGAAGACCCTTACAGCTTCCAGCAACTGCTGCTGGGGGAGATGGACCTGTACCTGTTTGCCGAAGGCAATCACCGCGACCTGAGCAGTTGCCTCGGGGCACAAGTGACCAGCGTCGACGGGGTCCAGGGCGTGCGTTTTGCGGTATGGGCACCGAATGCCCGCCGGGTCTCGGTGGTGGGCGACTTCAATATCTGGGACGGGCGCCGTCATCCGATGCGCCTGCGCCATCCGTCCGGTGTGTGGGAGATTTTCATCCCGCGCCTGCAACCCGGCGCGGCCTACAAGTATGAAATCCTCGGTGCCCACGGGATTCTGCCGCTCAAGGCCGACCCCATGGCCCTGGCCACGCAACTGCCGCCGGATACTGCGTCCAAGGTCGCTTCGCCGCTGCAGGTCGACTGGCAGGACCACGACTGGATGCAATCGCGCAGCGAGCGGCAGAAACCCAGCGCACCCTTGTCGATCTACGAGTTGCATGCCGGTTCCTGGCAGTGCGAGCTGGATGAAGTCGGCGAGGTGTCCCGCCAGTACAGTTGGCGCGAGCTGACCGAGCGGTTGATCCCTTATGTACAGCAGTTGGGCTTCACCCATATCGAATTGATGCCGATCATGGAGCACCCGTTCGGCGGCTCATGGGGTTATCAGGCGCTGTCGCAATTTGCCCCGACGGCACGTTTCGGCTCGCCGGAGGATTTCGCGTTTTTCGTCAACGCCTGCCATCAGGCCGACATCGGCGTGATCCTGGATTGGGTGCCGGCGCATTTCCCCACCGATACCCACGGCCTGGCGCAATTCGACGGCACCGCGCTGTACGAATACGCCAACCCGCTGGAAGGCTTCCACCAGGATTGGGACACCTTGATCTACAACCTCGGCCGCACCGAAGTCCACGGCTTCATGCTGGCGTCGGCGTTGCACTGGCTCAAGCATTTCCATATCGATGGCCTGCGGGTGGATGCAGTGGCCTCGATGCTGTACCGCGACTATTCGCGCAAGGCCGGGGAATGGGTACCCAACCGCCACGGCGGTCGGGAAAACCTCGAGGCCATCGACTTCCTGCGCCACCTCAACGATGTCGTTGCCCTTGAGGCCCCCGGCGCGCTGGTGATCGCCGAGGAGTCCACCGCATGGCCGGGCGTAAGCCAGCCGACCCAACAGGGCGGCCTGGGGTTCAACTACAAGTGGAACATGGGCTGGATGCACGATTCGCTGCACTACATCCAGCAGGACCCGGTGTACCGTGCCCATCACCACAACGAGCTGAGCTTCGGCCTGGTGTATGCCTGGTCCGAGCGTTTTATCCTGCCGATTTCCCACGATGAAGTGGTGCACGGCAAACACTCGTTGATCGACAAGATGCCCGGCGACCGCTGGCAGAAATTTGCCAACCTGCGGGCGTACCTGAGCTTCATGTGGATGCACCCGGGCAAAAAGCTGCTGTTCATGGGCTGCGAGTTCGGCCAATGGCGCGAGTGGAACCACGATCAGCAACTGGACTGGTACCTGCTGCAATACCCCGAACACCGGGGCGTGCAGAAACTGGTGGGCGACCTGAACCGCCTGTACCGCGAAGAGCCGGCGCTGCATGACCAGGACGACGCGCCACAGGGCTTCCAGTGGTTGATTGGGGATGACGCGATCAACAGCGTCTACGCCTGGTTGCGCTGGAGCAAGGACGGCAGGCCGGTGCTGGTAGTGGCCAACTTCACGCCGGTGCCGCGCGAGGCCTACAAGGTCGGTGTGCCGTTTGCCGGGCGCTGGAGCGAGGTGATCAACAGCGATGCCGACACCTATGCCGGTTCCAACTTCGGCAACGGTGGCGGGGCGTTTACGGAGGAGGAGCCCAGGCATGGGCAGCCGTTGTCGCTGTCGTTGAACCTGCCGCCATTGGGCGTGCTGATCCTGCGACCGGACGCCTGATTTCCAGACGATGAGGATCAAATGTGGGAGCTGGCTTGCCTGCGATAGCCTCACTTCGGTCTAGCTGAAAGACCGAGGTGCCTGCATCGCGGGCAAGCCCGGCTCCCACATTGGGAATGTGTTGTGGCTTAGAAATCCACCCTCACCCCAATCGTGCCTTTGCGCCCATTCAGCTGATTACTGTCCAGATTGCTGTTGTACCCCACCTCGCCATACACACTGACCGTACTCGATACCTGCAGCATTGCCCCGGTGCTGACGTCCAGCGTGGTGGACTTCTGTTCGGTGTTGATGTCCGTGCTGTCATTGAACGTGACGGTGTTATTCCCGGCGCTGGCGTGCCACACGTTGGTACGCACGTAAGGCAGCAGGGGCATGCCGCTCACGCTGTAGCTGCCCTTGAGGCGGACACCGAGACGGGTGACGACGTTAGTGTCGGCGCGGAATGAGACATCCGAGATTCCGTCATTCTGGCTGTCCACATAGCTTCGATCGACAATCACCTGGGCCTGCGGCTCGACCTCCCACTGTTCAGACACCGCAAACGGCATTCCCACCTCCACAGACCCCAGCACGTTGTGGCCCTTGGTTGGGAGTTTGACGTCCCGGTCGGATTCACTGTGGCCATCGAACCGCGTGCCCATCAGCACGACATCGATATAGGCGCGGTTGGCGCCGATGAGCGTCCAATACGCGCCCAGGCTGTCACCGCGCAGGGTGGTGTTGCCGGCGTCCTTGCCCTGAAAACCGCCATTGAAACCCGCCACATTGCCGGTCAGGCGGCTGTGGCCGACAAAGAAGCCGAAGCGTTGGGTCAGGCCAGCGTCGTTGGTCCAGGCATACAGGTCAGTGCCAACCTGGAAACCGGACAGGGAGCTGTCCAACGACGGGCTGACGGTGCCGGCGAATGATTGCCGCGTGCTGCTGCCATACACCCGGCCCCAACCGGCCGCTAGTGCACCAGGTTGGCGTTGCAGGCTTTGGTCGCCCATGCGTTCGTGGTAGGTGCCCAGCATGCCCTGGACCATCTGCTGCACGGCGGGAAACAGTACGGCATACACCGGGACTTCCGGGCGATAGATCGGTATGGGTTCTTCGCCCGGGAAGATCCCCGGAAGCTCTGGCGTGCCATCGGCTGGAACGGGGGGAAAGATGCCCACCGGGTTTTCAGGATTACCGGGATTCCCAGGATTCTCAGGATCGCCAGGGTTGGGCAGCGGCGGCGCCACCACCGAGGACCGCAGGAACCAGTTTTGCCCGGTGCCCGGCGTTACGCCTCCTTTGAACAGGTAGTACTCATAGGCGCCTGCGGAAACGGATCCACCGCGCAGGGTAAAAGCGAGGTCGCTGCTGGTTGCACCGTTAAGCGCTTCAACCACCTGGATGCCGTTCTGCAGCGTCATGGCGCCGGGGCCGGCAAGGTTGGTGACGGTGATGGTGGTGCCGCCTTGCAGCGTGCCCTGGCTGACTACCAGCTTGTCACTGGCCGAGCCGTCGGCGCCGAGTACCGATTGCAGCGCGAGTTCGCCGCCATCGCCGGTGTAGTTGCCGTTGACGGTCAGGCTGTCGGTGGCGCTGGAGCTGCCGGTGGTCATGTCGATCAGGCCACCGTTGTTCAGGTTGGCTGGTTGCCCGGCCGTGAAGGGGCTGATGCTGCCTTGGGTCACCTGCAGGGCGGCACTGCCAAAAATATTCAGGGTGCCGGTGGCCGTAGCACTGTCACCGAGCTTGAAGTCGCCACCCAGGGTCAGGCGCGAATTGTTGTCCAGGTTGACGGTTTCCCAGTTGACATAGCGGGTTGGCGTGGCGGATCGGGTGTTGTCGAAGGTCAGGGTGTCATTACCCAAACCACCGTCCAGAAGCGGAGTGGAAGCCAGGGTGGTTTCGGTCAGGTTGAGCAGGAAACCCCTGTCAGCGCCATCACCCATGAGGATTTCCTTATGGATCAGACCGCCGCCTTCCCAAGTGAACTCATCGTTGCCAAAGCTGGCGAGGATCTGCCCACCTACTTCCCCTCCGCTGACGTTGATGATGTCGTCGCCGCCGCTGACGCTGATGTTGCCACCAACCGTTCCTCCGGACACCAGGATGGTGTCGTTTCCGAAGCCAGTAACGAGGTTGCCGATGATCGCTCCACCCCGCAGGTCGAACAGGTTGTTGTCGAGCTTCATGTCGACCCGTCCGATGCTGCCACCGGTCATCAGCGCTACATCTCCATCTTCAAAAGCGCCGACAATCCTGCCGCTGCTCATGGTGAACTCGTCACGGCCGTCGCCCTGAGCCAGTGAGGCGACGGTGCCACCGCTCTGGAAGTACTGGTCTACCCCGTCACCCTGGGAGATTGCACCGGAGCTGCCCCCGCTGATTTGCGCAATATCACCGCCTGCGCCTTGCGTCACCGTGCCGGAGATATTGCCATTGAACAGTTGGAAAATATTTCTTCCGTCACCTTGATTGATCGCACCGTTGATCGCGCCGGAATCCATCGTGACCCGATCATCTCCCGCGCCATAAGTCACGTTGCCGACGATGATGCCGGTGCCGCCGAGGGGGAACTCCAGGACGTTGCTTCCTTGTAAATCCGTCAGCGCGCCAGCACTGCCATCGCTGCACAGGGTGGTGTCGTTGCCTGCGGTAATGACCAACGTACAGGCGGCCTGCGCGGGGAGAGGCCAATTGAGCAACAGCGTCGTCACGCTGCAGACGCTCAGATACGTCACTGATGAAAACCGCGTGCTCATGATTCGCCCTCCCTGCAAGCCGGTGTTCCAAGCTAGCCACACAGAGAGAGCGTTCGCTACTGTCAGAAGTTACAGGTATAGACGAGTGGGTGCGCCTACAAAAATACAATCTCATAGGGCTCGCGCATGCGCTCCAGCAGCACCTGCGCCAGGATCGGCGCCAGGCCGATTTCCGGGTCGCCTGCCAGTTGGCTGGCATAGGCGTGGGCGGCGTGCAGCTTGCGGGCGACGCTCCAGGTGTCGAGCCGCACCTTGCGCGCGCGCTGCCAGGGGATGGCGGCGGTTTCCCGAAGCGGCCAGTGCCACGCCCAGATCGGCAGTTCGTGCAAGCGCACGCCCTTGACTGCGCAGGCTTTGGCAGCGGCACGGCCGACGGCGTCGTGGTCGTCATTGCCGTCGTTGCGCCAGGTGGTGAACACCACGTCGCCGGGCTGCAGGTAGCGCGCAATGAACTGGCTCATTTGCTGTTCCCGCGCGGCCAGGGCGTTGTCGGCGAAACCGCCGCGGATCCATTTCAGGCTGTGCAGGGGCACGCCCAGGCGGCGCAGGGCTTCGACACTTTCCTGGGGCCGCACCACGCTCAAGCGTTTGGCCGGCCACACGGTAGACCCCGGATGGCTGGCGCTGCCGTCGGTGATGGAGATCAGTTGCAGGGAGTATTCAAGGGTGCTGAGCAATTGCAGCAGACCGCCGCAGGCGATCACTTCATCGCCGGGATGCGGGGCGATGATCACCACGCGGGCGCCCTTGGGCACCAGGGTTGCGGGGTTGATGGCAGGGATTTGCGCGAGTTGCGGGGCGCTGTTCCAGATTTGCGCGGGGCCCCGGCGGTTGTCACTTAACAGTGCAGGCTTCATGGGTGTCACGTCCTTGTTTATCGGTGGTGCAGGCCGTACCCCGTTGACGGGACGGCTCTTGTGGTACGCGAGCGTCAGGTACTGCACGCTCGCGGCGCGACGGCGTTCCAACCCTGGATTGCCGTGCAAGGAATAGTGATGATAGTTATGAATCGCCGCTTTAACACCGCCGGGTGTCGCAATTTTTTCAGGAGGCCTGCATCAGGCTCTTCAGGTAATCACCGAAGCCGCCCTGGGCGCGACAATCCAGGCGGGCACTGGTAATCACCTGGGGCGAGTGGCTCCAGGCAATGGAAGCCCCGCAGCGCTCCAACTGGCGCACCAGCTCCACGTCTTCATGGCAGGGCAGGGGCTCGAAACCGCCGGCCCGCACGTAGGCGCCGGCACTGACGCCCAGGTTGGCGCCGTGGATATGCCGATGCCCGTCCCGGGCGGTGTAGGCCTGGTGATAGCGAATCTGCGCCGCCGGGTCGAAGCCCTCGCTCCAGGCGTCCACCGTCACCGTGCCGCACACCGCATCCACGCCCAGGGCCAGTTGCGCCACCAGCCAATCGGGAGCGACGCGGCTGTCGGCGTCGGTGCAGGAAATCCAGCGCGCGCCGTTATTAAGCAGGTGCCGCGCACCCACGCCGCGCACGTGGCCCACGTTTCGCGCCTGCACTTCCAGGCTGTGCACCTGGTATTCGCGGGCGATCATGGCGCTGCGGTCGCTGCAGCTGTCGAGCACTGTCAGAATCTGCACCTCTTCACCCAGCAGGCCCGGATGACTGGCGGCGACCATCGCAGCTTTCAGGCATTCGGGCAGCAGTTTTTCTTCGTTATGCACGGGTATCAGGATGCCGATCATCGCAGTCCCTCCAGGGTCGCAACCGTGGTGCCGTCGCGGCTCCACAAATCCAGTAGAAAATCGCTTTCGTGATGCTGCGCCAGATGTGGCATGCCCAGGCGCTGGCCGAGGCGCGCATGCACCTGTTCGGCGGTCTGCGGGCAGCCTTCGATGATCGGGCGCCAGTGGCAGGCGAGGATTTGTCCGTCAGGCGTCAGGGAGGCGAGGGCGCGATCGATCAGCCCATCGAAATCCTTCGGGTCCAGGTAGTAGCAAAGCTCGCTGAGCACGATCAGCTCGAAGGTTTCGCTGGGCCATTGCTGCGGCAGGCGGCTCTGCTGCACGGTGGCATGGCTGAAACCCCGCAGCCGCGCCTGTGCCAGGCTGACCGCCGCTTGCGCCGTGTCACAGCAGAGCAGGCGGTCACAGCGCGGGGCCAGCTCGAAGCTCAGTTCGCCATTGGCGCAGCCGGGTTCAAAGATCGAGGCATAGCGCGGTCGGGTCAGCAGCGCCAGGGTCAGGGCCCGCTTGCGCTGTTCATACCAGCGTTGCCGAAAGGCCCAAGGGTCGTCGTTGCCGGCAAACAGCTCGTCGAAATAGGGCGTGGCGACACTCATACGAACACCACTTCAAAAGGTTGCAGCAGGCGCTCCAGCACATAGGGCGCGAGCACCGGCGGCAGGCCGATCTGCGGGTCGCCTTCCAACTGGCTGGCGAAGGCATGGATGGCGTGCCGTTTACGGGCCACGGCTTCAGGTGTCAGGGGGATTTTACGAGCGCGATCCCAGGGCACCTGGCTGTCTTCCGGGGTTGCCCAATGCCAGGTCCACACGGGCAGCTCGAGCAAGGTTGCGCCCACCGTCCGGGTCGCCTTGGCACTGGCACGGCCCACGGCCTCGTGGTCGCAATGGCCGTCTTCGCGCCAGGTGGTGAAGACCACGTCGCCGGGCTTGAGGTAACGCTCGATAAAGCGGCTCAGGTCTTCTTCACCTGCGGCGACCTGGCTGTCGCTGAACCCGGCCCGCAACCATTTCAGGCTGTGCAACGGCAATCCCAGCCGGTGCAGGGCCTGCGCCGACTCTTGCGGCCGCACCACGCTCAGGCGTTCCACCGGCCAGCGGCGGGAGCCGGGGTGACTGGCGCTGCCGTCGGTGACGGAGATCAGCAGGATAGGGCGATCCAGCGCGGCAAGGCCTTGCAACAGGCCGCCGCAGCCCAGGACTTCGTCATCCGGATGTGGCGCGATGATCACGGCGCGGCTGCCTTCAGGCACCAGTTCGGCAATGTCTACGCAAGGCAGCTCGGCCAGTCGCGACGAGCCTTGCCACACATGCAAGGGCGTGCCCTGGCCGACGATTGGATTGATCTTCATAGTTCCCATCTCCCTGGGCGCTCATCGGCGACTTGTTGACCAAGGGCGGCCAGGTCGCGCTCGGCGTGACTTTGCCGCAGGTACACCGGCAAGTCGGCCATCAACTGGGCAAAATGCGGGTCCTTGCAATACGGCCCGGCGCCCAGTGCGCGGCCGACATGGTGAATCACCTGGTCGACGGTTTCTTCGATACAGGCCCGTGCCTGTTGTGCCAACAGCTGGGCATCTGCCTTGGGCTGCCGGTCGATATGGGTGGCGCTGTCGCGCAGCACACAGGCCGCGCTGTGCAAGGCACTGTCGACGCTGCCAAGGTGCGCCATGGCGTGGGGCTCCGGGCGTTTTGCACACTGCTCGCGCAAGGCCTCCGCCAGGCGTTGTGCCGCGCCGTACCAGCAGGCGGCGATGCCGATGCCGCCTTGCCAGAAGCCCGGGCGTGCCAAATAGTCCCCAGGCTTGCCGATGGCCAGGCCAACGGCGTCGTGGAAAAGCACTTCAACACTGCCGGTAGCGGCCATGCCCACGGCGGCCCAGCCCTCATCGGTGACGGTTACGCCGGGCTGGTGCATTTGCACTGCAACCAGTTGCTGGCGATCCTCTTCATCCCACGCCGTGAGCAACCCGTGGCTGACCACCGCCGCGCCCGAGCACCAGGCCTTGCGGCCCTCCAGCCGCACACGTTGGCCGTCACGCCGGATCCGCACCTTGGCGGTGGGCGGCTCGGCCGCCCACATGCCCCACGTGCTGCCAACCGGCGGCAAGGGGCTGTCGAGTTCAGCGATGATCGCCAGGGCGTCCGTGTGGCCTTCAAACAACTTGCACAACCGCAGGTCATGGCCGGCGACTTGCGCCAGCCGGCTGAAGCGTTCCAACGTTTGTCCGCTGCCCGGCAAGGGCAACTGGTCCAGGCCTTCCTCCACCAAAGCCCTCAGCGCAGCGCCAAGGGCCTGGGTGTCCGGGTAGTCCCGGTAGCCGCGAAGAAACTCATGCAAGGCCATGTCACACCTCGTCCTCATGCTGCAATTCAAACAGCAGCAGCGAACGCCCGGTGACCGCGTATTCGTGATCGAAATCGAAGCGTTCCTGGCCACGCACTGCCGGCTGGTTGGTGTCGAGCATGCAGGTCCAGAAGCCGCCATCCGGCACCGGTGGCAGGCGGAAATTGACCATGTCGTGGTGGGCATTGACCACCAGCAACAACGTGGCATCGGCCCCCGGGCGGCGAATCCCGGTTTCCTGGGCGCGGCCATCCATCAGCATGCCCAGGCAACGGCCATGGCTGTCCTGCCATTGCTCGATGGTCATTTCATCGCCGCTCGGCGCGAGCCAGGTGACGTCCTTGACCCCTATATCTTCGTTGTAGTCGCCCACCAGGAAGCGCCCGCGACGCAGGATCGGGTACGCCAGGCGCAACTTGATCAGGCGCTTGACGAACTTGAGCAGGGCCTTGCCGTCTTCATCCAGTTCCCAATTGATCCAGCCGATCTCGCTGTCCTGGCAGTAGGCGTTGTTGTTGCCGTGCTGGGTCCGGGCGAACTCGTCACCGGCCACCAGCATTGGCGTGCCCTGGGCCAGCAGCAGGGTGGCGAAGAAATTGCGCATCTGGCGCAGGCGCAGCGCGTTGATTTCCGGGTCGTCGGTAGGGCCTTCGACACCGTGGTTCCACGACAGGTTGTTGTTGCTGCCGTCCTGGTTGTTCTCGTCGTTGGCTTCGTTGTGTTTGTCGTTGTAGGACACCAGGTCGTGCAGGGTGAAACCGTCGTGGGCGGTGATGAAGTTCACCGAGCTGTACGGCCGGCGGCCGCGCTGGTTGAACATCTCGCCCGAGGCGGTCATGCGTCCGGCGAAGTCGGCCAGTTGGCCGTCGTCACCTTTCCAGAACGAGCGCACGGTGTCGCGGAAACGGTCGTTCCATTCCACCCAGCCCGGCGGGAAACCGCCGACCTGATAGCCGCCGGGGCCGCAGTCCCACGGCTCGGCAATCATTTTCACCTGGCGCAGCACCGGGTCCTGGCGGCAGGCCACGAGGAAGCTGTGGCGCTCGTCGAAACCGTCGCGGTAGCGGCCAAGGATGGTTGCCAGGTCGAAGCGGAAGCCGTCGACATGCATCTCGGTCGCCCAGTAGCGCAACGAGTCGGTGACCATTTGCAGTACGCACGGGTGGCTTAGGTCGAGGGTGTTGCCGGTGCCGGAATCGTTGATATAGAAGCGCTTGTCATCGGGCATCAGGCGGTAGTACGAGGCGTTGTCGATGCCGCGCATGGACAGCGTCGGGCCTTGCTCGTTGCCTTCGGCGGTGTGGTTGTAGACCACGTCCAGGATCACTTCCAGCTTGGCTTCGTGCAGGTGCGCGACCATTTCCTTGAACTCGGCGATCTTGCCGCTGGCCAGGTAGCGCGGGTCCGGGGCGAAGAAGGCGATGCTGTTGTAGCCCCAGTAGTTGGTCATGCCTTTTTGCAGCAGGTGCTGGTCGTTGACGAAGGCGTGCACCGGCAGCAACTCGACCGATGACACACCCAACTGGCGAATGTGCTTGAGCACATCGTCGACCATCAGCCCGGCGCAGGTGCCGCGCACTTCCTCAGGCACCGAAGGGTGGCGCATGGTGATGCCGCGCAGGTGGGTTTCATAAATGATCGTGCGATCCCACGGCGTGCGCACTGGCTGGTCGTTGCCCCAGGTGTGGGCCGGGTCGATGACTTTACACTTGGGCACGAAGGGCGCGCTGTCGCGTTCGTCGAAACTGAGGTCGGCGTCCGGATGGCCGATGGTGTAGCCAAACAGGGCCTCGGACCATTTGAGTTCGCCCACCAGCTGTTTGGCGTAGGGGTCGATCAGCAATTTGTTGTGGTTGAAGCGATGACCATTGGCCGGGTCATAGGGACCATACACGCGGTAGCCGTAGATCAGCCCTGGGTGGGCGTCGGGCAGGTAGCCGTGGAAGGTCTCGTCGGTGTATTCCGGCAGTTCGATGCGCTCCAGCTCGACTTCGCCGCTGTCGTCGAAGATGCACAGTTCGACTTTGGTGGCGTTGGCCGAGAACAGCGCAAAGTTGACCCCCAGACCGTCCCAGGTCGCGCCGAGAGGGAAGGGCAAACCTTCACGAATCCGCGACGGCTCGTTTTCCGGCGTCGAGTTGGGCTTGTTGGGTTTGCTCATTGAGATGCTCCTGCAAAAGGGTTTTTCCGGGCCGAACGGGGCCATTCCGGCGTGATGCCGGGTAGATATCGGTAGTTGGATAGCCTCCTGCGGTGCGGGCGCACCTGCAGGAGGATCTTTGGGTCAGGGTGCCTTGGGCTTCTTCGCAGCAGGCTTCTTCGCCGCCGGCACTGCGCTTGGCTTGGCTGCCGGTTTGGGCGCTGCCGCTGCGGGCTTGGCTTTTGGCTTGGCCTTGGCGGCGGCCTTCGGTGCCTTGGATGGCGTCAGCGCTTCGGCTTCCGCCAGTTTGCGCGCCATTTCCCAGTGTCGTGCGTCCTCGCCATGGGGTTTACCTTCAGATTCCCAGATCTGATGTGCCAGTTCGCGGATGCGTTTGTCTTCAGTACTCATCGCAATGCTCCTCACAGAAAATTTCAGCTTTCTTGATCATCAGGATTGATAAAGACATTGACCGGGAAATCCCCCAGGGCAGCGCTGATCATGAGCTCCTTGTTTGGTGTGACTGCGCCTGTTCGGAAAAGTCCCTTCCAATTTTGGGTTGGAGCGGCGAACGGTAATCGGACCCGGGTATCGCCCCAAATCTGCGCGTTGATCAGGGGGTACACACCGTTTTCAAGCAGCCGGTGAGGCCAGCGTGGCACCACCACCAGCAGCTGTTTGCCCTGGTATTCGCGGTAGAAAGCGACCACCCGCTCGGCGTGTTCGCCCACCACTTCCAGAGGCTCGTACGTGCCCTGGCGAAACAGTTGCGGATGCGCCTTGCGCAACCCCAGGACCTGGCTGATCAACGCCTGTTTTATACGCCCGTCATGCCAGTTGAACATCAGCTCGCCGATGTCCGGCGGCGTGTGCAGCCCCTGTTGCCGTGCGGGGTAGTCCACCGGGCGGCGGTTGTCAGGGTCTACCAATGTGAAGTCCCAGAACTCATCACCCTGGTACAGGTCCGGCACGCCCGGCACGGTGAGGCGAAGCAAGGATTGCGCCAGCCCGTTGAGCGCGCCGGCCGGGGCGATGGCCTGGGCGGCCTCGCCGATGGCATCGCGCAGGGTCTTGCCGGCGTCCTCCAGCAACAGCCGTGACAGGAACGCTTCGACACCTTGCTCGTACAACTCGTTGGGTGCGCTCCAGCTGCTGTTGAGCTTGGCTTCACGCAGGGCTTTCTGCTGCCACTGCCACAGGCGCTGGTGATAGTCCGCCAGGCCCTCGGTATCGTCGCGGTGCAAGTCCAGCGGCCAACTGCCCAGCAGCACCTGATAGAGGATCAGTTCGTCACCCGCGGACGGCGTGTTGGCATCGCTGCGCAGGCGGGCGGCGAGGGGGCGCCATTGCTCCACCTGCTCGGCATACCAGTCGGCGGCCTCGCTGAGCACGGCCAGGCGCGCACGGGTATCTTCGCCGCGCTTGTGGTCGTGGGTGGCGGTGGCCAGCAGGTTGTCGGGGAAGGTGCGCAGTCGTTGCTGGTTGACCGCGTGGAAGTCTTCCAGCGGGGCGCTGAATTGTTCGGTGCTGAAACCCACGTCATTGCGCGACAACAACACACCCGAGCGGTAGAACGCAGTGTCTTCCACGGCCTTGGCCGCCGCCGGCGAGGTCAGTTGCTGGAAGCGTACGCAGGCGTGCTTGAGCATCTTGCGTTTGCGGCCCAGGGGGCGGTCGCGCCAGGGTTGGCCGCCGAGCCATTTTTCCAGGTAGTCGAGCACCGGCCAGTCGCCTTCGCTCAAGGTGCTGCGGGCACCGGCCAGGGCTTGCAGGAAAAACACGTCATCCAGTTCGCTGCGGCCCCGGGCGCTGATGTAGGTGCGGTACACCGGGAAATGCACGATCAATTCCTGCAACGCGCGGCGAATTGCACCCAGGGTCAGGTCGCGGCTCATCACATCGTCCCGAGCCACTTGCAGCAGGGCCTGGGCCACACTTTCAAAATCCCCGGCCAGGGAACCCTTGAGGATCTGCTGCCGGGCCAGCCAGGCTTCTTCGATAAATGAAGACGGGCGCTCGGTGTGGCGGGTCCATAACTCGGCCAGGGGTTCGAAGCCCTTCGGGTCATGTTGCAGCAATGACAGCTGGTTCATGAATTCGTAGCCGGTGGTGCCGTCCACGCGCCAGTCTTCACGCAAGGTTTCGCCTTCGCCGAGGATCTTCTCGACGAAGATCGGCAGGTGCCGTCCACTCGCCAGCGAGTCCACCCGGCGGCGCAGCTTGCGGCAGTAACCGCGCGGGTCGGCGAGGCCGTCGATGTGGTCGATGCGCAGGCCGTCGATCAGGCCTTCGCTGATCAGCTGGAAGATCTTGCCGTGGGTCGCTTCGAACACCGCGCTGCGTTCAACCCGCAGGCCGCCCAGCTCGTTGACGTCGAAGAACCGCCGCCAGTTGATATCGTCCGCTGCCGTGCGCCAGCTGGCCAGGCGATAGCTTTGTTGTTCCAGCAGGTGGTGCAGGCGGGCGAAACCTTCGGGCTGGCGGGCGTCGTAGAGGTCGAGGTTCGCTTCGATGGCCTTCAGGGTTTCGGGGTCGCGGGCGGCCTCGATCAGTTCCTGTTTCAGCGCGGCGGCCTGGGGATAGGCGTCCGGCTGGTAGGCCAGGCTGCTGAAGCGATCGGCCAGTGACTTGACGGGCACCAGCTCGCCATATTCCCGCGGGCAGATCGGGAAGCGATGTTCGTAATGCTCGACGTAGAAGCTGCCGTGCTGCGGGTCGAAGCGCAGCGGCAGGGCACCCGATTGCAGGGCTTCGCCGTAGTCGCTGCCAAGGAACGGCATCAGCAGTTGGCCCTTGAGCAGCGGGTCTGGCGAGTGCCATTGAATGTCGAAGAATTCGCTGTAGGGACTCAGGCGACCCCATTCCAGCAAGTCCAGCCACCACAGATTATCGGCACCGCCGACCGCCATGTGGTTGGACACGATATCGAGGATCAGCCCCATGTCATGTTCGCGCAACGCCGCAACCAATCGCCGCAGCGCCGGTTCGCCGCCCAGCTCGGGATTGACGGTGGTGGGATCGACCACGTCATAGCCGTGCATCGAACCGGCGCGGGCGCTCAGCAATGGCGAGGCGTAGAGGTGGCTGATGCCCAGTTCGGCGAAGTACGGCACCAGCGGCACGGCGTCGTCGAGGGTGAAGCCCTTATGAAATTGCAGGCGCTGGGTAGCCCGAAGCGTCAATGCTTTCATCGGTCACGCTCTTGGGCCTGGATGCGCGCCACGGCCAGCAGCTCAAGGCGGCGGGCGGCATTGTCATCATCGAGCAGGGTGGCGGCATCGCCCGGCAGGCGGCGGCGCCAGTTCGGGTGGGTGTCGGTGGTGCCGGGCAGGTTGGATTGTTCCTCGACCCCCAGGGCGTCCTCCAGCGGCAGCAATACCAAGGGTGCGCGGGTGTGGCCCAGGTAGCGCACGCTGGCGTCGATGACGTGGTCGGTTTCGTTGCGCACTTCGTCGATGAAGTTCTGCGGGTCCTGGCTCAAGGCCTGGCGCAGCGCCTGGCGTTCCCGCAGGCGGTGTTCGCTCCATTGCTCGACGGTGGGTGCATCGATCAGGCCCAGCTGGACATTCCAGTCGATATCGCGGCTGTGCCACCAACCGTTGAGGGTCGGCAGGTCGTGGGTGCTGGTGGTGGCCAGCGCGTTGTCCGGCCAATCGAGGATCGGCTTGAACTGGCCGCCGTGGTCTTGTTCGAACAGCAGCACGCGCATGCCGAGGATCGAGCGCGCGATGAGTTTTTCCCGCAGGCCGTCGGGTACGGTGCCGAGGTCTTCGCCGAGGACGATCGCTTGGTGGCGGCTCGACTCCAGGGCCAACAGCCGCAGCAGGTCATCCACCGGGTAATACAGGTAGGCGCCGTCCCGTGGGGAGGCGTCCATCGGGATCACCCACAGGCGTTGCAGGCCCATCACATGGTCGATGCGCAAGCCGCCGGCGTGGGCGAAGTTGGCCCGCAGCATTTCGATAAACGCGCGAAAGCCGTTGCGCTTGAGGCCTTCGGGGGAAAACGCGGAAATACCCCAGCCCTGGCCGGCACGGTTGAGGATGTCAGGTGGCGCACCCACGGTCAGTTCCGCCAACAGTTCATCCTGGCGGCTCCAGGCCTGGCTGCCGCCGCCGTCGGCGCCCACTGCGAGGTCGGCGATCAGGCCGACACCCATGCCGCTGCCGCGCGCCGCTTGTTGCGCGCGTTCCAGGCACCGGGCAATCAGCCATTGGCTGAAGGCGTAAAAGCCGATTTCGTCCCGATTGGCTTCGGCAAACTGCACCAGGGCCGGGCTTTGCGGGCTGTGCCAGTCCTCTGGCCAGTGGCGCCAGTCGAGGCTCTCGCCGTTGGCAGCGCGTTCGGCTTGTACGGCTTCGAAGCGGCAGTGGTTTTCCAGGGCTTCACCGCCAGCCTGGCGGAAGCTCAGGAAGTCGGCATGTTGCGGGTGGTCGCCCTGGCGGAAGTCGTCATACAGGGTGCGCAACAGGCGCTGCTTGGCTTTGGCCGCGGCCGGCCAGTCGATCAGGCTTTGTTGCTCAAGGTCATACAATTCGTCGGCCAGCCCGCTGGCTTCGATGGCAGTTTGCATCGCACGTTCGCCGAGGATGCAGCCGGGGGACGCGTACAAACTGTTGAGGAACAGGCGGCTGGACGGGGAATAGGGGCTGAAGCGCTCGGTGTCGGCGCTGAACATCGCGTGCATGGGGCTGATGGCCAGGGCGTCGGCGCCGCGTTCGGCGGCGGCGCGGGCCAGTTGTTCCAGGGCCTGGGTATCGCCGAAGCCGCCGTCGCCGCTGCGGCGCAGGGAATACAGCTGGGCGCTCAGGCCCCAGGCGCGGGCGGTCTGGGTGTCGACCGCTTCTGCGACGGTGTAGCAATGCGTCGGTGCCACGGCCAGGGTGAAATGCTGGTCGGCAATATGCACTTGTTGGTAGCCGACCGGAATCGAGCCGGGCAATACCGCGTTCTCGTCCAGGCTCAGGTCCAGCACGCTGGAGTCTTCGAGGTGAATCTGGCACGGCGTACCGGGGGCGAAGTAGCGCGCCAGGTCCAGGCCGGCGCCGCTGTCGACGGTCATCAGGGGCGGCAGGTGCTTGTCTTGTTGCACGCGTTCGAGGTCCAGCAGGCTGGCTTCGATCTCGGCGTCGCTGTCGGCCGGGTGGCCCAGGCCTTTGAGCACGGCGCGCAGGGCGTCGGGCTTTACATGTTGCGGGCGGCCATTCGCGTCGATCCAATCGACGGCCAGGCCCGCTCGGCTGGCGAGTATTTCCAATTGCGCGTCGCTCAAGGGTGCTCTCCAACAGGGGAATGGGTGAGGCTGACGCGGGCGCTGAGGGGAGCCAATTGTTCGGCCCCGCTGGCCTGCGTCACAAATAGGAGGTGCTCGGCAGCCGGGTAGTTCAGAGAATCGGCGCTCAGGTTGAGGTCGATCTGCAACAGGCTGCCATTGCCCAGGCGCCAGCGCGCCGTGACCGCGCCCTGCGCCAGCACGTGCGCACCCAGGGCCATGCTGCCGGGCAGGTGCGGCACGATATGTTGGTGGCGCAGGCTCAACAGGTGCCGGTAGAGCTGCGAGTCGCCGCAGTCGGCGAGGGCGGGTGCCGAGCGGCGGAAGGTTTGCAGGGAGTTGGGGTCGGGAATGCGTTCGCGGCGTTCGGGGTCGCTGAACGCGGCGAAGTCGGCAAACTCGTTGCGCCGGCCTTCACGTACCGCCTCGGCCAGTTCGCCGTGATGGTCGGTGAAGAACAGGAACGGCTCCTCGGTGTTGACTTCATCGCCCATGAACATCAGCGGGATCATCGGCGACATCAGCAGCAAGGTCGTCGCGGCGCTCAGGGCCTGGGGCGAACACAGTTGATGCAGGCGTTCGCCCAGGGCGCGGTTACCGATCTGGTCGTGGTTCTGCAGGAACAGCACAAAGGCGCTGGGCGGCAGGTGCCCGCTGGGCTCGCCGCGCGTGTGGCCGTGGCGCGTGGTGTGGCCCTGGTAGATAAATCCTTCGCTCAGGCAGCGCGCCAGTTTGCCCGTGGGGTCCTGGGCGAAATCGCTGTAGTAGGCGTCGGTTTCGCCGGTGAGCAGCACGTGCAGGGCGTTGTGGCCGTCATCGTTCCACTGGGCGTCGAAACCGCTTTCCAGCAGGCTGGCCTGGTTGAATTCGTTTTCCAGCACCAGCCACACATGCCGCCCCGTGTCGACTTGCTGGCGTACTTTTTGCGCCAGCTCCTGCAGAAATTCGGGATCGTTGATGGCGTGCACGGCGTCCAGGCGCAGGCCGTCGAAGCGGTATTCCAGCAGCCACATCAGGGCGTTGTCGATGAAGAAATCCCGGACCTCCCGGCGATCAAAGTCGATGCCCGCGCCCCAGGGCGTGTGCACGTCTTCGCGAAAGAAATCCTTGGCGTAGGTGCCGAGGTAGTTGCCGTCGGGGCCGAAGTGGTTGTAGACCACATCGAGGATTACCGCGAGGCCATAGTGGTGCGCACTGTCGATCAGCTGTTTGAGCTGCTCGGGCGAACCATAGGAGGATTGGGGAGCGTAGGGCAGGACACCGTCGTAACCCCAGTTGCGTTCGCCGGGGAACTGCGCGATGGGCATCAGCTCAATGGCGGTGACCCCCAGTTCGGCGAGGCGCGGCAGTTGTTTCTCGACCTCGGCGTAGCCCCCCAGTACGCCCACGTGTATCTCGTAGATCACCGCTTCGTGCCACGGCCGGCCTTGCCAGTGGCTTTGGCGCCACTGATAGGCCAGGGGGTCGACCACCACGCTGAAGCCGTGAACGTCCGTGGCCTGTGCCCGGGAAGCCGGGTCGGGAACGTCCTGTTCACCGTCGATGTTGTAGCGGTAGCGGGTGCCCGGCGGGCATTGCAGCTGCACCACAAACCAGCCATCGGCCTGGGGCAGCATCGCTACCGATTTTCCTTCCTCAAATTCTACGCTGACATAAAACGCGTCTGGCGCCCATAACGCGAAGCGGGTGTGTTCCGCATCCAGCATGATCGCGCCGTGGGGCCAGGTTTCCAAAGTCCGTGACGGCATCTATGAAGACCTCTTTTTACTGTTTCCCCGATCTTCCCAGCGCTTTCGCTACCAGTTGCTCATAAAGTTCGGCATAGGGTTCCACTGCCTGGCACCAGTTGAACGGTGCGGCCATAGCCCGGCAACGCATGGCGTTGAGCAAGCCTGGGAAGGCGAAGACCTTGAACGCGCGGTTCAGGGCCGCTTCGTAGCTTTCGACAGTGGATTCGTTGAACAGGAAGCCGGTGACGCCATCCTCGATGGTGTCGGCCAGGCCGCCGGTGTTGCGAGCGACCGGCAACGAGCCGAAGCGCTGGGCGTACATCTGGCTCAGGCCGCAGGGTTCGTAACGGGATGGCATCAACAGGAAGTCGCTGCCGGCGAACATGCGGCGCGCGTCGGTCTCGTTGAAGCCGATGCGCACGCCGATCTGGCCGGGAAAGCGCAGGGCCAGGGCACGCATGGCTTGTTCTTCTTCCGGTTCACCACGACCGATAATCGCGATCTGGCCGCCATTTTCGACGATGAAACTGGCGACCGCCTCGGTCAGGTCCAGGCCTTTCTGGTAGACCAGGCGCGATACCACGGCGAACAGCGGGCCGGTGGAGTCGTGCAAGCCAAACAGGTTGCGCACATGGGCGGCGTTTTGTGCCTTGCCTTCCCAGTCACCAATGTTGAAAGGGTGGGTCAGGTGCGGGTCGGTGGACGACTCCCAGCTTTCATCAATGCCGTTGGGAATGCCGCTGAGCAAGCCTTGCTGGGTCTTGCTGGCGAGAAAGCCATCCAGACCGCAGCCAAATTCGGGGGTGGTGATTTCCTGGGCGTAGGTGGCGCTGACCGTGGTGATATGGCTGGAATACGCCATGCCGGCCTTCAGGAATGACAGCTTGCCGTAGAACTCCATGCCTTCTTGCTGCAAGGCGTGTTCGGGAATCCCCAGTTCCGGGCACGAGGCCAGGCTGACCACGCCCTGGTAGGCGAGGTTATGAATGGTGAACAGCGTTGGAGTGCGTGACCCACGCCAGTGCATATAGGCAGGCGCCAGGCCAGCTGGCCAGTCATGGGCGTGCACCAGGTCCGGGCACCAGTGGATCTGCGCCAGGTTGGCGGCAATATCGGCGGCGGCCAGGCCCAGGCGGGCGAAGCGGATATGGTTGTCGGGCCAGTCGCGGCCGTTGTTGGCGCCGTAGGGCGTACCTTCGCGCTCGTAAAGCTCGGGGCAGATCAGCACGTAGATAACCAGGCCGTCCTTGAGGTCCATGCGCCCGATCTTGCACGGTGGCAGCGCGGCGTGGCCCCCCAGCTCACCGATGATATGAATCGGGTTGTCGCTGTCCAGCACCTGCGGGTAGCCGGGGATCAGCACGCGCACATCGTGCAGGTGCGCCATGGCGCGGGGCAGGGCGGCGGACACATCACCCAGGCCGCCGGTTTTCACCAGGTCGGCCAGTTCGGAAGTGACAAACAGCACTTTTTTGCGATTGGGATTCACACGTGGGACCGGCCGCACCGTGTTGGGAAGGTCGGCCAATGAGGTCGGCCCGCCAACCGGCTGACTAAAACGCTCTCCCTGAGTATCTACAGCGGCACTGATCATAGTTCTCTCCCGAGTTCTGGTCGGCTGATGGCATATGGCAATCAGCGAAGGTTGACCGCGTCCTGCGGCCAGGCGCACAAGCGCTACACAGACTGGCAAGCCTTATGCCAGTTGTGCTGGAGTCTTAAATAGAGTGGATGGACGGGCGTTCGGTGGGAACCGTCAGCACTCGCCTTACCTTAAACCTGACCTGTGGCAGAGTTGGAAAGTTTCGATTTTTTGCGGGGTTTTTGTTTTGGATCGGACCCATCGGTCATGAGTCTAGGACAGATCCCAGAGCCTGTGGGGTCTGTGGGGTATTTTTGTAGGACAAATTTTTTTCATGAGCCCCGTAGCAGCTGTCGAGCGCGCTCCGGTTCAGGATCGGCAGTGCGCCCGACGCAGCCTCGCTGGGGCTCGACAGCTGCTACGGGGGGAGTGGGAGGTGAAATGTGTGCACTAGCTTAGTGCGCGAAGGGGCACTCCTTTGGCCCAGGCCTGGATGTCTTCGATCATCTGCTGGTAGAACTGGCGGTAGTTCTGCTCGCTGACGTACCCCACATGAGGGGTGGCCAATACGTTGGGCAACTGGCGGAATGGATGCCCGGCTGGCAGCGGCTCCTGGGCGTACACGTCCAGTGCCGCGCCCGCCAGCCGGCCATTGGCCAGGGCGTCAATCAAGGCGGCCTCATCGACAATCGGCCCGCGTGCCGTGTTCACCAGATGCGCCGAAGGTTTCATCCAGCCCAACGCTTCGGCGTCCACCAGCCCGCGGCTGCGGTCGCTGAGCACCAGGTGAATCGACAACACGTCCGCCTGTTCAAACAACTCGCGCTTGCTGACCCAGGTCACGCCGCTTTCGGCAGCGCGCTCTGGGGTAAGGTTTTCGCTCCAGGCAATCACGCGCATGCCGAAGGCCTGGCCAAATTTGGCGACCTTCTGGCCAATGCTGCCCAGTCCGAGAATCCCCAGGGTCTTGCCGTACAAATCGCCGCCCAGGCCCACTTGCCAACCCCCGGCGCGCAGGGAATTGGCTTCGGCCAGCAGGTTGCGGGTGGACGCCATGATCAGTGCCCAGGTCAGTTCCGGGGCCGCGTGCTTGTAACTGTCAGTGCCGCCTACCTGGATACCCAGGGCCTTGGCCGCAGGAATGTCGATGGCGGCGTTGCGCATGCCGCCGGTCACCAGCAACTTGAGCCTGGGCAAGCCTTGCAACAGAGCCTGGTCGAAGGTGGTGCGTTCGCGCATCACGCAGATCACCTCGAAGCCCTGCAAACGCTCGATCAACGTGGCGGTGTCCGCCGGGTAATCGTGGAGGAAGTGCACCTGGCCGACCGACGCCAGGACTGACCAGTCCACCACGCCACTGGCCACATTCTGCCAATCATCAATCACTGCGATCTGTACCGACATTCACGCATGCCTCGAAAAAGTTTGGATTAAAGGGCGTTCAGCCCTTGCAACAGTGCCTTGTGAAACTGTGCCGGCTCTTCCATTTGCGGTGCATGGCCCAGGCCCGGGAATTCCACCAGGGTGGCGTGGGGAATCAGCTTGGCCACTTGCTTGCCCAGCACCGCGTAGTTGCCGACCTTCGCCTTGACCGCCGGTGGCGCCAGGTCTTTGCCAATGGCGGTGTTGTCGGAGGTGCCGATCAGCAGCAGGGTGGGCATCTGCAGGTCCTTGAACTCGTAGTACACCGGCTGGGTGAAGATCATGTCGTAAATCAGCGCCGAGTTCCACGCCACCTGGGTGTGGCCGGGGCCTTTGTTCATGCCGGCGAGCATATCGACCCAGCGGTCGTATTCAGGCTTCCAGCGGCCGACGTAATAGGTGTCGAGCTCGTACTTGCGGATGCCTTCGGCGGTCAGTTTCAACTCGCGCTCGTACCACTGGTCCACGCTGCGATAGGGCACGCCGATGGCCTTCCAGTCTTCCAGGCCAATAGGGTTCACCAGTGCCAGCTGTTCGGTTTGCTGCGGATAGAGCAGGGCGTAGCGCGTCGCAAGCATGCCGCCGGTGGAATGGCCGAGCAGGGTAGCCTTCTGAATACCAAGTTTTTCCAGGAGTTGATGGGTGTTGATCGCCAGTTGCTGGAAGCTGTACTGGTAATTGTCCGGCTTGCTGGAGGTGCAGAAACCGATCTGGTCGGGAGCGATCACCCGGTAGCCGGCGTCGCTCAGGGCCTTGATCGATTCATCCCAGGTGGCGCCGCAGAAGTTCTTGCCGTGCATCAGCACGATGCTGCGCCCGTTGGCCTTGCCTTTGGCCGGCACGTCCATGTAGCCCATCTGCAGGGATTTGCCCTGGGACTGGAAGGTGAAGTGCTCTACCGGGTACGGGTATTTGAAGCCTTGCAGCTCGGGGCCGTAGGTCGGACCTTCTTCGGCGGCGAAGGCGGGCAGGGCGCTGCCGAGCAACAGGCTGGCGACGCACAGAGAGCGGATCTTGGACATGGTTAGAGCTCCGGGAACAGTGCCCGGATGCTGTGGCGAGGGGATTAACGGGAGATTAAATCCAGTGCAGGGTGAGCATGGCCAGTACCCCGTAGCGCGCCCCTTTTGCAAGGCTCACCAGCACCAGGAACCGCCAGAACGGTTCGCGCATGACCCCGGCCACCAGGGTCAGCGGGTCACCAATGATCGGCACCCAACTGAGCAGCAACGACCAATGGCCCCAGCGCTGATAGTGGGTACGGGCCTTTTCCAGGTGCCTGGGGCTGACCGGAAACCAGCGTCGATCCTTGAAGCGCTCGACCGAGCGGCCCAGCAGCCAGTTCACCACCGAGCCCAAAACGTTGCCGATCGTTGCAACCCCGAGCAGCAGCCACACGCTGTAATGCCCGCTGATCATCAGCCCTACCAGCACCGCCTCCGATTGCATCGGCAACAGCGTGGCGGCGCCGAAGGCGGCGAAAAACAGTCCCAGGTAACCGGCAAGCATCAATCAGCGTGCCGGATAGTCAGCCACTACTACGTCTTTGCCATCGCGAGTCAGGCCGATGACCTGATAGGCATCGCTGCTGCCGTCCATCTCCATGCCTGGCGAGCCCATGGGCATGCCCGGTGCTGCAATGCCCAGCAAGTCGTCGCGCTTGCGCAGGGCCAAGACCTGGTCAGCTGGCACATGGCCTTCGACGAACTTGCCGTCGATCACGCCGGTATGGCAAGACGCCAGGCGCGGCGCCACGCCCAGGCGTTGCTTGACCTCGCTCATGTTGCTTTCCACATGGTCGTTGACCTTGAGCCCGTTGCTTTCCAGGTGGGCAATCCACTTTTTGCAGCAACCGCAGTTGGCATCACGGTGCACGTCAATCGGAATCAGCTCGGCAGCCTGGGCCAGGGTGCTCATGAGCAGGGCCGACAGTGCGGCCAGTCGCAGGGTGGTTTTCATCGTCATCTCGTCGGATAAAGGGCAACAGCGGGGCATTCTCCCTGCTTTTTGGAAAAGGGTTTCCCGGGAGTGTTACGAGGTTTTACGAAAAACCGACAGCACCAGAATAACCGCCTGGTGCTGTCGGAAAACTGAGAGGGATATGACGGTTTTGTCAGGCTGGCGGGGATTCCAGGCGCTGCTTGAGCTGATCAAGGGCCTGGTTGGACAGTGCGATCATGCGCTCATGCAGGGTGGTCAGTTGCAGTTCGGTTTCATAGGTCAGGATGCGCTTGAACAGCGTGCCGTTGCCCTGTACTTGCAGCAGATAATGAATACAGCCATCGACCGCCAATGAGGTGAACGCGGTCTTGAACTCCCGTGGTCGCTGCGCAATCTGCACCCGATAGCTCATGGGAACCCGCACACCCAGCAGGTCGATGGTTTCAGTGAAACGATGACCGGCAGGCAATGAACCGGCGATACCGGTGTCGGCGCCCAGGGATGTCGGATGCCATTCATGCCAGCGATCCGGTTGGGTAACGTAGTCGTAAACATCGTCGATAGAGGCTTGTATATAGCGTTCCTGACTGATCCGCTCCAGACGGATCGGGTGCTCAACTGCGTGCATGACACACCTCCTGTGTGGCGAGACTAAGCACAGCGAATTGTCAGAATAGTCCGGCTCCCGCGCATTGCACGGGAGCTTGCAGGCTATTTTTTCAACGCACCTTGAAGCGACCCATCAATGCAATAACCCGGCCATTGGCATCCAGCAGGCTCTGGGTGTTGTGCTCGGTGGCGTGGCCGCTTTGCACCAGCTCTTCGACCATGTGGCGGATGTGCACCATGCTGCGGTTGATTTCCTCGGTCACTGCGCTTTGCTGTTCGGCGGCGGTGGCGATCTGGGTGCTGAGGTTGTTGATATGGCTGACGGAGCCGGCCATCTCGTCCAATCCCGTGTTCACCCGGGCCGTGGCGTCAGCCGCAGACTGGCAGCTGGCCTGGGTGGCTTCCATGGCCGTCACCGAGGAACTCACGCCCGTGGTCAGGCGCGCCAGCATCTCATTGATCTGCGAGGTGCTGGCCTGGGTGCGGGCGGCGAGGGCGCGGACTTCGTCGGCCACCACCGCAAAACCCCGGCCTTGTTCGCCGGCCCGGGCGGCTTCGATGGCCGCGTTGAGTGCCAGCAGGTTGGTCTGGCCCGCGATGGCGCCGATCACGCCGAGGGTTTCGGTGATGCGGGCGGCATCCTGGCGCATGTTTTCCACGGTGTGGGTGGCGCTGGAGACCTCGCCGATCAACGCGCTGACGCTGCGGGAAGCTTCCCCGACCACCACCCGCGAACGGTCGGCGTGCTCATTGGCGCGCTGGGTGAACGCAGCCGTTTCGGCGGCGTTCTCGGCCACGGTGTCGGCGGTGGAACTCATCTCGGTGATGGCCGTGACGGTCTGGTCGGTTTCCGAGGCATGGCGCACCAGGATCTGGTTGGTCTGGGCCGACGTCTGCTGCAATTGCGCCAGGCTCGACGACATGGCGCCGGTGGCCAGGGTCACTTCTCCAATCATGTTTTGCAGGTAGACGATAAAGCGGTTCACCGAATGGCCAATCGCCCCCAGTTCATCCTCGGCGCGGATGGTGATGCGCCGGGTCAGGTCGGCATCGCCGTTGGACAGTGCGTCGATATTGGTCTTCAGCGCGGTCATCCGGTGCACCAGCTGGCGGATGGCGTACACCGCCAACAGCACCAACAGCAGGATCATCGGGATTTGCAGCATCGCCAACGTGCCCAGTACGTCATCACGTTGGGCGGTGATCAGCGAGGTCGGCAGCGCAGTGGCGAGGAACCACGGGGTGCCTTCGATCGGGCGCATGAAGAACGTGCTGACCACGCCCTGGTTGTCGAACTCGCTGCGTTGCAGGGTTTGATCACGATGGGCCAGGCCGGCGCTGACCTGGGCGGCAAAGGCCGAGGTGCCGGCCAATTCGCTGATGTTCTTCAACACCACGGGGCCGCTGATGCGCGTGCTGTTGCTGATGATCTTGCCGTCGCCTTCGACGATCAGCATTTGCCCGCCGAGGTCTTTTTCCTTGCTGGCCACCAGGTCGTTGAAGAAGCCCAGGGTCACGTCGATGGTGGCGACGCCATAGGCTGCGCCGTCACGCTGGATCGCCATCGCGCAGTTGGTGCGTGGCTCCTGGCTGGCGTCATCCTTGTAGGCCGCCGCCCAGGCGCACTGGCCGCGGGGCGAAGCGAGGCCGCCCTTGTACCAGCTCTGGTCGTAGTAGTTGGGGGCCGCGTCGCTGTTCCAGAAGGTGTTCACCGCCAGCTTGCCCGAGGCATCGCGGTGCCAGAAGGTGCTGTGCTTGTTGCGCCCCGGCGTGCGCTGGTTGGGCAGGGGCCAGATGCCGCCGCCGAACACTTTCAATTCGCCGTACTGGTCCACCAGGCCTGGCAGCACCTTGTCGATGGCGTCGCTGTCCAGCAGCGGGATGGTTTGGGTGATGCTGCGTTGCTGGGCCTGAACCTTGTTCAGTTCGCCCTGGATCTGCTCGGCCACTTCGGCAATGCGATTGAGGGCCACCTGTTCTTCGGTGTGGCGCAGCTTGGGGGCCACCAACTGTCCGATGCCCACCACCGTCAAGACGAATAACAACAGGACGAACAGCACCAGGAACAGGGTGTAGCGGGCTTGGATAGAGCGCAATGAGGGCATGGGGTCGTCCTTACGAAGCGTTTATTGTGCGACGCGGCTTTGTTAGAGCTTCGAAGGGCTATCGGCTTGGGACGGGCGAGCTTGAGGCACTATCGTGCAAGAAAACCCAGGGCAGGGATTCAAGGAGCGGAGCTGGCGAGCCAGCCCCGATCCGGCGTGGCAGGATTATTTGTCCAGCATCTGCATGACCGCTTCCGGGTAGCGCAGCCCGGCTGTGGCGTTGGCCGGGAATATGGCCTCCAGCGCCGCCAACTCGGTCGGGCTGAGCTTGACCTCCAGTGCCGCGACGTTCTCTTCCAGGTACTTGCGTTGCTTGGTCCCCGGGATCGGGATCAGGTAATCCCCTTGCGCCAGCACCCAGGCCAACGCCAGTTGCCCGGCGGTCACGCCCTTGTCGGCAGCCAGGGCTTGTACCTGTTTCACCAGCAGCAGGTTCTTCGCAAAGTTTTCACCCTGGAAACGCGGGCTGAACCGGCGATAGTCATCCGCCGCAAAGTCATCCGGGCTTTTCAGCGCGCCGGTCAGGAAGCCGCGGCCCAGTGGGCTGTAGGGCACAAACGCGATTCCCAGGCGTTGGCAGGCCGCGAGGCAACCGTTGTCTTCCTGGTCGCGGCTCCATAGCGAATATTCGCTTTGCAGGGCGCTGATGGGATGCACTTTATGGGCGCGCTCCAGGGTGGCCGCCGACGCTTCACTCAAGCCCAGGTAACGCACCTTGCCTTGCTTGACCAGTTCGGCCATGGCGCCAACGGTTTCTTCAATCGCCACTTCGGGGTCGATGCGGTGCTGGTAATACAGGTCCAGGGTTTCCACGCCCAGGCGCTTCAAGGTGCCGTCGATGGCCTCGCGAATGTATTCCGGGCGGCCGTTGACGCCACGCAGTGCCGGGTTCGCCGGGTCGCGCACGATGCCGAACTTGCTGGCGAGGAACACCTGGTCGCGCTTGCCGGCGATGGCCTTGCCGATCAGCGCTTCGTTGGTGTGGGGGCCGTACATGTCGGCGGTGTCGAGCAGGTTGATCCCCAGTTCCAGGGCGCGGTGCAGGGTGTATATGGCTTCAGTGGTGTCGGTGCCGGTGGTGTAGAAATCGGTCATGCCCATGCAGCCGAGGCCGATGGCGGAAACCTGAGGGCCGTTTTTGCCGAGTTGACGTGTGTGCATGGGTCCAGCTCCTGTGTGGGAAGGGCTCCATTGTTGCCCTCGACAAAAGCGGGATAAACCGGCTAAAACCACTATCACTATTATGAAATTCTAAATAATCCCTGAAGGAAACCAGCCAGTGGACCGTTTCAACGCCATGCGCGTATTTGTGCGGATTGTCGAGTTGGGCGGCTTTGCCAAGGCGGCCGACAGCCTGCAACTGCCGCGTGCCTCGGTGACCATCCTGATCAAGCAACTGGAGGCGCACCTTGGGGTGCAACTGTTGCAGCGCACCACGCGCCAGGTCAGCCCGACCCTGGACGGCGCCGCTTACTACCAGCGTTGCGTGAGCCTGTTGGCGGACCTTGAGGAAACCGAGGCGGTGTTCTCCACCAGCCGGCGCAACCCGCGCGGCACGTTGCGCATTGATATGCCGTCGGGTATCGGGCGCTTCCTGGTAATTCCGGCAATGCCCGAGTTCACCACGCGTTACCCGCAGATCGATCTGGAAATCGGCCTCAATGACCGCCCGGTGGACCTGATCCGCGAAGGCGTGGATTGCGTGTTGCGCGGCGGCCTGGCGCTGGACGAGTCGCTGGTGGCCCGGCCGCTGGCGATGATGGATCAGGTGACCTGCGCCAGCCCCGGCTACTTGCAGCGGTTCGGCGTGCCATCGACGCTGGATGAGTTGGCCGGCCATCAAGTGGTGGAGTATTTCTCCAGCACCAGCGGCAAACGCTATGGCCTGGAGTTTCAGATCGGCAGCGACATCCGCTTGGTCGACCTGCCCAAGCAAGTGGCGGTCAACAGTGCCGATGGTTACCTGGCGGCCTGTGAGGCGGGTTACGGCCTGGTACAGACGCCGTACTACCACGCCGTTCGCCAGTTGGAAGCGGGCACGCTGGTGGAGGTGCTGGCGCATCAGCCGCCGCCCAGGTTACCGCTGACGGCGCTGTACCCGCCGCATCGCCAGCTGTCGCAACGGGTGCGGGTGTTTGTCGATTGGCTGGTGGAGTTGTGTGCCCGGCCGGGCAATGGGTTGCAGCGTCAACCTTGAGCCTTGCGGTAGGCGCCGGGCTGGAAGCCGGTGACCTTATGGAAGGCCCTGGTAAACGCCGCCACCGATTGATAACCCACGGCGAGGGACACGTCCGCTACGGTCTGGTCCTGCTTGAACAGTTGGCAGGCGTGGCGCACACGCATCATCAGCAGCACTTGCCCCGGCGACTGGCCGCACAGTTCATTGAAGCGCTTGAAGAACGCCGAGCGCGACAGGCCGGTGCAGGCCGCCATGCTTTCCAGGGTCCAGGGCTCGGCCGGGCGTGCGATCAACTGCTCCAGCAGGTTGGCAAATGCCGGTTGCCGGGCCAGCGCCGCGAGGCCCCCGAGGTCGGTGTTGTCCAGCACTTGCTGGCGCAGCACATACAGGAACAGCAGGTGGCAGAGGCGCTCCAGCAGGGCGGGCGAGGGCGCCGGCCTGCGCTCGCATTCCTGCAGGATCAGTTCGAACAGGTTGCGCGCGGCGGTCAGCGATGGGTCACCGGCCCGCAGGATGATCCAGGCGGGCAGGGTGTCGACAATCATCGCCGACAGCCCGGACTGGAAGTAAAAGAACCCGCACACCAGGCCCACGCCGTCACTGGCCTGGCTGTCCAGTGGCAGCATCGGTTTGCGCGGGCATTCCTGGGCGCCGGTGGGGGTGCCATCGCTGGACAAGCGGTAGGCCAGGTCTCGCAGCAGGAAGACTGCATCGCCGTTGTTCAATGGGTAAGGGGTCGAGTCGCCGTCGATGTGCATCCAGCACTGCCCTTGCACCACCAGATGAAAACTCGCGCTTGCCAGGCCGTGGGTGCTGGCGTGCCAGTCGCCGCAGTAACGCCCGACGTGAAACAGGCTGGTGTTGAGTTCAAGGCTATCTAATAACCAATCGACGAGTGAACTGGACGAATTCATCTAACGGAAAGACTCTAGAGCAAGTAATCGCTACTTTAGACTATTGAGCGGATTTTTTATAACCAACAGACTTGGTACACGAATCCATGAGGAGACCACTCCATGTCCCGCGTACCGATGCTAACCCTGGAAACCGCTCCTGAGGCGGCCAAGCCCTTTCTGGAAAATGCCCTGAAGGGTTCCGGGTTCATCCCCAATCTGTTGGCGGTGCTGGCCAACGCCCCGGCAGCCCTGGAAACCTACATCACCGTGTCGGGCCTGAACGCCAAGTCTGACCTGAGCCTGGCCGACCGCGAAGTGGTGCAACTGATTGCCGCCACCAATCACGGTTGCGATTTCTGCGTCGCCGGGCACACTGCCGTAGCGCGCAACAAGGCCAAGCTGCCGGAAGACGTGATCGACGCCCTGCGCCAGCGCGGCGAACTGCCCAACGAGCGTTATGAGACACTGGCCGCGTTCACCCGTGAAGTGATCGCCACCCGCGGTGATGTCAGCGACGCCGGCTACACCGCGTTCCGTGAGGCAGGCTACACCGACGGTCATGCGCTTGAGGTTATCCTCGGTGTGAGCCTGGCCACCCTGTGCAACTTCGCCAACGTGTTTGCCCGTACCCCGTTGAACCCGGAGCTGGCGCAATACCGTTGGGAAAAACCGGCTAGCTGAAGGCGCGCAAGCGTTCGCGATGGTAAACATGCTGCAACAAGGAGAAACATGAATGCTTGACCCAATCTTGAGCCGTTGGCTCGATGTTCAAGCGCAGGCCCTGGATGTGGGCAGTTGCGATCCGCAGGAAGTGCTGCCACGGCTGGCAGAGGCCAATGTATTACGTATCGGTGTGCCCAAGGACCTCGGTGGCCTGGGCGGCGATGTCACCGGCGCGGTGGAAGCTATCGCCGACGTAGCGAGCCATTCCCTGGCGTCGGCGTTTGTGTGCTGGGGCCAACGCTCGTTTATCGAATACCTGCTGCAAAGCCCGAACCAGCGCCTGCGCGAGCAACTGCTGCCGGACCTGCTGAGCGGCAAGCTGGCCGGGGCGACCGGGCTGTCCAACGCGATGAAGTTTTTGTCTGGCATCGAGTCGCTGCAAATCAGCGCCGAGCCGACCGATGACGGCTGGAATCTCAATGGCCGACTGCACTGGGTGACCAACCTGCGCAAGAACGGGTTTGTGGTGGCTGCCGCCATCGAGCATGCCCAGGGCGGCGCGCCGTTTATCCTGGCGATCCCGGACTCGGTGTCCGGGCTGCAACGTTCCCGCGACCTGGAACTGCTGGGCCTGCAATCGAGCAATACCGCGGCCCTCGGCTTTGAAGCCGTGGAGCTGAGCCGCGACTGGTTGCTGCATGAAGATGCGCGCAAGTTCCTGCCGGCCGTGCGCCCGGCATTTCTCGCCCTGCAATGTGGCATGTCCATCGGCCTGGCGCGGCGCTCGCTGGCGGAGGTGGCCAATCACCTGGGCTCCAGCCGCACCGTATTGCGTGAAGAGCTGGAAGTGTTGCGTACCTCCCTGGAACAGGCGGTCAACGACCTGAAGAAAGGCCTGCTGGCCGGCCGCTTCGGCACTGAGCCGGTACCGTTGTTCCGCCTGCGCATCGCCCTCGCGGAAATCGCTGCCAGCGCTGTGCAACTGGAGCTGCAAGCGAGCGGCGGCAAGGCCTACCTGACGGCCCACGGCAGCGGTTTTGCCCGGCGCTGGCGCGAGTCGGCGTTTGTGCCGATCGTGACCCCGAGCCTGGTGCAGTTGCGCACCGAGTTGAACCGTCAGGCCAATCTATGAGCCAGGCGGTATTGCACGCCCAGGGAATTTGCCTGGGCTATGGGGGCAATTCGGTGCTGGAAGGTTTCGACCTGCAATTGCAGCCCGGCGAAGTGGTGTCGATCCTCGGCCCCAGCGGCGTTGGCAAGTCCAGCCTGCTGCGGGCGCTCGCCGGTTTGCAAGCGCCCCAGGGCGGCAGCATCCGCTTGTTGGGCGAGCCGTTGAATGGCCCGCACCCGCGCGTGGCGGTGGCGTTCCAGGACCCCAGCCTGCTGCCGTGGCTGAGCCTGGAAAAGAACGTCGCCTTCGGCCTGGACTTTGCCCGCCAGCCGCACCTCAGCCCTGAAGAACGTCGCAGCCGCGTCGACCATGCGATCCACGCCGTAGGCCTGGAACACGCCCGCCAGCAATTCCCGGCGGCGCTGTCCGGCGGCATGGCCCAGCGCACGGCGCTGGCGCGTTGCCTGGCACGCCAGCCGCAGGTATTGCTGCTGGACGAGCCCTTCGGTTCCCTGGATGAAGTGACCCGTGCCGACATGCAGCACCTGCTGCTCAAGGTCAATCGCGAGCAAGGTTCGGCGGCGGTGCTGATCACCCACGATATCGACGAAGCGCTGCTGTTGTCCGACCGGATTCTGCTACTGGGTAACCGCCCGGCGCGGACCCTCGGCGAATGGCGCATCGACTTGCCGCAACCGCGGGAAGAACAGGTGGAAGCCATCGGCACCCTGCGCATCGAGATTCTCAAAACCCTACGGCGGGCGAGCCGCACTGACCCCCAACCCCCTGAACTGCTGGAGCCTTGCCATGTGTCTGGATGACCTCACTCACTCGCGCCGTGACTTTCTCAAACTCTCGGCCGTGCTCAGTGCCGCCGGAGCCTTGCCACTGCTGAGCAGCTTGCAGGCCCGGGCGGCCAGTGAGCCGGACGCACCGGTACGCATCGGCTATTTGCCGATCACCGACGCCACGCCGTTGCTGGTGGCCCACAACAATGGCCTGTTCGAGGCCGAAGGCATCAAGGCCGAGCGCCCGGTGCTGCTGCGCAGTTGGGCCCAGGTGATCGAGGCGTTCATTTCCGGGCAGGTCAACGTGATTCACCTGCTGTCGCCGATGACCGTATGGGCGCGGTATGGCAGCAAGGTCCCGGCCAAGGTCGTGGCCTGGAACCATGTGGGTGGCTCGGGCTTGACCGTGTCGCCGGGCATTACCGACGTGAAGCAACTGGGCGGCAAGTCGGTGGCGATTCCGTTCTGGTACTCGATTCACAACGTGGTGGTGCAGCAGTTGTTCCGCGACAACGGCCTGACCCCGGTGGCCCGTGCCGCCGGCAGTGCGATTGCCGCAAACGAGGTCAACCTGATCGTGTTGCCGCCCTCGGACATGCCGCCGGCCCTGGCCAGCAAGCGCATCGACGGCTACATCGTCGCCGAGCCGTTCAACGCCCTGGCGGAAAACCTCAATGTGGGTCGCGTACAGCGCTTTACCGGCGACGTGTGGCGCAACCATGCGTGCTGCGTGGTGTTCATGCACGAGCATGACCTGACCAATCGCCCGGAATGGTCGCAGAAGGTGGTGAATGCGATCGTCAAGGCCCAGGTCTGGACCCGCGACAACCGTGAAGAGGCGGTGAAGCTGCTGTCCAAGGACGGCGAGAACCGCTACACCCCGCATGCCGAACCAGTGCTGCGCAAAGTCCTGGCGCCGGCTGCCAGCGACCGTGCGGCTTACCTGGCTGACGGCGCGATCCAGCACGCCAACTGGGACGAGCACCGCATCGACTTCCAGCCGTATCCATTCCCCAGCTACACCGAGGAACTGGTACGCCGCCTGAAAGACACGCTGATCGAGGGCGACAAGAAATTCCTCGCCGACCTGGACCCGGCGTTTGTCGCCAAGGACCTGGTGGACGACCGCTTCGTGCGTAATGCGATCGCGGCGGTGGGCGGCATGAAGACCTTCGGCTTGCCTGAGGGCTTTGAGCGAAACGAGGAGATTGGCGTTTGAACAACGGCAAAACCTTGGGGTTGCCGGGCTGGTTGCTTGGCTTGAGCGGGTTGGCGGGGTTGTTGTTGCTCTGGTGGCTGGGGGTGAAGGTCTTTGGCAGCGCGGACGGTTTGTCAGCGCGGTTTTCGCTGTCGGCGACCCTCGCCAGCCTGTGGGAGTTGCTGGGCCGCAGCGAGCTGTACCTGAACATAGCCGTGAGCCTCAAGCGGATCTTCGTCGGGCTGTTCCTGGCATTGCTGATTGGTGTACCGCTGGGCTTGCTGGTGGGCAGTTCGCGCAAGCTGGAGGCGGCAACCACGCCGGCGTTCCAGTTTCTGCGGATGATCTCGCCGCTGTCGTGGATGCCCATCGTGGTGATGTTGATGGGCGTGGGCGACCAGCCGATCTACTTCCTGCTGGCGTTCGCAGCGGTGTGGCCGATTCTGCTGAATACGGCGGCGGGTGTGCGTCAGCTCGATCCGCGCTGGTTGCAACTGAGCAAGAGCCTGAGCGCCACGCGCTGGGAAACCTTGCGCCGGGTGATTATTCCCGGAGTGATGGGGCACGTGCTGACCGGCGTGCGCCTGGCCATCGGGATCCTGTGGATCGTGCTGGTGCCGTGCGAGATGCTCGGGGTCAGTGCCGGGCTGGGTTACTACATCCTCGACACCCGTGACCGGCTAGCCTATTCCGAGCTGATGGCGATGGTGCTGTTGATCGGTCTGTTGGGGTTCGCCCTGGATGCGTTTGCGCGCTGGTTGCATCAGCGCTGGGTGCATGGAGGGTGAACACCTCATGCAAAGGCTCGGAGGCTTTCCGGGCCTTTGCGATGTGCTCAGGGTTTCACGTAGATGCGCAGGTCGCCTGGAATATCGTTGGGCTGTAATGGCCGGTTCGGGTCTGGCGCAGGGTTTTTTGCTTTAAGCCCGATGCTGCTGTGGGTCATGTTCCTGTTGTCAAAAACCCCGATGCCGATGCTTTCCGTCAGTTCCGCCAAGCCCGGAACACCTTCGGAGGTGTTCATGTGCGCGCTTCCCACTAACGCGACCCACTTTTCGGTGCCGGAGTTTGCCTGGATGGTTTCCGCAGCGTGGTAGTTGAACTCCTTGAGCCGCTTTTCAGAGTTGACGCCAGTGCGGGTGCGATCACGGGATTTGTCGTGTCTATGTCGCGTCAGGTAATAGTGATCGAGGGGTAAAAGCTCTATTCCATTGTCTTCAAATTTTTTCTTGAGTTGCTCCAGTGTTGGATTCGTGCGGCGAGTGTTGCTGTTTCCGAGCATTCCGATTCCATCATCAACGGGGCCACCGATGTAGTCGATATACCCTTCGAAATAGACTTTTTTGACACCCTGGCTTTTTAGCGTATCGACGTTGTCGAACAGCATTTTAAAGCTGGCCATCTGCGAGTGAGACTCTCCAAACACCACGCCGTTTGATGCTTTCAATGCCTCTGTGATCAGATCGGCTGCGGGGATCGGTACGGGAACATCGGGGATTACCGGGCGTTGCGGAAGGCCTCCCTCTCTGATCGCATCAAAGTAATCCTCCATTTCCACCCGAAACTTATCCAGCGTTGCCTGGCGGGTGTCGGTCTTGAAATGGTCTACTTCGAGCTTCCCTTTCAAACTTTCAACGTATTGGCCCTCAGGTAACGGCTTCCTGATCCGAGGTGGGCGGTTGATGGTGTTTATCGGGTTAAACCGGTGAGTGCTCTTGCTCGATGAGGCGTAGGCGTTGGGGGAGGGCTCCAGCGTATCAGCGCCACTGAACGCCTGCAGAGGGCTGCCATACGGCTGGCGTTTTTGTGCGTCGAAAGCGTACCACTTGCCCTTGATCTGCACGGCGCTGCCTTCGACTGTCTGCTCGCCCAGCTGGAACGAGCCGGTAGCGGCCGCCTCATATCGATTGCCGGCGGCGGCGAGCTCCCGACTGTTTGCAGTGCCCTTGAGTGTTTTCAAACCCTGGGTGGCTGCGCTTGCGCCGTTGATGGCAAGTTTCCCGGCGCCGACTGCCAAGTCGCCAAGGCCGCTCAGCGGATTGAGTTCCGAGAGTGCGGCCACCCCGAAAATCTTGCTCAGCTTGAGGGCTTTGCTGGCCGCGCTGCTGACAGTGCTCAGGGTTTTTCCGACCTTCGCGGCGACGCCCGCACCTGCCGTGAGAAAGCCGAACGCATCAAATGCCAGGTCAGAGAACCCATCTTTATAGTTGCCATTACTGAAGTTGACGATGGCCGACCTGAGCGGAACAAGGTCGAGAAAAAAGTTGCCGATGGTGCTGGCGACGGTCCTTCTATGCTCATCCGGCGTACTTCCGGCCGCTTGTTGCCTGACGGTTTCCAGATCGAGCCCCTCGACGATTGAATCCGCAAGGTACTCCGCCCGGAAATTCCTGAACAGGTTGGGATTGGATCCCTCGAGCGGGTTCTCCTTCTTCACATAGTCGCGCTTGGAACCGAAAGTGGAGAACTCTTCTATTCGGGTGACTTCGTTAGCGATCTTCTGGTCTTGACGCGTGATGATGGAGTTGCTGATTTTTCTGATGCCGCCTTTTTCGGTATCGAACTCATAGGTGGACGACTTGTTCTGGTGTTGTGTGGTTACCAGTATTTTTTTACTTGTGTGGAAAAGTGTTTCGCCTGCGAATGGAATCCAACTGACTCTGTAGGATTTTTCTTTATAGAAATTCAGCTTTCCTAACCGCAAATTTTCTTTGTCTTCCGGTGGGAGATTGGCGAGGGCACTCAGGATGGAATATTTCTTGACGGTTTTATAGTCGCTTATGGTCTGGCTTATGGCTGTGTTAAAGGCGTCTGGAATGTTGACGCCCGGGTCCTGGGTAAAGGCGGCGAAGGCATCAAGGTCGACGCCATGCGTTCCAGGTTTGAGCTCCCAGTCTGATGCCGTTATTTTCTCGCCTTGCATGGTCAGGTCCAGCATGGAATAAGGGCCGCGAATGCCGAGCGCCTTATTGGCGGTTTTGTTGGGCTTGAGCAACACCTTCTCTTCAAAGGGTACGCCTTCGCCAAATTTTTCCTTGAGCAAGTCCAGCGCCATCTGCTTGCGGCTGGGCATCGGGGTGTCAAGCAGGCCGGAGGCGTGTTTCAGCTTGTCCAATTGATAGTTGAACGCGTCCATGGCGGTATCAATGTCTGATTTTTCGTAAAGCGTGTCGTCTTTCGCTTCAAGCACCCCATTGACCACGGCCCAGTCCAACAATGCCGCAGTCTGGGCAGCTTCGGGCGCGGGCCCACTTGAGTCGGCGGCGATCATCACTTCGGCAAAACTCATGTTCGCTACGCTTCCAGGGGACCTGGCTTCGATGGCGGCCGCCGCGATGCACAGGTTGGCCCAGGCCAGGCTGCCGTAGACCACGCTGTCGGGAATATCCTTGATCAGCAACTGCGGCGCCGCCCGCATCAACAGCAGATGCGTACCCAGCGAAGCGTTGGCAGGTGAGGTTTTGCCGGTATCAGTCAAATGCTTGCGCAGGCCGGCGACAATCGCCGAGGTGGGTTTGCCCCAATATTGTTTATGTGCCAGGTCGAATCCGGCCACTTTGTTGCGATGCGGTTGGGTGATGGATTCCTGATCCAGATCGAGGTTGATGGCCGCCAGTACGTGATCATTCACACTGCTATCAGTCGGAATGCTCTCCAGTTTGGTCTGCAAGGCCTCTCCCAACGCTTGGCCGCGGGGGGAATTGATGAGGGCTTCCAGCGTTTTGGCCGGATCGCTCGAGGCGTCGCTGGAGAGCGGCAGGTTACTGTTCAGAAACTCCAGGAGCCCCCGCTGCTGGCTGGCTGGCTGAAAGTCCGGAGCGCCATCGACATGTTCTCTGGCGGCGGTCAGCAGCTCGTTCTGCTGAGGTGTGTCCAAGGGCAGGGGCCAGGACAACGCGCCACCCAGATTTCCCCATGGATGGGGATGTGAACGTGTCAGCGATGTGCCCGCCAGGGTCAGCAGCTCGTCATGGGTGGTTGGCTCGGGCAGGCCATTAGCCTTGAGAAAGTTCGCAAGACTGACGGCGTTAGCACTGTTCGGTGTGTACGAAGAGTTGGGAGTGAGGTCCATCAACCTGCTAGCCAGGGCAGACTGCACCACCAGAAAAGGCGCGTTCGGTCCTACCAACGTGGCGACATGGGTGAGCTGCTGCGCCAGTGTCTGCCAGTTTTTTCGGTCAGCCAGCGCGGTCTCCAAGGCTTTCGGGCCATTGGGGGACGGTGTGTCAGCCGCGGGGTCCGGAATGTCCGTTGCGCTTTGCAATATTTCATCGGGGTATGACGGTATATCGGGGAGTGGTATCGGAGGAGGGGGCGGTGGTGGGTATGCAGTGGAGGAAGGAACCGAGTTGCTGACTATCATCGTGAACACCTTTAGGCACGCTCATTCAGGAATGCGCCTTTCAGGAAAACCTCCCCGCTTCCTGGACGCTCTTGCTGAGTGTCGGAAGCAGGGGGAATGGCTCCGCCTGTAAAGTGTTCAAGATGTCAGAAAATGTACGGATGACCGATCAGCGATGGTAATACCCCGGTCCGCCTTCGCTGTAGCGATGGTCATGCCAACCGCCGCCGCCGTGGGGGAAAATAATGCAGCCGCTCATGCTCAGCATGATCAGCAAGGGAATCAGCAGTGTGATTCGACGAAGCATTTCAAAATCCTCTAGGGTGCTCTCAGGTTCAATCAGGCGTTGGGCAAGCCAAAGTTTTTCATCGCCTGTAACATGAGACCCCGCCGACCCCAATCCATCCCCGCTAACAGGTATGTGCTTGGTGTGGTAGTCGATACAAAGTGGACACAATTTTTCAGCTTCAGGAACCCGTCATGACCCAAAAGCAACGTTTGAAATATTCGATTCTGATCTCCCTGCTGGTGCTGGGGACGATGTTTGGCCTGTCCTACTTGCAGAACAACGGGGTCATCAGCGAAAAGACGTTCCAGTACATCGCGATTGCGGTAGCGGTAACCGTGGTGGTGATCAACGGTGTGATGCGTCGCAAGGTCAAGCCTAACCTTTGAGTCAGGCCCGG
Organism: Pseudomonas sp. F8002; assembly: GCF_013385495.1. Classification (NCBI taxonomy): domain Bacteria; kingdom Pseudomonadati; phylum Pseudomonadota; class Gammaproteobacteria; order Pseudomonadales; family Pseudomonadaceae; genus Pseudomonas; species Pseudomonas sp. F8002. The sequence goes on along the minus strand of NZ_JACAPW010000002.1, from coordinate 172,047 downwards.
CCTTCCAGGACTTTGGCAGCCTGCTCGTGCAGGCTGTAGCTCTTGTCGGCGTTCAGGGTGATCACGCCTTCGGTGCACAGGCGCTTGAGCACCTCACGCACGCTGAGAAACGACAACGGGATGCCCAGCTCCAGCAAATGGCTGTGCACGCCGCGCACGCCGAGGGTGCGCTGGTTGTCGGCGGCGGTCAGCAGGGCGTCGATGACCTTCAGCCGGATCAGGCTGGTGCGCAGGCCAAAGCATTTGAGCAAATGACGAATACGCTGGTTGCCATGTTCCGGCGCCTTGCCGAACGCCTGGTTGCCGGTGGCAAAACCTCCGTCATGCATGGGTGAGTGTCCTTCCGTGGGCAGTTGCGAGTTGTACATGCAGAAACTCCTTATCAGAGCCTGATCAGGAAAATGATGGCGCTCTTAGTTAATAAGACGTACGAGCTGCACAAATCATGAAGCGGGGGATGTAGAAATTTTGTCGGTAACATCCTGGAGACATACCGACCTGTCCGAATAAACGCCTGCGGCTGTTAAATTATTTCCGGTATTTACGTCTTAACTGAGGTGTTGGCGAAGCTGTCCCTCGTCGCGGTGTTTAATTTGGCTGTGGAGTCTGCGTGATTATTTCCAACGGGTTGTTCAGGGTGTGTGTGGCAGGGGCGTTGCTGGGGCTGAGTCTTTCGGCCACGGCGCGGGTGCAGGAGCAACAGGCCACCGCCGAGATCCGTCGCACCAGCTTTGGTGTCCCGCATATCCGGGCCAACGATGAGCGTGGGCTGGGTTTCGGCATCGGTTATGCCTATGCCCAGGACAACCTGTGCCTGCTGGCCAATGAGGTGGTAACGGTCAATGGCGAGCGTGCCAGGTACTTTGGTCCCGAGCAGGCGACCCTGGAAGGGCGTAACAACCTTGCCAATGACGTTTTCTTTACCTGGCTGAACACCCCCGAGGCCGTTGCGGCGTTCTGGAAGGCCCAGCCTGCGGCGATGCAGCAGCGCATCGAAGGGTATGTTGCCGGCTACAACCGCTACCTCAAGGAGCGCACTGCCCAGGGTTTGCCGGCGCAGTGCCAGGCGGCCTGGGTACGGCCGATCACGGCCGAAGATCTGGTCAAACTGACCCGCCGGCTGCTGGTGGAAGGTGGCGTCGGCCAATTTGCCGAGGCCCTGGTGGGCGCCACGCCGCCCAACACCGTCGCCCAGGTGGACAGCAAGGCGTTTGAGGTCGCGGCGGCCAACCAGCAACGTTTCGCCCTGGACCGTGGCAGCAACGCGGTGGCGGTGGGGCGTGACCGTTCGTTCAACGGCCGCGGCATGCTGCTGGCCAACCCGCATTTTCCGTGGGTGGGCGGCATGCGTTTCTACGAGATGCACCTGACCATTCCCGGCCAGCTGGATGTGATGGGCGCTGCCTTGCCGGGCCTGCCGGTGATCAATATCGGCTTCAACCAGCACGTTGCGTGGACGCACACCGTTGATACGTCCAAGCACTTCACCCTGTATCGCCTGACTCTGGACCCCAACGACCCGACTCGCTATTTGCTGGACGGCAAGTCCGTGCCCATGGATAAAACCACGATCAAGGTAGCGGTAAAAACTGCCGACGGCGGTACCCGGGAACAGTCCCGCACGGTCTACAGCTCGCAGTTCGGCCCCATCGTGCAATGGCCGGGCAAACTCGACTGGGACGCCAAATATGCCTTCAGCCTGCGGGATGCCAACCTGGGCAACGACCGTGTGCTGCACCAGTGGTACGCGATGAACCGCGCGGCGAACCTCAAGGAACTGCAAACCTCGGTACACACCCTGCAAGGTATCCCGTGGGTCAACACGGTGGCAGCGGATGACCAGGGTCAAAGCCTGTACATGAACCTGTCGGTGGTGCCGAACGTCAGCGCGAAAAAACTCGCACAGTGCAGTGACCCACGGGTCGGGCTGCAATTCATCATGCTCGACGGCTCTCGCAGCGCCTGCGCCTGGGACGTGGACCCGCGTGCCGCCCAGGCCGGGATCTTCCCCGCCGAGCAACTGCCGCAACTGGAGCGCACCGACTACGTTCAGCACTCCAATGACTCGGCCTGGCTGGTCAACCCCAAGGCACCCTTGACCGGGTTCTCGCCCGTTATCAGCCAGGACAAGATCGGCTTGGGCCCGCGTGCGCGCTTTGCCTTGCAACGCTTGCAGGAGCTCGACAAGCAACCGATCAAGGTCGCCGACCTGCAGAACATGGTCATGGACAACCAGGTGTATCTCGCCAGCCAGGTGATGCCGGACTTGCTGAAGTTCTGCGCGGGTGCCGATGCCAGCGTGAAATCGGTGTGCGACAGCCTGAAAAACTGGGACCAGCGCGCCAACCTCGACAGCGGCCTGGGCCTGGTGCACTTCATCAACCTGGCGGAGCAACTGGCGCAAGCGCCGGACGCGTGGAAGGTGGGTTTCGATCCGGCACAACCCCTGACCACACCACGTGGGCTGGCGGTCGATCGGGCAAACGTGGCCAAGGCACTGCATGAAGCGATGCTCGCGTCAGCCGCCGACGTGGCCAAGCGCGGGCTGACGGCGGACAGCCGCTGGGGTGATATTCAGGTCTCGGGCCAGACACCGATCCACGGCGGCCCGCAAGAGCTGGGCGTTTATAACGCCATGCAAAGCGTGCCTCGGGCCGATGGCAAGCGCGAGGTAGTCAGCGGCAGCAGCTACTTGCAGATCGTGACGTTCGACGAGAAGGGGCCCAATGCCGAAGGTGTGCTGGCATTCTCCTTGTCCAGCGACCCCGCGTCGAAATACTTCAAGGACCAGACCCAGGCGTTTTCCGAGAAAAAGCTCAGCCCGCTGCCGTTTACCGAACAGCAGATCAAGGCGGACCCGCAGTATCAATTGCAGGTTATTCGTGACAAGGAAGAAGCCGGGCGGTAGGGTAGCCCACCAGGAATACCTGCCCCTTTAGAGAATATTTTTTGAAATCAAGGGGTTGCAAGCCCTGGCAAATGAGTACATAATTGCGCCCATCGAACGCACTGAAGCATTAAAAACTTCAATGTTTTCAATGAGATAGAGTAGAGGCAAGCTTCACATAGCCCACTCAAGTTTGTATGCGGTGAATGTCGGTTGTAAGGCATTGATCGTTTGAGGCCGAGTAGCAAAATGGTTATGCAGCGGATTGCAAATCCGCCTACGCCGGTTCGATTCCGACCTCGGCCTCCACTCTTGAAAGCCCCGTAGATCAATGATCTGCGGGGTTTTTTATTGCCTAAAATTTAGAAAGCCTTCCGCAACTTTTTGAATCACTTCCGCAACTCACCCCCACGAGAGCGAAATTTTGTTGCTCGGTTGTGAGTGTCGAAGGTGCTGCGAATGCGTTACGGACGAAATATCCTTCGCGGTAGGTGGCTATATTCTGGGCGATCTCATATAGGTGAGCATCTCCGACGCCCAAAGGTGAGCGGAAGGGTGCAATAACTGCGTCCTTCGAGCTAGAATGCTTGTAGTGCAAGCCAACATGCACGTTGATTGGAATTTAATTAATGATTATCAACATAATGCTTGTGGCATTGAATGGAACTCTGCTAAGTGAGCTGGCGACTATATGACAAAAGCAACCGGTAATTTTTCCCAGTTACAGCAACAACTTGATACCGAGCGTCGGCTAGTTTCATTTGATAGCTACGATATGACAATCAAGCAGATTTATGACATGTTTGCTGAAGGGCATATATTTGTTCCTCCAGAATACCAAAGGCAGTTTGTTTGGGATGCGGTTCGAGAGTCAGAGTTAATCGAGTCTGTGTTTTTGGGTATTCCTGTGCCAAGTTTATTTATGGCGACAAACGCTGATGCTACTTGGGAGATTGTTGACGGTGTACAGCGTTTGTCTACAGTGGCTCATTATGTTGGTGATAACCCAGCCCTACTTGACTCAATTAATAGAAAAGGGCCGCTCGAACTCGATAAGCTGGAAAAGCTGACGACATTGAATAAGCAGTCGTTTGATGATTTGCCGAAATCAGTGCAGCTGATGTTCATGACAAGACCTATCAGAGTTACTGTGCTTAATGATAAAAGTGACTTAAGTGTGCGTTTTGATTTGTTTGAGCGCCTAAATACTGGAGGTATACTGCTAACAAATCAGGAGATTCGTAACTGTATTTTTCGTGGTAAATTTAACGATTCTTTAAAGAAAATATCCAAAATTGAAGATTTTAAAACGGTTGTGCGATTAAGGGAAAGTGATTCCAAGAATGGTACCGCTGAGGAGTATGTTCTCAGATATATGGCCTATCTTTATAATTATGAGAATTTTGAGAAGAGCGTTAAAGGTTTTTTAAATGATTACATGAAGGATAACTCTGATAAGGCACTACCTGCGAAAAAGCTTGTACTTTTTAAGAAGGTGTTGGCGGTTCTCGCAGTTGCATTTCCTAACGGTTTGAGTCGTGGGCAGTCGACAATAACACCCGCGAATTTATTTGAAGCCATTTCCGTGGGGACGGCACTTGCTATAGAAGCAGGGGCTGTAATCGACGTGCAAAAACTTAAAAATCTTGTCGCGGATGCAGAGCTAAAAAAAATCACCACTGCGGGTACCAATAACAAGCGGATGGTTACGGGTCGTATTCATTATGTCCGGGACTACTTAAAATAATGGGCCTCGAGCTACCGAGAGGAAAGATTGCGGATCGTTTTAGAGAGGTCCGTTTGTTTTTATCTTTCATCAAGACGCAGGAGTCTATGGATATCCCTCCTGTGGACTCCCTGGAAGTTAAAATGCTACGGGGGCTCTATTATGTTCAGTTATATGGCGCCCTTGAGCAGTCTCTGAATGATGCGGCAGAAGCTTTTTTGGAAGCGTTAACGGAGTTCGAGTTTTGCAATAATGATTTCGTTTTAGCTATCTTGCCGACAGTAATGAACTCGCATTTTAAAAGCCTTTCTGAGGTGCAGGGCCAAAAACGATGGGGGAAAAGGGTGGATTTTATATCTTCCATCTCGAATGGCGATGCATCAAAAATTGAAAATACTGTTTTTGCCCCTCTTTTTCAAAGCTCTGAGATGGATGTAATTGCAAATGTTATGTCGTATATAGGTATACCTTCAGCTGTTTTGAGGGAAAGCGAAGATCGTTTTTATGTCGATGAGGTAGTTCAGAAACGGCACCAGGTAGCTCATGGTCGAATTAGTCCGGTTATTGTTGGGGCTAGGGGGCGATCTGATGATCTGGAATTGCGGCTTGACGCAGTTTGGCGAACCGTAGACACAGTAGTTGGGATGTTGGATGACCACTTTAAGAGCTTTAATTTTCTCAAGCCTGAGGCAAAAGAAAAATTGAATATGGCATAGTTTTTAGTTTTGAGTGCATTCATATGCCAGTGACCAACTATTAATAGTAGAGGGCGCTCACTAAATTGTTTATTTGGTAGGTCTTACAATCTCTCCTACGCGGCGATAAACTTTTCTGGTCATTTCTTCGGTGCTGTGTCCGAGCAACCGGCTGGCGTGTGAAAGGTCTATCTCACTTGCGGCTTTCGGCCTGATGTCCTTGAATTGGAACTGGCGGATTTGTACTGCAAGAGCTGTGTCACCATCAGCACCAGCCTTAATGGCTGCTTTCTCACGAGCCTCGTCCCAGCGATTGCGCAGCATCTGCTGGCTCATTCGAAGGCCGGAATGATTGGTGATCAGCGTCGAGGTTTTGATGCCGTTGAGTGCTCTACGCTCCTGCAGATCAGTTATAAAGGTGCTCAGGGCAGATAGCACTCCGTCGTCCTCCAGGCGTAGGCGCAGCTTCTTCGCCGTCTTTCCCTGTTTGATCAGCAGGAACCCGGCGTTCAAATCAGTATTAGCCACTTTGAGCACATCGGCAGGTCGTTGACCAGTCAGATAGGCCAAATCCATAGCATCCCTGAGTTCCTGCACGGCTGCGTCGTATACCGCGCTCCACACGATATCGCCGGCGTAATAATCTCGTGGCGTCTCTTTGTTGCGGCGAACACCGAAGCAAGGGTTCGCGTTGTTGGTTAGCCCCCACTCGCGCGCGATCGTGAACATATGCGACAGCAACGCTATTTCTCGGTTGGCCCTTACTTTCGCGGTCCTGGCGTCCCGATACTGCGCAACCACCTGTGGTGTGATCGAATCAATGGGGGCGTTCTCAAACGCTTTCCTGAGCTGCTTGAGTTCCTTCATGTTATCCGACTGGGTCCGTATGCCCTTGGTTGGGATGATATCTTTCACGTACTTGTCGAACAAAAAGCCCAGAAGGTGGGTGGGCTTTGGTGGGGCGCGTCGCTCCAGCCTTGCCCATTCCACTTTTGCCTGGTCCAAGTCGCCCCCCAGGGGGATTTCCTTTCGTTTTCCATTGGCGTCCCTTCCATTGTAGTAATACCCGATCCAGGTCGAACCGTTCTTTCGGAGCTGACACCGTCGGATCATGCGTGGGGGAAGGTCCCGATTAGCTGATGATTTCTTGCGCATTGATCAGCTCACGTTCGCCAGGTCGAGCGTCCAGGTTTCGGCCGCGGGGTTAACCGCAGAGGGAGTGACGCCTGCCAATTTCATTCGGGCATACACCCGGCCAACGATCGGACGGCGGGCACCAGTCAGAACAAACTCCCAGTGGTTCTCGGTCAACCACTGGATTTGCTTGGATGGGATCTGGTAGCCGGTGATGGTGGCCAGTTCTTCGCCGGCCAGGGTTTCGCTTTGGAATTCCATCATGCTGCCTCCAGCTGTTCAGTGATGGTCTCGCTCATGTTCGCCCGAATCAGCGCGGCCATGGGTTGAGGGGAGACGGAGTTTCCCACCATCCGCACTTGGGCGCGCTTGGTGAACCTGCGGCCGTCGTGCCCCACGTCGATGACGTAGTTATCGGGGAAGCCTTGGGCGCGATATAGCTCGCGCGGGGTGAGCATGCGCATGCCGATATCGACGATCACATAAGGGGTACCCTTGATCGTGACGGTTACAAGCGCCAGGCGATCTCGGGTTGTGATGGTTGCTGTTGGGTCGCGCAGGTCGTAGATGTTATCGGTGCCGTAATAACCCATCAGGAACGCTGCGACGCGCATTGCACCCTCCTGGTATTCCGGCGCCAGGGTGTACTCGACCAAGGCGTGGTGCTCGGCGCCGGCGGTGATGGTCGGCACCAGGCCATCCATAGGTTGGCCAACGCAGTTTTTGCGGAGCGTGCACAGGTGGGCGGTGACCACGTTCTGCTGGCTGCCGCTTGTGGTGATCGCTGTCAGGGGCTTGCTCGGGTGGTGCCCGGGGGTGACGTTGTAGCCGCCGTTGTGTTGAGCCAGGTACGCGACGGTCAGTGCGAAGTGGCCACCTTTGACATTTGCGCAGATGGCGCGCAACGGCGCGTCGCCGGGCATGTTGCGCTGGCTACTGCCGTTGGCATGCTCGGTGATGAAGGGGGCAAGCGTTGGGGTCATCAGCGCGAACCCATGGGAGCCGGTGATGGTTTTCGTAGGGAGGTCGACTGAGTGAACGCGCGAGTCGTCGCTGCCCGAGTGGTTGACGCTGACGATGAAAGGGTCTGCGTGATCGATCACATAGCGCTTGGCACCCTTGCGCAGACGCTCTATGGTCTTGTTGACCAGCGGGCGGCGCACACCTGCGGCACGGCCTTCTTCCTTGTCGAGAAAGATGCTGGGGCAGGGGATAGACCAATCAATGCTACTGGCTGCGGTGAGTTGCGGCTTTTGTTCCTTTGTCGGAGCTTTCGTGTGGGTAGGCTCTGGCCATTGAAGTGGCTTGCCGTCGCAGCGGGCCACCAGGTAAAGACGTTCGCGCAATGTGCCGGCACCGAAGTCACTGGCTTTCAGCTTGCCGTGACGCAGGTCATAGCCCATGCCACGCAGGATCGATTTGAACCGGCGCCAGGTTTGGCCTTTGCGTTTCGGATCGGGTATCAGGTACTGGTCTTGCACCGGCACCCGTTCTCCGACATCGGCAACACGCAGGTCGCGGCATATGACCCGGCCTGTTGTTGGGCAGCGCTTGGCGATTAGCGGTCCCCACTGGAGAACCTGCATCACGTTCTCCATGGTGATCATCTGCGGGCGTACCTGGCCAGCCCATTTGATGACCACCCAGGACAGCGACCGGCTGGTGGTACTGCGCGGCTGGCCGCCGGCAGCGAGGCTGTGGTGCGTGCATTCGGGGCTGGCGTGCAGGTGCAGCACTGGCCGCCCCCGGGTGGCCTTGTGTGGGCATACGTCATACACATCGGTGATGTAGTGCTCGGCGCTCGGGTGGTTGCGCTTGTGCATGCTGATGGCGTCGGGGTCATGGTTGATGGCGATATCTACCGGCATACCGGTAGCCATCTCCTGGCCCATGGTCGCGCCGCCTCCGCCGGCGAAAAGATCAACGCGAATCCCGCCTACCAGGTTGAGTCCAAATTGGGTATGGACTGCGCTGGTGATCGGGGTTGGTTTGAAAACTTCCCTTTCGGCCTTGCTGGTGCGCTTGGATCTACGCAAGCGCAGGTGGGTAGTGTCTGCGCAATCTGGCGAGAGTTGCGACGGGAAGGTAGTCACACGACACCTCCTGCCAGTTTGGCCTGATCTTGTTGGTAAGCCTCGAGCAGCACGGCGCGAATATGCGAATAGCCTTCGGTATCAGCCTCCTCATGCGGGAAGCTGATTTCGCTGGTTTTGAACTCACACCACAAGCTTCCTCGCTGATCCAGCCAGTCAATTAGCTGGGTATCGGTGATGTCGACAGGTAGATACATCCGGCCTGGGCTTGCTTCTGTTAAGTAATCCGCATGCCTTGAATCGGGCGTATACCCCACGACAGGCTGCGCGAGCGGGCGTTCCTGAACGTTTAGCGTTGCATCAGCGAGCGCTGCCCCGCGCAGCTTTTCGTGGGGTATAAGTGCATCGGCAGTGGCGCTGGAAGGAGCAATAATGCCTGCTGCTTCGCAGCAGAGACTGTTTGTTTCTAGCGTGTTGACGCTGCTGACAGTGCGGAGCAAAGCGGGCAGCGCAATGGTGTTGTTCTGTGGGTTCTTCATGCCGCTTTCCTCCGGTGTTCGATAGCGAGTTGGTCCATCAGGCGCTGGTGGTAGGTGTTGCGTGCTTCTGCGGCTGACCATGGGCGAATGGTTTCAACCATGGGCTCGATGCCGACCAAACAATCCCAGATAGCCGGATCGGTTGGCATTAGGTCGCGGCGCTCGGTGGTCAGCGCAATCAGGTCAGCCTGGTGTATGCATGCGGGTAGATCGAAGGCCAGGTCGAAGCGCTCACAGATGCGCCCCCAAACGACGTCCTCAAATCCTCGGTAGTCGGGCATCCACTGTTTGAGTGGCCGGGTCATATCGCCCAGGTACGCCTCGGTCGCATCGTGGAGCAGGGCCGCTAACTTGTGTTCTTCCGGCACCAGCTCGGCGACGATGCAGCTGTGTTGTGCCACGCTGTAAAACTCGCGGGTGTGGCCGTTGAAGCGACACAGGTGGGCCAACGAGTGCGATATGTCCCGTGGGTCGATCATGTCGACTTCAGGTTCATAGACGTTGAAGTGCTTGCCGGTGAAGGTGAAGATGAAGTTCATGCTGCATCCTCCAGCGTGAACGGATCCATCGGGGCAGCCATGCTCAGAGCCTTGTCGCGTAAGGCTAGTGCTTGCGTTGCCTGGCTCTCGGATCTCACTGCTCGGAAGGTGTCAGCCGCAAGCTTCAGCTTTTCGGCGATGGCCAACAGGGTGAGTCGATCTTGTGGTTGAAGATGCAAGATAAGCTGCAGGCGCCGGCATCGTTCGGTGACTTGCTCAAGTCCGGTAGCGCTTGCTGACTCGCCCTGGTGCATCCCTTCCATAAAGCCCTGAGCGTGGCCTTCCTCATAGCCCTCAGCTCGACCGTCCGTTAAGCCGCCCTTGTAGCCGACCCAGTAGAGGATCCCAAGCGCGATAACGATGCTGATCAGTGCGTATATTTGATTTGCAGTCATGTGGTGTGCTCCTGGTTTTGTTGGCTGGTGGTGGCAGCCGTCGGGTTTACTAGCCTTACTCGGTTGAGTCGGTTTCTGGACGCGGCATGTCTTCATCTGCTCGGTAAGCGCGGATGTCGATCAGGGCCGCTACGTGTTTGATGTGGGCGTACCTCAATGCCTTGGCGCTGTGGTCCAGAGTGGTCACCGGCAGTTGGATGCGACCGGCGTTGATCGCCTCGATGAATGTCTTTTCATTGAGGTTCTTGAAGTAATGCACGCGCAGCTTTTCCAGTGGGATAAGCACGTCACCGAAGAGTTGATGAAGCATCTCGACGGTCGCGCTATCCGGCGCGGGTTGCAGCCGCAGCGGTGTTTGACTGTTGTTGCTCATGGGGCTCGGCCTCCTTGCGTTTGAGTCGTGATGGATGGTTCCAGGCGTTCAGGCAATGGCGCTTGGTCAGCTCCCGCAGATGCTCCGGCACTTCGAGGAGCGCGGCGTTGCGCTCCTCGCGTGTGCGCATGGCGACGATCTGGCGGGCGTACTCCCTAGGCCACGTCACGGTTGTCTGCCGGGATAGCTGGCAGTTCGAGCCCCAGTTGCTCGGCGAGCCAAGGCATGCCGGCTTGCCGGACCTTGGTCGATTGGCTGTACTGCATGCCGGCAGTCTCGTGGTACCAGTTGCCGTTCTTGATCCGCAGGTACTCACGGTCACGGACGCGGAAGGCCGGCAAGTTACGGTCGTTGAGCAAGCCATTTTCACGTATGAGCGCAATCAGCTTGGGGCGAGTGATGCCAAAGTACTTGGCGGCTTTTTCCAGGCTACGTTCCATCACGGCCTCCTACGCTGCATGCGCGGCAGGTGTAGCTGCTGCGGCCAAGTGGTTGATGGATTCGACGACCATGCCGTACAGCTCGACGTCGGTCCCATATACCGTGAAGCACTTAGTGCGCGGCGACTTCACGCCGATGCCCATGATGGTGGTGATGCCGGAGCGGGTTTTGTTGCGGTGAACAGCCAGGTAAATGGGTTGCTCGAAGCCCATATCGAGACTGATCGCGCCGCCGGTGCGTACCAGCTCGAACACTTGTTGCTTGTGTTCAACATCAAACGTGCCGTAGCGACGGTTTGCGTGGAGAGCCGGCAGTGATTCGGGCGATGTGCTGGGGTCGATCGGGCCGTTGGCTATTTCTTCGATGAAGTCGGCCAGTTTGAGGTGCATTTTTTTGCTGTTGGTCAGGGTCAGCGTGTGGCGTTCGGTGCCCAGTTCAACGGTGAAGTGCGTGTCGGCTTTGCTGCGTTCGACTTTCAGGCGGAAAGCCAGCACATCGCGCCGTGGTGTGGTGCGCAGCGTGTGGTTGAAAGTCTCGCTGAGATTGACTTGAGCATGCAGCAGGGCAAGGGTACGGTTGTCGAGTTTGAACTTGCTCATGCTGCGTGCCCTCCGCCGTTAGGATCGAACGGTGCGGGCGTGGTGCGCTCTTTCAGCTTGGGTTTGGATGCGATGAAGGTGCACCCGCAATCTTGCGCTAGGCGGCGAATCTCGAAGATGCGGAAGGGGTTAGCAACGGCCGGGTGGACGTGCAGGGTGGCTGTGGTGTGCATGGTGTTGCCTCGCTCTGTGGTGGAAGAGTGAAACAAATATCAACCATTGGTTTACAAAAATCAACAACCAAAGGTTGATTTATGGATAAAAAAATCATCACCGTTGAGGTTCCAGAATGAGGTGTGTTTTCATTGTCTTAGCCAGTGGCAAACTGCCAGTCTTTTTGTGAAAAGGATATTCAAGATGAATGAAACCGAAATAGCAGTAGAATTATTTAATTCTCAACTTGAGAATGTATTTAATTTCGGTATGGGGATATATGAAGCTCAAGATGAAAAAAGGAAAATAAAAATTGGTCAGGCTTATCAGCGTTATATATTGAATGCACGCAGTAAGCTGGCGAAGACAAAATCTTTTTTTATTTTAGATAAGCCTACTGATTTTTATGATTATTACGTTTCTACCGAGATTTCATGTGGTCGCATAAGTTTAGATAATCCCGGAATTTCTCAGTGTGTGAATGTTAGCGATCGAATTGTCATCGCCGGTACTGGGGGAAGTGGAAAGTCTATTTTTATGCGTCATATTTTTCTTGATTGCATCAATACCATGAGGTTTGTCCCCGTATTGATTGAGTTACGTGATTTAAACGATTCTAAGAGAACTGTAGAGGAGCAAATATTTTACGTTTTAGAAAATGGCGGCTTTAATGTAGGTGGAGGTTTCGTCATACGTTCAATGGAGGCAGGGAGGTTTTGCTTTTTATTTGATGGTTTTGATGAGTTGATAGAAAGTAGGCGTCGCGAGGTTAGTGATTATATTAATGAGATTTCTCTTCGGTTCTCAGGCTGCCCTATAATAGTTTCATCTAGGCCCGATGAGAGGTTCTACGGGTGGAACCAGTTCAGTATTTTCTTTGTTGAGCCTTTAAGTAAGGAAGCGGCACTATCACTTGTTAAAAAGCTGCCGGTAGAAGAAGAAGTTAAGAAAAAATTTCTAATAGAGTTGGATGAAAGATTGTACGATGAGCATCAATCTTTTTTGTCGAATCCATTACTTCTTTCTATAATGTTGCTTACATATCATCAGAATGCAGATGTTCCTACAAAATTGAGTTTATTTTACAGTCAGGCATATGAGGCGCTATTTCAAAAACACGACGCGACTAAAGGTGCATATTCCCGGAGTAGAGCAACAAGTTTAGATATTCTTGATTTTGCGAAGGTATTTTCGTTGTTCTCCTTGATTACTTTTGATAGGCGGATTTTTAGAATGTCGAAAATTACCTGTTTAGAATTTATTGAGGATAGCAAAATACGCCTCGGGACTAACTTTGATAGACAAGATTTTCTACAAGATCTTCTTGGGGCCACGTGTTTGCTGGTGGAGGATGGGCTTCAGGTAGCATATTCACATAGATCATTCCAGGAGTATTTCGTCTCACTATTTATCCTGGGTGAAAGCTTAGAGGTGCAAACCCAACTGCTGGATCGCTACTGGAATTCGACAGGAAGCGATAGTGTGGTCGAGTTAGTCCATGAACAAAATCCTGCAATGGTTGAAAGGGCGTTGTTGATTCCATTTTTGGACAAGGCATTTGATGAGCTTGGGCAAGTAGCAGATATTACTCCTGAATATCATTTCGAATATTTATGTAAGGCATATACATCAATGCAGGTCGACCCTGGGGGTATTTCAATCACACATTGTATGGATGGTTTAAGTAGCAAAAGAGTAGCGTTTGGTGTAATTGATACCGCAAATAAATTGTGTGGAAGATGGAGTAGCCCACCTGAAGAAGTATACAGAAAGCTCTCAGATGCGATCTTGGATGAACTGGGTGAGAGAGGTGGGAAGTGTTCTTTGAGTGTGTCTGAACTTGCATCTAAGCCCAAAGTATTGAAGGTAATGCAGGATTCAAATACATTCTTCGGAATAGAGTATCTTAAAATGGCGCATGATCTTTATGGTCAACTAAAACGGAAACACTCTGATCATGCAAAAAGCCTTTTTGATTTGTTAGGAACTAATAGGTAGTGGAGGTTAAAAGGTGTCGATTACTCAGGGATGAATGAGCCCACTACTTTGCCGCAGATGTGTGTTTCTTCCGTAATGTCAATGATTGGATATTGCGGATTGATAGGCCTCAAGAATTGGCGCCCTGCATCTTCTACCAAGATTTTAAAGGTGGCTTCATTGGTGCGTGGAACCCTCGCGATCACTCGATCACCTGTCTTGGTTTTAACTTCAGGGTCTACAAAGATAATGCATCCTGTTGGATAACTTCTGCCAGGTCCAGGATTCGTCATGGAGTCACCTAGTACTTTAAGTGCATATCCGCTCTCACTTATAGGCACAGGGCAGGACAGCCAGGACTCGCCGTCATGTTCCTCAAAATTTGATTCGCACCACGCACCTGCCTGTACCCACGAAATCAACGGGACTTTTCCGAAACGCCGAGTTATCTCGCGGACATTGCTCTCGCCCGCAACTCCAATTTGGTGGACATTCCCGTTCCCTGTTTGCTCTTTTGGCAGCACGCCATATTCCAACCATTCCCGGCGAACCTTCAACCATGAGCACAGCACTGCCATGCTATCTGCCTCAGGTATGGAGTCGCCATTTAGCCATTTGCTGATGGCTTGCGGGCTTTTTTCGGCTCCGACCTTCACCAGTTGACTGTGAATATCCGCCCCGCGTCCCCGGGTGCGTACACCGGCATCGTTGAGTGCTTCGTGAAGGCGCGCCGTGAAAGCTGCCCGTATCTCGTTCTTATCAACCATGAGTTGATACTCTCACAGGGGTTGCGCAATAGTCAGTTGATGTTAATATCAACCGTGAGTTGATAAATGGAGGTTGCCATGTTGGACCCCGCCGATTTTCCGAACGCCATCGCGTTTGCATTTGAAGCAGCAGGCGGCATCGGTGCCGCCGCCAAGGTGTGTGAAAGGAGCTATCAGGCGCTCAATAAATGGCGCTTGGCTGCCAGTCTTCCCCGCACCGATTACACCGGTGAAACCCAATACGCCGCACTTTTGGCGAACGCTGCAAGGCAGAGGGGCAATGCGTTTGACGCTGCATGGCTGCTCACCGCATCGGCCCCTCAGAAAGCTGCAGCGTAGATAGAAAAAAGGCGACCCAAGGGCCGCCCAGTTCCCCCCGGCACACACCACCACAGTGCTGTCGGGTCGCGATAAAGAGTTGCGGGCACACCACATGCTAACCACCTCTCTTTACCGCGCTACCAAGACACGGATGTCTTGGGTTGCTGCCTTTTCCACCACAGATTGGGCAGCTGTTGCGCCAGAGGTGAACAACGGATTGTTCGCCTCGGCACGGTGCCGGTTCGATCCCTAGATCTAGCCGGCGTTTTGGGCCCTTTCAAGCCACGCGGCAAATGTACCACCACTGCATGTCGCGGGGCACTGGCAACCTTGTAGGAATAATGCCATGAGCCGAATAGCTTTAAGCTGTGTTGATCGAGCGCAAAGGGAGGTCCTTACGCTCGAATTAGCCCTGTACCACGCCGCACGGGACTATCCCGGCGGTGCTGCCGCAATCGCCGCCACCACCGGCCGTAATGCCACCACGCTGCAGCACAAGCTGTCTCCCACCCATCCGTCTCACGCCGTAAACATTCAGGAGTTCGGCGAGATCCTCGAACTGACCAAGGATCGCCGCATTCTTGATGCGGTGCATGCCCTGGTCGGCGATACCACATGGCAGGAGCTGGCTGAAACCTATACCTGTGACATGCCCGAGACCCTCACCACAGGTATTGCTTCGTACTTCCGTCAGGTGGCTGATTTGGCTGATACGTGGGCCAAGAGCATTGGCGACGGTGTCGTCAGTGATCAGGAACTGGCCGAGATTCGCCTGCAGGTCTTTCGCGGTATTCAGGGGCTGCTGGGTATGTTCAACCGCGCCAAGTATGTCAACCAGACTACGCGGGGTACCGACCGTGGCTGACGTTATCGATTTTGCCAACGACCTGGTGCAAGAGCGGATGGATCAGGCGCTCGCGGCGCGCAATGCGAATAAAACGGCTACTGCTGCACATTCGTTCATGTTCTGCGAAAGCTGCGACACGCCGATCCCGTTGGCACGCCGTGTTGCGATCCCTGGTTGCACCCAGTGTGTGGCCTGCCAGTCCATCGACGAAGCCAGGAAGGCCCGCCATGCTCGATGAGGTACTCAATCAATTCTCTGATTACGGCTTGGAGCCTGATCAACCCTTGGTGTTCGGCAAGCTAACCCGTTGCAAAACCACCCAGGACACGGGCAAGGAAAAAAACGGCTGGTACGTGGTCCATGAGCATCTCACCGAGAAGAACGGAACGTTGATCTTCGGCAGCTTCGGTGATTGGCGGTCCGGTGAGTCTCAGAAGATCAAGGTCAAGGCTGGACGTATGAGCCCTGAGGAGCGCGAAGTCATGCGCGCTCGCCAGGAAGAGGCCAAGCGCAAGGCTGCCGAGGTCGCGGCGAATGCCTCACGTCGAGCGGCCAGCCGTGCAGCGGCTCTGTTCAAGCGCATGCCCGAGAAGGGTAAGAGTGCCTACCTGGATCGAAAGCAGATCGTCGGCTTCAAGGTGCGCTATGCGCCACGTACCGGCGCGTTTTTGGTGCCTATGTGCAACGTGCGCGACCAGATCGTCGGCCTGCAGGTTATCTTCCCGGCAAAGCAAGAAGACACCGGGCGTGACAAGGCCTACTGGCCCTACGGCATGTCGAAAGAGGGTGCCTTCCACTTGATCGGCCCGCACCCTGAACCGGGTGAGCCAGTGCTGGTGTGTGAGGGTTACGCCACGGGCGCCAGCCTGCACATGGCGACTTCGCTGACGGTCGCCATCGCCTTCGATGCTGGCAACCTGTTGCCAGTCTCTAAGGCCATGCGCGAGCGCTTCCCTGGCTGCCCGCTGATCATCTGTCGCGATGATGACTGGAAGACCAAACGCCCCAGCGGCGATCCTTGGAACCCCGGCGAAGAGAAGGCCAGCAACGCTGCACTGATCGTCGGTGGTCAGGTAGTCGCCCCCGTCTTCTCCGGCGAGCGAGAAATCAAGTGGACCGATTTCAACGACCTGCACATCGCCGAAGGATTGGAGGCTGTCCGCCGCCAGGTGCTGGCAGTGGTCAAGCCTCCAGCAGCTGGTGGTTGGAAGGACCAGCTTGCCCGTACCGAAAATGGCTCCCTGATCGCGCACATGCAAAACGTCGAACTGATCCTGGGCAATGACGAACGCTGGGCTGGCGTCATCGGCTACAGCGTGTTCAGCTCCAAGATCGTCAAGCTGCGGTCCGCGCCCTTTGGCGGCGGTGCCGGCGATTGGGCCGACATCGATGACATGCGGGTGATGAAGTGGCTTGCGCAGCAGTACAACCTGCGGGTCAAGGCGTCCCATGTGATCGAGGCGGTCAGCGTAGTTGCTCACGACCATTCCTTCCACCCGGTGCGCGAGTACCTGGAGAAACTAATATGGGACCGCGTGCCTCGGCTGGAAACCTGGCTGACCGATGTGCTGGGCGTCCAGCCTACGGAGTACTCGGCCAAGGTCGGAAAGCGCTGGCCGATCTCGGCGGTTGCCCGTGTGATGCGCCCGGGCTGTAAGGCTGATTCGGTGATGATTCTCGAAGGTGGGCAGGGCGCTGGTAAGTCCACGGCCATGGGCGTACTGGGTGGCGAGTGGTTTATGGACACGCCTTTTGCCCTCGGCGACAAGGACAGCTTCCAGGCGATTCGCGGCAAGTGGATCGTTGAGCTGGGGGAACTGGACAGTTTCAACAAGGCGGAAAGTACCAAGGCTAAACAGTTCTTCTCGGCGTCCACCGACACCTACCGCGAGAGCTATGGCCGCCGAACAAATGACGTGCCACGCCAGTGTGTGTTCGTAGGTACCACCAACCAAGAGGAATACCTCAAGGACGCCACGGGCAATCGTCGTTATTGGCCGGTGTTCTGCAACAAGGTTGACCTGGATACCCTGCGCGAGATCCGCGACCAGCTATGGGCTGAGGCGCTGTTCTGCTTTGAAGCCGGCGATATCTGGTGGGTGACCAAGGACGAATCCTGGATGTTCGCCGAGGCCCAGGACGAGCGCTTCGTGGTTGATGAATGGGAAGGTCCAATCCTGACCTGGTTGGAAGAGTCGCAGATTGGCGAAACTGCAACCGGCAACGAGATCCTGACCCAGGCGCTGAAGCTGGATTTCGGCCATTGGGGCAAGCCGGAGCAGATGCGGGTCGGCGCGATCATGCACCGGCTGGGTTGGCGCAAGCGGCGAATGCCGGCATTGCCGAAAAGCGGCGTGCGGCCGTGGGCCTATGAAAAACCTGCGGGCTGGGGGCGTGCGTCTGCGTTGCAACAGTCGGTGATCGAGGAGCCTTGCTTTGATTAAGCGAATCGACGAAATGCTCAAGCTGTGGGCGCAGGATCTGCATTCTCCTGTGCCGGAGAACACTGGCGGGCCGAGTGGCGGCAACATGATCGCTATGCTGATGGAGTGCAAGGGTGAGCTGATACGCGGCACCCGCGGCAGTCGGGTGCTGCTGGATGAATCAGTGGATATCGAGCTGATCGTCAAGAAGCACCTGCCGCCCCGTCTTGCCCTGGTCGTTTGGGAGCACTACTGCAACCATGAAAGCTTCCTCTCGCAGAAGCTGTTGCACTGCGCCTGCAGCTCAAGAACCTATTACATGCGGCTGCATGACGCCCATGTGTTCATCGAAGGAATGCTGATGGGGAAAGCTGCATGACCCTCGGCGTCACTCCGCGTGCATCTGTCCTACTGTCCCGCCTTGTCCGACTCGCATTTATCGCAGTTGGACGGGCGCAGGCCGCGCCGTTGCTGGTCTGTCCTACCGTCCAACCGTCACCCGCCCCACGCACACATGAGCATAGCGGGCACGTAGTCGCGCCCATGGCGCGAACGCGTGCTTTTAGCTATCTCTCTACACACAAGAGAAAGTTAAATAAGGTAGGACAGTAGGACGAAGCCCCGAATTTAGGCGCCTGTAGCTGTCTTACTTCGATTCTGAATAGTGGGACAGGCAGGACAGGGCACCAGAAGCGATAGCCGATTGAATGCGTTGTACCTCCGTTGCACCTGCGTCCTACCCGTATTGCACCCGTATTGCGCCATGGCATTAAAACCAGCTTGCTGCCAGTAAAATCCACCTGTAAAAAGTACCCATCTTCGATAGGTGCGACCGCAAGCAGCGGGACTCACCACCACACTAAACCCGGCCATTGCGCCGGGTTTTTGCGTTTATGGGGTAAGGCAATGACAAACGAGCAGCAAGCGCTGGCAGAGATGCCGATCTGGTTAGTGATTGTTCTGGCCTTGGTAGGTGGTGTGTCCGGGGAGATGTGGCGCGCAGACAAGGAAGGGGCACGGGGCTGGGCCCTGGTCCGGCGGTTGGCTCTTCGGTCAGGCGCCTGCGTTGTGTGCGGCGTGTCAGCGATCATGCTGCTTTACGCGGCGGGCATGTCGATTTGGACCTCAGGCGCGTTGGGATGCCTTACGGCGATGGCAGGTGCTGACGTTGCCATTGGGCTGTACGAGCGGTGGACAGCCAAGCGGCTGGGCCTGAGTGAGTCAGCAGCGGTAAACGGTGATGTAGGGCGTTAACCCTCAAGGAGCCAGGGCCATGATGCGGCTTGAGATGCGTGACAACATCGATCAGATCGTCAGGGAGATGCGCGGCATCAGCCGGTCGAAGGTGCCAACGGCAGCAGCCAAGGCGCTGACCTTCACGGCGGAGCGCGTCCAGGCTGCCGAGAAAGCCGAACTGGCCCGGGTGTTCGATCGCCCCACACGTTGGACGTTGAACTCTATCTTCAAGCGCAGCGCCACGGTCACCCGGCTGTACGCACGGGTGTGGGTCAAGGACGAAGCCAGCTCAGGTGTTCCCGCATCCAAGTATTTGCCGGTGCACATGGACGGTGGCAACCGCCCGCACAAGCGCTTTGAGAAGGCGCTGATCCATTACGGCTTGATGCCAGCGGACATGTACGCAGTAACAGGTCGGCGCGCCCGAATGGATGGCAACGGGAACATCAGTCGCGGCCAGATCGTGCAGATCCTTTCCGCCCTCGGTGCCGCAGAGCGGGTTTCGGGCTTCATGGCTAACCGCACGAAACGAAGCCAGCGGCGCAACCGCAATGCACCGGACTACTTCGTGGGTCGGCCTGGTAACGGCACCGGACCTCGCGGTATCTGGCAGCGGGTCGGCAACGGTGCCAGGCCCATCTTGATCTTCGTCAAACGCCCGACGTATCGACGGCGCTTTGACTTCTACGGGGTTGCCAATCGCGTGGCCCAAGCCGAGTTCGAACCGCTGTTCCGGCGTGCCCTGGCTCGGGAGATGGAAAGGAGCTAACATCCTGTCGGTTTCGTGCTTTTTTTCTCAAAAAGTGGCGATATTTCAATGAGTTGGCAGGATTTAGGCTTGACAGAGACATATGTGCCCCGAAAGCAATGGGTCCTTCCGGACACCGGGGCCAACGGGGTAATTCGAACCCCGACTTTTTCACAGATTCAACCTGACATAGGGGGTTCCGCTTCCATGTCGGCAATAGGACAAGACCATGCAAACCCAACGTGAAGTCGCTGATCACCTGGACATGAGCGAGCGAAATGCACGCGATGTGCTCAAGGCGTTGGACCTGGACTGGCAGACCGCAAGCCTGGATGAGATCCGGACGGCCTACATCCGCGACCTGCGCGGAAAAGCCGCTGGGCGTGGCGGCAGCCAGCTGGAACAGCTCAACAGAGCGCGCATCGATGACCTGCAACAGAAGTCGGCAAACGGACGGTTGGCTTATCACGAAAAACTGAGATCACTGATCCCGGCAAGTGAGGCCGAGCGGGTGCTGTCCGACTGGGCCAGCTTCGCAAACCGG
The DNA here is from genome assembly GCF_013385495.1 of Pseudomonas sp. F8002. NCBI lineage: Bacteria > Pseudomonadati > Pseudomonadota > Gammaproteobacteria > Pseudomonadales > Pseudomonadaceae > Pseudomonas > Pseudomonas sp. F8002. The sequence continues at coordinate 151,670 of NZ_JACAPW010000002.1, read as the reverse complement.
GAATACCTGGGCGGCCTTGAACGAATCATTCAGGAAATCGAGAACGTGCAGAAACTCACGGTAGATCGAACAGTGGTGGCCAAAGTTGCTGGACCTACAACCGAGCGAATTGCAGGCTACGCGCGAAAACTTGGCGCGGAGCTTGTCGGCAGCAGCGGGGAAATTCAACCCGCCCCGTGATATCCCGACCGCGCATTACATGAGCACCGAGTTTTACCTGCCCGCCGAGAGCGGTGTGCTGCACGGGCTCTACGACTTCCAATACACGCCGTACTTTCTCGGCGTCGCCGCCGCCCTGGACGATCCTCGGGTGAGCGAAGTTGACCTGATGAAAGCGGCGCAGATCGGCTGGACGTGGTTCCTGATCGGCTACCTGTTCAAGTTCATCCACAACCTGCCGCGTCCGATCATGATCCTGTTTGCCAAGGAAAAGGACGGCAAGAACTTTCACGACGAAAAGCTCAAGTTTGGCGTCAACGCGAATACCGAGGTGGCGAAGCTCATGCCGGTGGACGTCAGCCGCACATCGGGCAACCGATGGGACCATAAGACCTTTCCAGGCGGGTTCCTCAAACTGGTCGCGTCCAACTCCCCGGGCAACGTCAAATCCACGTCTTCTGTGGGCTTGTCGGTGGTAGAGGAACCGGACGATACCAGCGACGACGTGAAGGGGCAGGGCGATGCGATCGCCCTGTTGGAAGAGCGAGGCAAGCGCTATCCCGGCTCTAAGATGCTGGTTGGCGGGACGCCGGCAATCAAGGGCGCGAGCAAGACCGAGGCGCGCCTTGCACAGACCGATTGCCGGGTACTGCCGGTTATCTGCCATTCCTGCGGCCAGGCGCATGTGCTGGACTTCGCTCATATCAAGTGGCTCGACATTGAGGAAGAAGCAACCCCCCATGATATCTACGGCCGCGCGGATCCTGATACCGCCGGCTATGGCTGCCCGCACTGCGGCGAGATCTGGGACGACTACCAGCGTAAAGAGAACATCCGCAACACGGTGTTCAATGCGGTCGAAGCTGGAGACCCCTACTGCGGTTGGGTTCCGACCAAGCCCTTCGCCGGGCGCGCCGGGTTCATTGAGCTGAATGAACTGTATGCCTGTTTGCCCGGCACCAGCCTGGCCGACATCGTGCGCGAAAAACTCAACGCCGAGCACCGGGCGTCGATGGGCGACCTGTCGCTGCTGATCAAGTTCGTTAACCAGAAGCAAGGCCGGGCCTACGAGTACAAGTCTGATCTGCCCGAAGCTGACAAGCTGGCCGAACGCGCAGAGGACTACCCGGAGATGTACGTGCCCATGGGCGGCATTGTGGTCACCGCCGGTGTCGACGTGCAGCACGATCGCCTGGCGGTGGTGATGCGGGCTTGGGGCCGGGGTGAGGAATCCTGGTTGCTTTACTGGGGCGAAATCTACGGCGAAGTGGTGCTGCCAGACCAGGGCGTCTGGTTGGATCTGGAAAAGCTGTTGTTTGCGGCGATTCCCCACGCCTGCGGCGCCAAGTTGAAAGTGTTGGCGACTTCGCTCGACACCTCCGACGGCACGATCACCCAGGACGCGGCTTATGCGTTCTGTCGTAAGCACCAACGTAGTGGCGTGATGGCGATCAAAGGCGCGAGCGAGCGAGGCAACACCCGCGACGACGAACGCCGGGAGATCTTCAGCGCTCCTCGGCAGGGCGTCGATACCGACAAAGAGCAGAAGGCCTCCAAATACGGCCTTCGCCCCTACATCGTCGGCACTTCGCGGGCCAAGGATCTGTGGATTGAGGGCCGGTTGCCGCTGACGGGGGATGGCCCTGGTCGGATGCACTTTTACAAGACGGTGCGCCCGGACTACTTCCGGCAAATCACCGCCGAAGTGAAGGCACCCAGCCGTCGACACCACTACCGCAAGGTGTGGCAGAAGAAGGCCGGCGAGCCGAACGAAGGCACGGACTGTGAAACCTACGCGCTGCACGCAGCCCGCTCCCTGAAAACGCATCTGCTGCAGGAGCAGGACTGGGCGGCGCTCGATGCCCAGATCCGCCAGGGTGGTTTGTTTGACCAGCCCGAACCAGTTAGGCCTGAGGCCGAGGCCAATCCCGAAACCGAAGGGGCGACCCCTGAACCACCGCCACCCGTTGAACCCCCCGATCTCCCGCCTGCTGGCGGGAGAGTTGTTTCTGGGCGCCGCAGTGCAATGCGTGTGCTCTCCCAACGCAGGAATTAATCATGGCTATCACCCTGGAACAAGCGCAGGGCCAGCTCCAAGCCTGGCTCGATGCGAGCATGAAGGTCAGCCAGAAGCAAAGCTACCGGATCGGCACCCGCCAGCTGGAGTACGCTGACCTTGCCGAGATCACCAAAACGATCGACTACTGGCAGAAGCAAGTTGATGGCCTGGAAAGCGGCCGGCCACGGGGGATTGTCCTGCGTGGGATCACGCCGCGATGAGCCGCGCACCGAAAGCCCCAGAACCAACACTGCTCGACAAGGCCATCACCTGGTTGAGCCCTGAACGCGGCGCCAAGCGCATGCATGCCCGCCTCACCATGACCGCGCTGGGCGGTTACAGCGGCGCGTCGAAGGCCAAGCGCTCGTTGAGTGCTTGGAACCCAGCCGCCGGCAGTGCGGCGGCTGACTTGCTGCCTGACTTGCCCACGCTTCGCGAGCGTTGCCGTGACCTTGAGCGCAACAACCCCATCGGCGGCGGTGCGATCAACACGGTAACGACTAAAACGGTCGGTACCGGCTTGGCGCTCAAGTCCGTGGTGAATCGCCAGATCCTCGGCTGGGATGAAGATCAGGCCAGGGAGTGGCAGCGCAAGACTGAATCGCTCTTCAAGTCCTGGGCGGAAACCACCTGCTGCGACATCACCCGCGAGCAAAACTTCTATGGCTTGCAGGATCTGACGTGGCGTTCGGTACTGAGCAGCGGTGATGTGTTTCCGCTGTTGACCCACAAGGAGCGGCCTGGTCATCACTACTCGGCGTGTATCCAGCTCATTGAAGCCGACCGGATCTGCAACCCGTCGGGCAAGGCTGATACGGAAACCCTCACCGCCGGTATTGAACGTGATGCCGACGGCGCGCCGATCAAGGCTCACATCCTGCGCAGCCACCCAGGCGCGCTGGGCGTTAAAGAACGGGTATGGGATGAGCGTCCGTTCTTCAACGAGCGCGGCGGTCGGGTGTTGTTGCACGTATACCGCCGCCGCCGGGTGGGCCAGCCACGGGGTGTGCCGTACTTGGCGCCGGTGATCGAAAAGCTCAAGCAGTTGGACCGCTACACCGATGCCGAGCTGGAAGCCGCGGTGGTGTCGGCGTTCTTCGCAGTGTTCATCAAGCCTGGGGCAGGCGGGAGCCTGAGCCCACTGGCATCTGCTGCCACCGGCAACACGCCAGTCGGCGGAGACCGGCCTGCAGGAAGGGAAGAGGGTGGTTGGGACGGTTCGCTTAGTGGTGGCATTGTCGCCGAGCTGGACGACGGCGCGTCCATCGACACTGCAGCCCCAGGCCGGCCAAACATGGCGTTTGACCCGTTCGTGCTGGCGATGCTGCGCCAGATCGGCATGGCCCTGGAATTGCCCTATGAGGTTCTGATCAAGCACTTCACTGCGAGCTATACCGCCGCGCGTGCAGCCGTCATGGAAGCGTGGCAGTTCGTTCGCGGTTGCCGCGACTTCCTGGGCTCACACTTCTGCCAGCCGGTGTACGAGCATTGGCTTGAAGAGGCCATTGCGCAGGGTGATATCGAGGCCCCCGGGTTTTTCGATCACCCGCTACTCCGCTATGCCTACTGCGGTTCGCTGTGGGTGGGCGACGGTCCTGGCACCGTAGATCCGCTGAAGGATATCAACGCCGCTGAAAAGCGGATCGATATCGGCGTCAGCACGCTGGCGAAGGAATCCATGCTCTACGACGGCAGCGACTGGCAGGAAAACCACGAACAGCGCGCCCTGGAAGTGAAGCGCCGCCGCGATGACGGGCTATCAGCTTCACCGACGGCCCGCCCGGACAATGAACCGCCGGCCAATCCCGGCCTACCTGAACGGACCTAACTATGAGCGACAACCCAACCGATGCACCCGTGCACCGGGTGACGGCGTTCGACTTGGTGTCACGCGAGCCCTGGGCCATCACCCCGGACATGCTGCAGACCATCACCGCCATTGCGCGTCGGGAACATGAAGGCCCCGAAGCCCTGGAAGCCAGGCAAGGCAAGCCCCTGCAGAACAGCCGTGCCGTGACTCAGCGTGGAAACGTTGCCTTGCTGCCCGTCACCGGCCCTGTGTTCCGCTACGCCAACTTGTTCACGGCGCTGTCCGGTGCAACCTCGCTGGATGTCCTGGCCAAAGAGTTCACCAATGCCGTCGACGATCCTCGGACCGACACCATCATCCTGGTGATGGATACACCGGGCGGTATTGCCAGCGGCATCGCTGAGTTCGCTCAGATGATCCGCGCGTCTCCCAAGCGGGTGGTGGCCTATGTGTCGGGCAACGCGGCCAGTGCCGGTTACTGGATGGCGGCAGCGGCCCATGAAATCGTCATGAGCCGTACCGGCGCTGTGGGATCCATCGGCACCGTGTTGACGGTGCGCAAGAACGGCGACGACGGCAGCTTCGAAATCGTCAGCAGCCAAAGCCCGAAAAAGCGGCCGGACTTCGGTACCGAATCAGGCCGCGCTGTCGCGCAGGCCCACGTCGACCGCCTGACCGACATCTTCGTCGAGGACGTCGCTAATTATCGCAGCCTCAGTGTTGAAACCGTCCTGGCTGACTTTGGCCAGGGCGACATGCGGATTGGCTCGGATGCCGTGGAACTGGGCATGGCCGACCGTGAATCCACCCTTGAAAACCTTATCGCCGAATTCAACGGCAGTCCCTCTGGAGATCGATCCATGTCCGCACCAAACAGCAGCACCGTACCAGCTCCAACCACCGACAAGCCGGCCATCACTCGTGAATATCTGGCCGCGAATCACGCGGAATTGCTTGCCAGCCTGGAGCATGACGCACATGCAGCTGGCGCTCGCGCCGAGTGCGATCGCATCAAGGCAGTCGAGGCGGCCGCTTTGCCCGGGCATGAAGAGCTGATCGCCAGTCTCAAGTTCGATGGCAAAACCAGCGGCGCCGAGGCGGCTGCACAGGTGATTGGTGCCGAAAAGTCCAAGCGCGCCACTGCTCTTGCCGACATTCGCAGCCAGGCCCCTGCGCCGGTACCCAACGCACCCACGCCACCGGCTGCACCAGTTGCCGCCGAAGAGGATCCGGAGGCGCCCTTGGAAGAGCGTGCCAAAGCGACCTGGGATGGCGATAAGGAACTGCGCGCCGAGTTTGGCACTTTCGAGGCCTACCACGGTTATCGCAAGGCCACCGACCGAGGTTTGGTCAAGGTTCTGAAAAAGTAAGCACCTGGTAAGTCCCTCAAACCCTGGCTCTGGAGAATCCCATGCCTCTTACACTTGATACCCCCCGCGCCTACGAGATCGGCACCATCAACGACTTGTCCGTTGCCGCCGGTGTGCAGATCTTCGAAGGATCGGCCGTTGGCATCATCGCCGCCAGTGGCCTGGCGCGCCCTCTGGCGGCTGGTGATCTGTTTGTCGGTTTCGCTGATCGCGGCGTCGACAATCGCACCGGCGCCGCTGCGGCCGCGCGCGTACGCCTTCGCGAAGAAGGCAAAATTGAACTGCCCGTTGCCGCTCTGGCGCTTGCCGATATCGGAAAGCGCGTCTATGCCAGCGACAGCGGCGCGTTTCTGCTGACAGCGGCCGGGAATAGCCTGGTCGGCCATGTTCACCGTTTTGTCCGCTCTGGCGTCGGCATCGTCAAGTTCGCCGCCCAGCCAGTGCCCGTCGCGCCCTAACGCAACACCCAAACCTTCCTTTTTTGACCGTATCCTTCTTCAGGAGAATCACCCATGGGTGCTGAAGTACTTTCCAGCCGTGCCGTCATCGGCATGTTTTACGAATTGCTCGAACAGAATGTGGGGGCGACTTGGATTGACGCCGTATCCAACCTGTTCGATTCCGACCAGGCCAAAGAAACCTATCCGTGGATCGGCATGGTTCCGACGCTGCGTGAGTGGATCGGCGGTCGTCATGCCAAAGGCTTCATCGGTGCTGACCTCGAAATCGAAAACCTGCACTTCGAAGCAACCATTGAGGTTCTGGTCAAGGAGCTGCGCCGCGACAAGACCGGGCAGTTGCGGATCCGGCTCGGTGAGCTGGCCGACCGCACGAATGCCCACTGGGCCAAGCTGCTCTCGGTACTGCTGGTCAACGGCGAAACCCAGGTCTGCTACGACGGCCAGTACTTCTTCGACGTTGACCACGAAGAAGGCCAGAGCGGCGTGCAGTCGAACAAAATCACCACCAAGCTTTCCGAGCTGGCGGCGGCTGTTCATGGCACGCCAACTCGACCGAGTGTCGAGGAATTCCAGCAGGCAGTTGCCCGGTCTGTGACCCAGCTCACCAGCCTCAAGGATGATCAGGGTGAACCCATCAACGAACTGGCCCGCGAGTTCCTGGTGATGGTGCCGTTCAACCTGTTGAGCGTTGCTCAGTCAGCTTTGAGCGTTCCGCGCGGCACGAACATTAACGAGATTGTTATGCCCGACAACGTTGTGGTTCGGGTTGTAGGCAATGTCCGACTGAATACCTGGCAGGACAAGTTCGTGACCCTGCGTACCGATGGCCGTTTGAAAGCGTTTATCCGCCAGCAGGAAACCGACGTGGCCATGAAGGCGAAGGCGGAAGGCTCGGAATACGAGTTCGATAACGACGCTCACCAATACGGTGTCGACACCTGGCGCAACGTCGGTTTTGGTCGTTGGCAGTACGCGGTCCTTAACCAGCTGGTGGCATAAGCCGGTCGGCCTGCCACCTCATCGAGGACACTGATATGCCGAAATACCGCGTGACAGAGACCATCACCCTTTACGGTGGTGAGTTGATCCTGACAGACCCCCAGGCAAGCGCCCGAAAGCACTGCCTGGAGCCCGTCGAAAAGAAAAAGGGGCGCTACACCATCCTGGAGCCTGTCCAGTTCAAAGTCGGGGAGGTGATCGTGGTACCCGGTGAGCCGGACAAGGCGCTGGATCAGCGGCTTGAGAAAGTGGATAAAGCTGGAGGAACCGGCGATGCCGAATAAATCCTACACCGTGAAATCTGGCTCTTTCCGCCGTCCAGACAACACCTTGGTCGGCCAAGGTGATGTGGTCGAACTGCCGGACGATGTGGCTGATCGCTTCCGCCACCAGTTGGAAGTTGTGGTCGCCGAACTCCCACCGGCTCCGGCAAACGATGGTGGGCGTAAGTCGAAGGTGAACCCCGATGCTTGACGAAGACCTCAGGGGTTTCCTTGAGGACTTCGACGTCGGCGGGATTGTTGATGGTGAGCCGTTTCTGGCGGCGCGTGACATGCCGGATGAGATCCACAGCATGGGAGGCACCAACAGCCAGTCCACCAGCTACGAGATCCTGGTCATCACCGCCGAGGCTGAACGCCTCGGCATCAACAATTCGAAGCTGATCACCGTCGGTGGCGTGTCCTACCGGGTCCGCGACCGCCGGATGATCGATGACGGCGCCTTCAGCCTGGCTTCTCTCACCAAGGTTTAACCCATGCCCTCGATCCAAGACCGCATCGTCTCCAAGGCGCAGGCGCTGATCAAAGCTGCCGGTACGCCGGCGGCTGATCGTGTTTTCCGCAGTCGTACCGAGGCGATTACCCGCGACATGACGCCTGCGATCGTGCTGCGTCCCAGCCTCGAAACCACCGAACGGGAAAGCTTTGCCGTTGATCGCAACCAGTTCGAACTGACGGTGGAAATCATCGCCCGGGAAGACACTGTGACCGGAGACGCCTGGGACCAGGTGGCTGACCTTGTGAAGGTCGCCGTGCACGCGGTGCTGGCCACCGAGGACGCTTTCCCGGAAGCCGATCGGGTCCAGCGGTTTTACATCGATTGGATCGAGGACGAAGGGGACAACACCGCCGGCAACTGCCTGGTCCGCTATCGCTTTACCTACTTGTGCAACACCGGCGACTTGACCACCGGCCCCACCTATTACTGAGGAATAAATTATGCAAATTGCATTCGGCAGTGGGTTGTTTTACGCCACCCCGCTGATGGACGCCTATGGCAACGCCTTGGCGTCACCCACCCCGATCCTGCTGGGCATCATGCAGGAAGCATCGGTTGATCTGTCGTACGACTCCAAGGAGTTGTTTGGTAGCGAGCAGTTCGCCGTCGATGCTGCGCGTGGCCAGGGCAAGCTGTCCGGCAAGGCCAAGGCCGCCCAGATCAGCCTGTCGCAAATGAACGCGCTGGTGTTCGGGCAAACCCTGCAGTCCGGTCAGGTGCTGGTGCACCACGCGACCACGCCTCAGGACATCCCGGCGGGTGGCAAGATCATTGTCGCCGCACCAGGTGCTGGTTTGCTGTCGGGTGACTTGGGGGTTCGCGGCGGTGGCGCAGCTCCCTTCACCCGTGTCCTGGCGGCGCCGGCGAAAGGGGAATACACCTTTGACGCTGGTACCGGTGAATACGCGTTCGCCGCTGTAGACGTCGGCGTGCCGGTGTTTATCGACTATCGCTACTCGGTCGCCACCGGCAAGAGCCTCTCGGTGCGCAACTTGCCGATGGGCGATATGCCGGTCTTCCAGGGCGAGCTGTACCTGAAATACAAGGGCAAATCTATCTACGTCCGCGTGCCCAACTTCGTCAGCAATAAGTTGAGTCTTTCGACCAAGCAGGACGACTACACCATCCCTGACTTTGAATTCACCGGCTATGCCGACGAGTTTGGCGAAGTCGCTTACTGGAGTTCCAGCGAATGACCGTCGTTAATATCCCAGGCGTCGCCTTCCCCTTCCCGGGTAAGTCCCTGGTTATTCCGCCGCTGACGCTGGGCGACCTGGAGCAGTTGCTGGACCGGATTAACCGGGTCATGGCCGGCAACATGGACAAGGACAGTATCGCCACCGTGATCGACGCTACTCATGCAGCACTTCGTCGAAACTACCCCGAAATGGAGCGCTCGGAAGTGGCCAGACTGCTGGACCTCGGCAACATGCGTGAAGCTCTCAACGCTGTGATGGGCGCGTCGGGGCTGGAAGTGACGGAGCCAGAGCTGGGGGAAGGCCAGGCCCCTTTGACTGGGGCCAGCTCTACGCACACCTGATCGCCAGTACGGGACAAAGCCCGGTCACGCTGCGGCGTGACTGGGACATGGTGATGGTGGGCCATATGACGGACTACTGGCGGCACCATCCACCGGTTCATGTGCTGGTGGCCGGGTACATTGGCTACAAACCGGCAGAAGACGTCACGGATGCGCCTGATCTGGCGAGCAACCTAGCGGCAATGGCTGTGGATATGCGCAGTGAACTGCCTGAGCATCTGCGTGGGGCGCTGGATGCATTTGTGGCGTCTGGCTAGAGTCTGGACGCGATAGCGTTGCCGCGTTAGCCTCCCCGGTCCACAACAGGGAGGCTATTTAATGCGTTTTTTGGTTACTTTAATGCTTGGGGTGATTGCTTTCAGTGCGCAGGCAGATGCTGATAAAGAGTTCAAACAAATCGCCCTTGCTAAAAACTTGGTTAAGGCTCGCCTTAAAGATCCTGACGCTGTTAAGTTTCAAGGCGTCTACGCAAACACGTTACCTAATGGAAATATGGTCGTGTGCGGAGAGGCAAATTCCAAAAATAAGTATGGGGGTTACGCTGGGTATCAGAAGTTTTTCAGTACAGGCGCCTCTGTGAAATTTAAAGAAGACTCGCCGGATACATTTGATCGTATTTATCAAATGGTTTGTCCTAAGTAAGTTTAACGTTTTAACAAAACCTCGCTTCGGCGGGGTTTTTTATTACCTGCGATATGAGGCTCCGGCATGGATAGAAATATTGCGTACCAGTTCACTGCCGGCACTCAAGGCTTTGACCGCGCAATCGAAAGTATTGAGCGGAACATGCGTGATGCGCGAACGACCTTCAGTCGTGAACTGCGGGCCATCAACACCGAGATGGTGGGAAGCCAAACACAACTAAGCCGTTTTGGCCCAGCAGTAAATGATGCTTTAGGGGGCGTCAGTGCCATCATGCGAACTGGGCTTTCCAGCGTTGCTGCTGGCCTGATCGGCGTGTTTGCGCTGGGCGCTTTTAAGGTGAAGCAACTCGTCGGTGACAGTAAGGACGCAGCAATTCAACAGCAGGCCGCTTACCGTGGCCTTGAGGCTGTGGCCAACCACGCGGGTGTCGGTATCGGCCGTGCGATGGATGAAGCCAATAAGTTGGCCGCTGATGGGTTGATCAGCGTAGGTGACTCGGCAAAGGCGCTGCAAAACTTGTTAAGTCGAGGATACAGCGTTGATCAGGCTGTGGGAGTTATCACGCGGCTGAAAGATGCCGCAGCGTTTAACCGGCAGGCAAATCTCAGTCTTTCCGAGGCTGTAGTGACGGCTACCGAGGGTTTGAAGAACGAAAACTCGGTGCTGGTCGACAACGCCGGCGTTACAAAGAACGTTGCCAAAATGTGGGAGGAGTACGCCAAAAGTATCGGAACCACTCGTGACAAGTTGTCCGATTCCCAAAAGATCACGGCTGAATACAACGGGGTGATGAAAGAGACGGAAGCGCAGGTTGGTAACGCTGCAAAAGCTGCAGAGGGGTTGACCGGCAGTCAGGCGGAGCTCGACTCGAAAAGCAATGAACTTCAAGTCACCATCGGTACGATTTTGGAACCGGTCTTTGTCAGCCTGAACAAGCGGCTCGCCGAAACTGCAAGTTGGTTCAACAACCTGTTGAAAGGGATGTCAGGGGTTGGGGCGACTGTCGAAGAGGTCGCAGCAAACGTCGCTCGCTATGAGGCCATACTCAAGGACTTTAAGCCTGGCCCGCGCGGTAACGGTAGCAAGGCGCCGCTAGAAGCTGCATTAGTGGAAGAGCGCCTGCTGCTGGAAAACATGCAGTTGGTCTCCAACAAGATCGATGAGGTGGACGCGGGAATTAGCTCCCGTTCTGCACGCATTGAGGAACAAAGGCGAAAGGTTGCCCAGATGGCGGCCACTGGCAATACGGCTCTCTTCAAGCCGGCGCAGCAAGGTAGATCCAGCCCAACTCCCTACGGACTTGAAATTGCGCGGTTGACGAAGCTTGAAGCCGGCTATGCCGCCGCAATTGAGCATCGAAAAAAGGTCGAGGAGACGACAACACCACCGAAGAAAACTGATACCCCTGCTACAACGCCCGGCAAAGTAACCTCGCGAGTCAGCGAATGGTCCGAAGCGCTGGATGCGCAAAAGGTCGCGCATGCCCAGCAGCAGGCCGAGCAGGGCACGTTTCTCCAATTCTCGCAGCAGCAGGAAGCGGATTACTGGCAAGGGATCCTCAAGCGCACAGACCTGACGGCCAAGGAACGGCTGGGTGTGCAGCGCAATTACCTGACTGCGTTGGGGTCATTGCGTCGTCAGGATGAAGGCAAGGCATTCGCCGATCTGCAGGCCCAGGCGCAGCAATACCGCAACAACATGGACGCACGCTTGAACATCGCTCAGCAGGCGCTGGAGCGCAGCCGGCAGCTTTATGGCCAGGACAGTCAGGAATACCGCAGGGCCGCTTCTGAGGTGGTCGCCATCGAGCGGGAGAAACAGCAACAAATCACCAACATGAAGCAACAGGAATATGCCGCCGATAAGCAATCCCGGCTGACCGACGTTGCACATGCTGAACAGATGGCCCAACTGGACCTGCAGGCCAACCTGATCACTCAGGGGCAGTTGCTGCAATCTCAGGCAGAGTTCGAAAAACAGCGGTACGCGATCGAGGCTGAAGCTTTGGCGCAACGCAAGGCGCTGCTGGACCAGGATCCCGACCGCAACCCGGTTGCCCTGCAGCAGGTCCAGCAGCAGATCCTCGCTTTGGAGCAAACCCACCGCAACAGCTTGGCCGTGCTCAGCCGGCAGCAAACCATGGAATCCCAGAGCAACTGGACCGGGATGATGGGGAGTTTGCAGTCCAGCTGGTCGAGCGGGATGAACGGGATCCTCACCGGCACCATGAGTACTCAGGGGTTGCTGAAAGGGATTTTTGGCAGCGTCGGTACCGCATTTGTCGAAAACATGGTCACCAAGCCTTTGATGGCATGGGTGTTCGGTGAAACGGCAAAAACCGGAGCGACCGTAACCGGCGTCGGGTTGCGAACAGCAGCCGAGATCGGAGGCGCCGCGATGTCCGTGGCGGTCTGGGGTGCTGCCACCATCAGCAACATTATTTCCAGCGCTTACCAGGCTATCGCGGGTGCGTTTGCAGCAATGTCTGCAATCCCGATCATCGGGCCGGCGTTGGGCGTTGCTGCCGGGGTTGCAGCCGGTGCGTTCGTATTCGGCCTGATCAAGAACGTGGCCTCTGCTGAAGGCGGCTACGACATTCCAGCCGGGGTGAACCCAATGACCCAGCTCCACGAGCAGGAAATGGTTCTGCCCAAGCAGTACGCCAACGTGATTCGCCAGGCTGCAAACGGCGATGGCCAGTTGGGCGGCGGTGGCGGCGGTGGCTATCACTATCACGACAGCAGCGGCCGACTGACGCCGGCGGACATTCGGCGCAATGCACGGGTGTTTGCTCTCGAAATGCAGAAGCTGCAGCGCAACGGTGCCCTCAAGGCATAAGGAGAATTCATGCTGCTCGGGCCATTTTTTCCAGCGCGTTGGATTGCCGGTTTACCGGATCGCGGTGTTATGGCGGAGGATGTTTTGCCCTATATGCCCGGGCAAACGTTCCTCGCCAAAAAATCCCCGGCCTGGAGCACGGGGGTGCAAAAGTCAGCCAGCGGCCGGCGCCGTACCACCGCGTATTACCCGGCGCCTTTCTGGACGTTCCAGATCAACTACAACGCGGTACGCAAGCGTCCCGGCCTGGACGAATGGTCGCGGCTGGTGGCGTTCTTCAATCGCCGCAAAGGGCAGTTCGAGGACTTTCTGTATTTCGACAGGACCGATCACCAGGTGACCAAGCACCGCTTTGGCTTTGGCGACGGGGTTACCCGAACGTTTCAGCTGACGCGGGCCATTGAAGGGTGGGTCGAACCCGTTTACGGGGTGGTCAACATTGATCTGCTGACCGTCGCGGGAGTGTCTGTGACGGCCTACAACGTCGATGCCCTCGGCCAGGTCACCTTCGACCAAGTGCCCGCATTGGGCCAGGCGCTGGAATGGACTGGCGCCTTCTTTTTCCGCTGTGCATACGACTCAGATTCGCTCGACGGCGCTCAGCCGTTCGAGCGGATTTGGGAGATGAAAAACGTCTCTTTCACGAGCATCAAACCATGATCGATGTCAGTCCCGAGTTGAGACAGTTTCTGTCCACGGCCCGAAGCTTTGTGATGGCCGATCTGTACACCATCACCCTGGCGAGTGGCCAGGTACTGCGTTACACCGACGCCGGCGTGCAGTTGTTCGCTGACGGTGCGAACTACTCGGCGTCCGGGCCGCTGCTCAAACGCACCGGGATCCGCACAGTCCGAGGGGTTGAGGTCGATACCTTGAGCGTCACTCTCTACGCCGGCGTTGAGGACACTTTACTGGGGGAGCCGATTCTGGCCTTCATCGCCGGTGGTGGTTTCGATGGCGCGTCGTTGAGCCTGTCTCGGGCGTTTATGCCCGATTGGGCGGCGCCAGTGGTCGGTACGGTGTTGCGCTTCATTGGGCGGGTTGCCGAGGTTGATCCTGCTGATCGCGAGCAGGCGACGTTCTCGGTCAAATCACCGATGGAGCTGCTCGATACCAAGGTGCCTAAGGGGGTCTATCAGCCTGGGTGCCTGCGGACGGTTTACAGCGCCGATTGCGGCGTTAATCGCTCTCTGTTCGAAACTGCGGGTTCGGTGCTGGAGGCCGCGAGCGGTCTGCGCATTCGTACCGATATCGGCGCTGAAAACGGTTGGTTTGACCAAGGCGTGATCCGGTTCGTAAACGGCGGCAATGCCGGCGTTTCGCGCACTGTCCGTCGCCAGACGGCTGACGGTGCCGTCACGGTGATTCTCGGGCTGCCGGCTGAGCCACAGCCGGGGGATCAATTCCTGATTTATCCCGGTTGCCCGCGCACGCTGGACGTCTGCACCAACAAGTTCGGCAACCGCGGGCGTTATCGCGGCATGCCCTTTATCCCCGTGGCGGAGACCTCCGTATGACCGAGCTGGAGCTGCAGCAGCGCGAAGCTGTCATTGCCCAGGCGAGGCGCTGGCTCAGGACACCTTATCAGCACCGTCAGCACCTGCTGGGCGTTGGCGTGGACTGCGCCTGGCTGCTGATCGAGGTGTATCACGCCGTCGGCCTTCTCCCCTGGATCGATCCTGGCGCCTATGCCCAAGACTGGCATCTGCACCGCAGCAAGGAGCTGTACCTGAGCTGGCTGGAAGAGTACGGGCGCGAAGTCGAAACCCCGCAACCCGGAGACGTCGCCATCTGGAAGTTTGGCCGCACCTACAGCCATGGGGCAGTGATCATTGATGAACACCGCGTCATTCACGCCTTTTTAGATATTGGTGTGGAGGTGGCCGATATGCGCGAAGAGCGACTGGCCAGCAGGCCGGTGCGTTATTACACACTCAATAGTTTTGGAGGCAGTGATGGGGGGAGGGAGCAGTAGTTCAATTTCCAACAGCGCAACACGCATCAACGCGCTGCAGATCCAGAGCAGTGCCAGTGGCAAACCCATCGCCTGGATTGCCGGCCGCAACCGGATCAGTCCCAACCTGATCTACTACACCGACTTCGATGCGGTCGCAAAGACCACCAAGACCAAGACCGGCGGGAAGGGCGGCGGCGGGGCCACACAGAAAGACACCACCTATACCTACTATGCGGCGATCATCCTCGGTATCGGCCGGGGCCAGCTCAGCTCGGTGCGGCGGATCTTTCGTGACAAGGAGGTCTTTGCCGACAAGGTTGTCGATGGCGTCACGCAGTCAGCGCTGGCACAGATCGGATTCAGCTTTATGCCGGGCACTGCAGACCAGCCGGTCTGGGGTTACCTTGAGACAAAGCACCCGACCGAGGCGATCGCCTATTCGGACACGTCGTACGTTTACGCCGCGCGCTACCTGCTCAACGATAACGCCGGCGTGCAGAACCACACCTTTGAGGTTGATGGTCCCTACCAGGTGCCAGGCTTGCCCGACGCCAACCCGGGGCTCTTTCTGCCCGGGCTACTGCTGGATCCGCTGGACGGCATAGGCTTTGATCCGCGTTGGATTGATGACCTGAGCAGTTACCGGGATTACTGCCTGGCCGAGAACCTGTTGCTCAGCCCGGTATTGGATGAGCAGGCCCCGTGCAGCGAAGCCATCACGCGCTGGTTGCAACTGACCAACAGCGAGGTGATCTGGTCAGCCGGCAAAATGAAGGTGATCCCATTTGGTGATCAGGTGGTCACCGGTAACGGTGTGACCTGGTATCCGAATGTCACGCCCGTGGCGCACCTCACGGATGATGACTTTTTGACGGAAGAGGGCGAGCCACCGGTCCAGTTGAAGATCAAGAGCCAGGCCGACAGCTACAATGAAGTGTCGCTGGAGATCCTCGATCGCGATCACGAGTACAACACGGACGTGGTGCGCGCACCGGATCAGGCTGCCATCGAGCAGTTCGGGTCCAAGCCGATGGACACCATCAAGGCGTACGAGATCTGCAATACGGCCATTGCGTCGCACTCGGCGCAGCTGCTGGTGCAGCGCAAGCTGTATATCCGCAACGAATACCATTTTTCCCTCGGCTGGCAGCATGTGCTGCTTGAGCCGATGGATCTGGTCACGATCACCGAGCCGGCGTTGAAGCTTGACCGCCGCCTGGTCCGCTTGATCTCGGTCGAGGAAGATGAAGACGGCAAGCTCGCGGTTGTGGCCGAGGATGCGTTGCTGGGGACGGGCAGCGCACCAAATTATCCAGTGCAGAGCAAGACCGGTTACCAAGGCAATCAGAACGCTGCACCTGGGCCAGTGCTGCCGCCGATTATCTTCAACCCACCAGAAAGCCTACTGTTGCCGGGGGAGACTCAGGTATGGGGTGCGGTCGCCGGCGCCGGTGAGGCGTGGGGCGGCTGTGATATCTGGATCAGCGCCGACGGTGACAGCTATCGAATGGTTGAGACCGTTTATGGTCGCTCCCGTATCGGCCGGCTCACAGCGCCGTTACCGCCTGGTGGGGATCCGGATACGGTCAACACCTTGTCGGTAAAGCTTTCGGTTGCCGATCAATTGACGGCGGCGACCACCGCTGAGGCCGATAGCGGTGCCACCTTGTGTTGGATCGATGGCGAGTTGATCAGCTATCGGGACGCTGCCCTCACGGGGCCGGGCGCCTATAACTTGCAGTACTTGCGTCGTGGCCGCCTTGGGTCGTCTGTCTCCAATCATCCGGTGGACGCTCAGTTTGTGCGACTTGATGACGCGATCTGGAAGTACAGCTACACCGCGGATCAAATCGGAAAAACGGTGTGGGTGAAGTTCCGCTCATTCAACGTGTTCGGCCGTGCCTCAGAGGACTTAGCCGATGTGACCCCCTACAGCATCACATTGTCGCCAGTGCGAGTCGTGCCGGGCGCTGCCCAAGGGTTGCAGTTGGTGGGGGCCTTTGAGGCGCCTTACTTCACCGTTGGTTGGACTGCAGGGGCGCACGCGGCAGATCGCCTGGTTAGGATCCGCAACGCTGGCACGAACGCCCTGTTGCGTGAAGTGGCCACTACCAGCACAACCTTCACTTACCAATTGGCTGACGCCATGGTCGACGCTCCATTGGTTCGCAGCTATCGAGTGGAAGTGGTTGAGCGAAACGCTGCGGGTAGCGCACCTGTCGCGGCATTGGTGGTGGTAAATACCGCGCCGCCGGCAGTCACGGGCACCGCCGCGACGGTAAGCGGCACCACTGCAAACGTCAGTTGCAGTGCCAGCACTGCGCCGGACACGGCGGGCTACATGTTCGTGTACGCGACTACGGCCGGGTTTGACCCGACGATCACCGGCACCATTGGTTATCAGGGTGCTTCGGTCGCCGGGCAAATCACCGGGCTTGCCCCCGGAACAAGGTACTACGTACGAGCAGCTGCGTTCGATACCTGGAGCAGCGTCCGCTCGCAGCTCAATTTCGCTCCCGCCATCACCTTTACCACCTAACAGAGAGCCACTATGCAACCTATTCAGTTCTTCGCTGCAAGAGCCGAAGACGGTGCCCTGTTGCCTGGCGCTACTGTGGACGTCTTTGTCCACGGTACCCAGCAACGAGCAGTCTTGTTTTCGGACTCGGCAGGTAATGTGCCTCTCGGCAACCCTGCTTATGCCGATGCAAGCGCCAGGGTGCTGTTCTACTCATCGACGGATCGCATTGATATTCGCTTGAGCCGTTATGGCTACGTCGCGCCGTTGTTGGTCGATATTTCGACGGTCGACGTGGCCACGGCGGTGGAGCAGGTCAGGGCCGAAATTCAGCGGGCCATAGATGAGGCCGGTGAGTCGATGGATCAGATGGAGCGGGAGTTTGCTGAATTCCTGCTCAAGTCTGGATTTGAGTCCATTTATCTGGCCTACGGTGCGGGAGTCGTTGTCCAGCGAGCAACTCAGCTGGTCCAGCGCAATGGCGAGCTTTACCGCGTCATCAACCAATCGGCCTTGCCGTTAACGTTGACCGGCACCTGGGCCACCGATGCCCCCAAACTGTTCGCTGTAGGCGATGCCGGCCTTCGGGGTGCGCTCTACAGCAGCGCCGGTACTACTTACATCAAACGTGGTGCCGTTGAGCTGGAGCAAAGCCTGGTCCAGATTGAAAGCTCGGTCAGCGTTGTTTCAAGCCGGGCTGAGGTGGGGGTATTGGGTGACAGACTGATGCGCCTGCGTGTTCGTGCTGCCACTTTTGATGATGCATCGATTATCTTCCTGGGCGACTCCAACATGCATGGCGCTGCCTCATTGGACGCCTACCGCAACAGCCATGTGAACCTGCTCAAGCGCATGATCAATGCCGACCTCGGGTTGATGAGTTACGGCTTCACTCCCCTGATGTCCATGGGCATCGGAACGCCTACTGCGACTCAGGACGTGCATGACATAGCCTTCACCCGGGTTGACGCTGCAGCGCATAGCTGGAGTCCAAGGGAGGGCGCTACGGGTTCATACGTAGTGCAGGGGCTGTCTTGGGTATCGCAACAAGCGGGTAACATCCTGAGTAGCACTATCCCGACCTTCCAGCGAAAGGTCTGGGTCTGGTACATCGGCAACCCTGGCGGCGGTACCTTTGACGTGAAAATCAATGGAGTGGTAGCGGCCAGCGTGAACACGGCGGCTGCGTCCGTGACGCTGATGAATGTCCAGGTGGTCGAGATCACTGACAACGGCATGGGCCAGTGCAAAATTGAATGTGTCACCACCAGTGCCGGAAAGGTCGAGCTGTGCGGCTTCAGCTATAACGCCTACGTCAACTCGCTGACCGTCAATAACTTTTCAAACTCCGGCCGGCGTCTGCGTTGGTTAGATGAGCTTGCGATCAATGCGATGCTGATGCGCTGCTCCTGCCTGGTGATGGGGCTGGGCTTGAATGACATGGGAGACAACAAAACAAATCCTGAGTACTTCGCGGCATTCAAGCAGCGGATCGATTGGCTGATTCTTTACGCGAAGTTTTACGAAGTGCCGGTGGTCGTTCCCGATTATCTCTGGTCGGCTGACGGTGCAGATATTACCCGCCGCGAGCTGCAGCGGCTGGCAAAGGAAACGGGTGGCGTGTACATCCCGTTCCCTGACATGTTTCAAAAGTCGGGCTTACCGACGACGGATGATTACCGCGTGAACACGCTTAAGTTGTTTTCGGATGGCTATCACTGGAACGTCGCCGGCCACAAGTACGCGGCAGAGTCGATCGCGAAGTGGATGGGGCTTTCGTGCACGTCCAAAAAAATCGCACTCGATCAGTATGACTGGTGGTACCCAATCCGTTTTGGCAGTACCGGTGTGACCAACATCGGCACTAACTCAGACACGGTGAGCGCTGTTCGAAACGCGGGAAGCAACCGCGCTGATTTGAGGATGTCGGTTTCTGGGATCACCCTCAATACCCAGCGAACGCTTTGGGCGGGCTGGCCAAGCCGAGCAGGCATTTTGCAGGCCTACTCGATGACGAATCAGCTCATGCCGAAAACAGACGGCACATCACGCGGGACGTACGTCGTGCTAGCAGGAGGGGCGGCTACCGCAAACCCCAACTCCTTTAACGACGTTTCACAGCACACCGTATTCATGAGCTTCCCGACTTCGGACCATGGTGCATAGGGTCACATCTGAAAAATCTGCCCGCCGCTGAGCGGGCTTTTTATTGCCAGGAGAAAAGTAATGGCTCGACTTTCTGAAGCGCTCGCCGGCGGCCGTAATGCGCTGGCGTTCCTCGATATGCTCGCCTGGTCCGAGGGCACCAGCACCTCGCGGGCCACCGCCATGGATGGCTACGACGTGATCGTGACCGGCATCGACAAGAAACCAGAGATATTCAAGGACTTTATGGATCATCCCTTTGCCAAGGGCCGAGCGTCAAAGGTCATCAACAGTAAGGGGCTCACGTCCAATGCATCTGGCCGATATCAGCAAATGCTGAGGGACTGGCCGCACTACAGGGCGCAGCTCAAGCTGCCTGACTTCAGCCCGATCAGTCAGGACCTGCTGGCGTTGCAGCATATCCGCGAGTGCCGGGCATTGCCGGACGTAATTGCCGGCCGGATCGAGACGGCTATCGCGAAGTGCCGGAACATCTGGGCGAGCCTGCCCGGCGCCGGGTATGGGCAGCGCGAGCATCGTCTTGAGGATCTGCTGAAACAGTACCGTCTGGCTGGAGGGACTATGTCGTGACGCCCTTGCAGAAGTTGGCCAGCCTAGACGCGCTGGTCCTGCTGGCCATGGCCGTGAGCTTTGGCGCCGCGTGGCAAGTGCAAGACTGGCGGCTGGGCAAAGTACTGGCAGAGCAGAGCGGCCAGTTCCAGACGGACCTTGGCGCGATCGGCAATGCGGCCGCAGCCCAGGTCCGGGCCGACCAGGACAAGCGCTTGGCCATCGAGCAACAGTTGGCCACCTCCGATCAAAAACACACCAAGGAATTATTCGATGCCCAGCGCCACCAGGCTCTGCTGCGTGACCGCCTTGCTACTGCTGATGTGCGGCTGTCAGTCCTTCTCGACGCCACGGATTCAGCCAGTGGCTGCAACGTGCCTGCCACCCCCGGCGCCGTCGGCGTGGTTCATGCAACCCGTCGAGTCCAACTTGACCCAGCGCATGCGCAACGAATTATCGACGTCACCGACGCCGGCGACCAAGGATTGATCGCGCTGCGGGCGTGCCAGGCGTATGTCAGGGATATTGCGCGCTAACCTACTCAGCGCGGGAATATCTGGCCAAGTCGTGATCCTCGCCTTTGGTCTGGGTGTAGGTTTCACCGAGATTAGATATTCGGTTTATTGAAGGGCTTGTGAGCCTAGAACTGATATTGAAATACGGGTATCGGCCGCGAATGTCGGGATGGAGATGCGCTGCAACTTCAACGTCTGAACTGGACACATATCTGCCAGCCCAGCGCTGAATTAGATGCTTCAGATCAAAGGGTTTTTTTTGTATACCCTTCGTTTTTGTTTGTGCGTCGAGCCACTCATAGGCAAAGCGTATGCAGTCGCGGTGTTCCGGCTGATTGCTCTCACCTGGTGTCGATGGTGCTGCTTTAATTGCGTCGTCGATCTGCTTGTCACTAAGCATTGTGCTGCTCTCCCTGCTTCAAGTGTGCTCAAAAGGCTATCATGCCAGACCTAAGTCAAGGGCGATAAAGTGCTGCGATTTCACTTTAAGTCATCGGCGTTATAAGTTCTGGCCCTTTGTTCCGCACGTTGCCCACGGCGGCATTGACCTTGAACCATTCGAAGGCCTCGGCCGGCTCGCCCTGGTGCAACACCATCTGCTCGGCGCGCTCCTTGGGGGTGGCCGGGTCCAGCCATTCCCGGGCAAGGTCCGGCGGCAGCACCACCGGCCGCCGGTCGTGGATGTCCACCATCCCGCCGGCGCTGTCCGCGGTGATGATCACGAAGCCGTCATGCTCGCCCGGGCCTTCATCGCTGTCAGGCAGCTGGCCAATGGCGGCGCACAGGACCGGCGCGCCATCCCGCCGGCGGATTAGGTAGGGCTGCTTCTTCGGGCCGCCTTCGTCCACCCATTCAAACCAGTTGTCGATCGGCGTGATTGCCCGGTGCGGCCAGATCGCGCGGAAGAACGGGCTGTGGGCCACCTTCTCGACACGGGCATTAATCGGCGCGGCGCGATCTTTGGCCCAGTGCGGTCGCCATCCCCAGCGCACCAGGTCGGCATGCAGCAGATCGCCCTGCAGGTGGAGCAGGGCGACTTGGATTGTCGGGGCGACGTTGTAGCGCTCGATCGGCAATTCACCAACGGAGTTCGCCAGGGCATTGGGCATGCTCAACGCCGCAACGAAGTCGTGAATACCGCTGTACTGTGAAAGTCTTCCGCACATGATCAAAACCTCCGAGGCTCAACTCAGGTTAGTTGCTGATCGTGGTTTGCCCCATACGGATCTGACGTAGCAGTTCCTGATTCTGGTGGAGAACGATATCCCGCTGGTTTTTGACGACCATCAGGCTCCGAATTTGGCTATCAAGCTCTGACACTTTGCTGTTTAGCTCGGCTACCTCGGACTGGGCCTTCCTGAGCTTGAGCTCAGTTGCGGCCTTATCGCGTAGAGCATCAGCTTGCATCTGGATCAGCCCCTGAATGTCCTGTCGGGCTTTTCGCAATTGCAGGCTCTGCTCTTGGTACTCGTTCTCCAGCATGAGTGCGTGCTGTCTGCACATTTCCAGAGGCGTGGGGCTGCCAAGCCACCAGTCGGTGTCTTCGTCGATGTTCATGGTTGAGTATTCCGAATGCTGTATGTGCATACAGTATTCGAGATCTCGCGAAGCGGAAGGCTTGAGGCGACGAAATGCAGGATTACCCGACGATCAGTCAGGTGCCATGAGGACCGCCAGGGTCAGCTTGATGAACTCTTCATTCTCGTCGATGGTGTGCAAAGCGCCGCGCACGTTCTCGGCTACATCGGCGGAACCACGCTGCTCGACCCAGTTAGATAGCTCCATGATGGAAGCCTCAAGGGCCAACTGGTTTTCGTACAGCTTGGAGAGCAGGGAAGGGAGCAGGTCTGAATTGGGCATCTGTGTTCCTCTGGTGGAGTGAACAGCGTATCAGTTGGTTGAATCGGGATGATTGATTTAGGCCTGCAGAACCCAGGGGAGGGTATTGGTTTACGCCGCCCGTAGAGCCCAACTTGACCAGCGCATGCTCAACGAGTTCTTGCCATCACTGGAGAGTGCAATGAAGGACTGATCGCGCATGGCATGCCAAGCGTTCGTTGAAAATATTATCACCCAATAAATGATGTTGAAGGCCTAGCTTTTATTCGAAAATGTAACGTGGTCCCCGGCTTTGGATATGTGCAACCCAATCGGTATTTTGTTTATCTCCGTCTCCCAAAGAGCTTTGCTTCTTTTCTGCAACATTGATTTTATTATCCTTAAGAAACTTTCTGTAAGGTCAATGAATGCCTCTATGTTATTTACTAGTGGCATGACAGAGTGATGTACGTGATGAACGTAAGTTAGGCTGTGTGAGTGTGTGAGGTCGATTAGGATTACGGTTTTAGCAAGCTCGAAGTCATTAACTCCGCCATGTGCGATAAAGTTGTGACGTAGGTCTATTATTTTTTCATGGAGAATGTACGCGTCGGAGCTTAACTCGCTTTTAATTTTTTCGCTGTTAATGAATGGTGCTAATCCCTTTCCTTGTGTGAAGTACTTCGCATAGGTAATTATGCTTGAGTTTATGAGGCTGGTGAGTATTAGTTGGTCTGGATTGCTGGTCGTGAACTGAAAGTAATCTATGTTAGGGTTGGTGCTGGGCTCCATGAGTGGAAGGGTTAGTGTTAGCTTAAGTGTTGCAAGTACTATCTCTAGATCTTTTATGATGAGCTGTAGTCCTGCGCATTGCTTTCCTAGGCTTGTATCGAAAGCATACGATTTGATAGGGTGTTTGTCTTTGAAGTATCGCACCTTAACTATATTGTGCTCGTGTGATATTTCCTTTTCGAATGTGATGTTTGGTTCGTTAGGTTGGCTCATGCTTATCTCCTCTAGCTTGCTTTTTGGTGTTGTTGTACGGGGGCGATCCTAAATTGGGTTGCTAAGGGTTGCGTACTTATAAGTTTTATCCCTGCATGGCTCCTATCATTTTTCGCTAGCCTTCTGTGCAATGTTCAAAACTCATTGAGGAGTGCTTTAATGTTTGGCAGTGTCGTGCGAGTTTGCTCTAGATATCATATAAAATCAGTAAAAGTAAAAATCTACGCTAGCTGCAAAAGTATTTTGTACATCTCATTCATATCTTAGTTCGTGCAGTGGCCTGACTGGAAAATTTCTCACTCCGACGGTTATGGTTTATTTCGCCGCAGCTTATTTTTATGGTGGGGGGGGGAGATTTCATCAAGAATGTCTTTGCGGGTATGGCCTTTGCGAAGCAAGCTAGCAGCAAGCCGGGTTTCGGCAAGCGTCAAAGGCCTACCGAGCTTTTTTGCCAACCACCCGATTAGGGCCTGAAAGTTTATACCGTGTATGAAGTCTTCTACCGAAATGAAGGAAAACTGCACCCATAGTGCTAACTCACGATCAGTAAGTCTTCTTCCGATTTGGCCCTCAAGTTCCTGAATTTTCTCAAGCGTTACCTGGGTCATAGCTCATTCTCCATATGATAAGGGTTGCCAATTATAGTCTTTGTGATCATGAGCCGAAACGAAAATTAGGGCTGGAAATGAGATCGCAGTTTTCTAGGTAGAATTTGTTGCGGCTCAACGGGACAGCTCTGTGGGCGCTGCAAAAATCCGTTCCGCAACTCTATAAGCACGCGGTAGCCGGTCTGCGTCCTAGAGGGGGCAAGATCATAGGTACTGCGGAACATATTTTTATTCAAGCCTTTGATAAATAAGGAATTTATCATGGATTGCAAATCCGCCTACGCCGGTTCGATTCCGACCTCGGCCTCCACTCTTAAAAACCCCGTAGATTAACGTCTACGGGGTTTTTTTATTGAGCTCGAAAAAAGAGCCGCCCCCGGATCTTTTCTATTTTGCCGTTTAGCGATAGCTCCAACGCAGGCATCAATCTTCTTTTCGGTCTTCGGCCGGAGTTCATGAATTGACCCCGGCGATTCCTTCCACGACTACGGTACTAGCGCCCTGGCTCCCCAGCCAATCTCGGTCAGACGCTGTTCCTGAACCTTCTTTCTGAGGCATGTGAATACCCTTGTGCCCATAAAAAAGGAGTGTGCGGATGGGTTCTTACAGGAGTGAGGTTGCTGACAGGCCTTCGCGCTTCATCCGCTTCAGCTCCCGACGAATCTACTGGGTAGTACATGGCTCGATGTGGAGTCGGAGCCACTCGGTGCAGAATCAGTCGCCCTCATTCAATCTCGCGGCCTGAGCCGCGGCCGAAATCTTCTCAACGGCGAATCTTCAGTGTTCCGCGCCTTCCCATTTTCAAACGACAAATGTAGCCAAATGTACTCGACAGTAAATGTTTCGAAATGTGAAAAAAATGTCCGACATAACTTGGTAATTGAGTTAGATTCCTATTAGCATTCTCGAAATGTTAACGCGCTTGACCCACTCGTCGTAGGAATCCTCGTTTTGAAACATCACTTTTCTGCCAGTCTGTTGCTTGCTGGCGCTTGCAGCGCTGCGTCCCTCGTTCACGCCACCGAAGACTTGACGTTGCCGACTACCCAGATCGAAGCGAGTAGTGAACCTATTGACGGTCCAACCGTGGGCTACAAAAGCAACCCGTCGTCCAGCACTACCCGTCTGGGCTTGACGGACAAGGAAACCCCGCAGGCCGTGACCACCATCACTCGGCAAGCCCTGGATGACTTCAAGATTACGGGCATCAAGGATGCGCTGCGTGCTGCGCCCTCGGTGACCGTGGAGCAAACCGAAACCGATCGTACGGAATTCACCTCGCGCGGCTTCGATATCAACAATTTTCAATACGATGGCGTGGGCATGCCCTTCGTGGGAACCGTATTGGTCGGTGATCAGGACTTGGCCGAGTTCGAGCAGATCGACATCCTGCATGGCGCCAATGGTTTGATGAGCGGGGCTGGCAACCCGTCGGCCACGGTCAATTTCGTACGCAAACGTCCGACCGAGACCTTCCAGGCGCAAATCGATACCAGCGTCAGCTCATGGGATGGCCGTCGTGTGGACGTGGACGTTTCCGGGCCGTTGACGGATACCGGCAACGTACGCGGCCGCTTCATTTACTCCCACGACAAGGGCAACTCGTGGATGGATCGATACAGCCATGAGCGCAACGTCGCTGCCGGGTTGTTGGCGTTCGATGTGTCCGATGCCGACACCGTAACCGTGGGTTTCTCCCAGCACGACAGCAATTCAAACGGCAGCACCTGGGGTAACTTGCCGTTGGTGGATAACGATGGCAACGCCATTCACTATGGCAGCCGCAGCTCCAGCATCGGCCAGCCATGGACCTATTGGAACCTGCGTACCCAGCGCACATTCGCTGAGCTCAAGCATGATTTTGGCAACGGCTGGAACGCTACGGTCACCGCCACGGGCATCACCGAAAAGCAAGACACCAACATGATGTATGTCGCCGGGGTCAGCGGTGATGACGCCTCAGTGTTTGCCGCCAATACCACCAGCGAGGCTCATCAGTTGCTGGGCGAGGCCAAGGTCTCCGGCCCGTTCAGCCTGTTTGGCCGAGAGCATGAGTTGACCCTCGGTGCCGCCTATGGCCGCACCCATCAGAAGGCCCGGGAATACGATGCGGCTGCAGATGGCTACTACGACGTTTCATTCTCGGATGTGCTGGCGGGCAATCTGGCGCATCCGTCGTTCCTGTTTACCAGCGACGCCAATACCCAGAATTTCACGGACACTCAGAAAAGCGTGTACGCCGGTGCCCGATTCAGTCTGGCCGATGATCTTCACTGGATCGCCGGCGCGCGGATGATCAGCCTGGACGCTTCCGGCGACAGCTATGGTTCCGACTACTACACCCGCGCACATGGCAAGGTGACGCCTTACACCGGCCTGGTCTACGACCTGGACAAGCAGTGGAGCGTGTATGGCAGCTGGACGAAAATCTACAGCGCTCAGTACAACCTGGGCAGGGACGGCAAACTGCTTGCTCCGCTTGAAGGCAAAAGCATGGAAGCCGGTGTGAAGGGCAGCTTGCTGGATGACCGCCTCAACGTCACCGCCGCGGCGTTCAAGACCGAACAGCAGAATGTCGCGGAGTATGTCGGCCTGGTGGGTGGCCGGTCCGTTTACGACCCCATGGATTACAAGAGTCACGGAGTAGAGCTGCAAGCCTCTGGCGAAGCGCTACCCGGCCTGGACGTGCTCGCCGGGTATACCTACGTGCGCATCGACAACGACGATGGCGACAAGGCCCGTAAGTATGTGCCAACTCATAGCGTGCGCGGCATGCTCACCTATCGCTTGCCAAGTTTGCCCCAAGCCAAGATCGGTACACGGGTAAGCTGGCAGAGTGCAGTGGAAAACGACACGAACAGTGCCATCCACCAGAACGCCTACGCGTTGCTCGATTTCATGGCCAGCTATGACATCGACAGCAACTGGAGCACGTCGCTGAACCTGAACAACGTCACCGATCGCAAATACCTGCTATCGCTGTACAACAGTGCCACGACCGCCAGCTACGGCGCCCCGCGTAATCTGGTAGCGTCTGTTACCTGGAAATACTGATACCGCCTGGGGGCTCGCTGTGCCCCGTGACGCGCGGCGAGCCTGGCGCTTTAAGGAAAACCACCGAGCATGACTGCACGCACCTTGCGTATCTGGTTTCTGGTCCACAAAT
Organism: Pseudomonas sp. F8002; assembly: GCF_013385495.1. Classification (NCBI taxonomy): domain Bacteria; kingdom Pseudomonadati; phylum Pseudomonadota; class Gammaproteobacteria; order Pseudomonadales; family Pseudomonadaceae; genus Pseudomonas; species Pseudomonas sp. F8002. Next base: position 124,707 of record NZ_JACAPW010000002.1, on the reverse strand, counting down.
GGACCAGCCTGATCGCTACCGTTTTCCTGTTGTTGCTGTGCCTGACGGGGCTGCCACTGATCTTTCATGAAGAGATTGAGCACTACTTCGAGCCGCCGCCGCCCCTGCGCCCGCTGACCGCCGATACACCACCAATCGACTACGACACCGTCATTGCCAGTGCATTGGTGGCGCAGCCGGGGGAGGTCGTGCGTTTTGTCGGTTTCGATCCGGAAAGTCCGCTCGGTACGGTGTACACGGCAACGAGCATTATGCCGCCACCGATCGAGGGGCATTCGCAGTCGTTCGATACACGCACTGGCGAGTTATTTCCTGCGGTACCGCCAGACGATGGGTTCATGAACCTTATGTTGCGCCTGCATACCGATTTATTCATGGGGTTGCCCGGTTATCTGTTTCTCGGTTTCATGGGGCTGCTGTTGGTCGCGGCGCTGGTGTCCGGCGTGGTGGTGTACACACCGTTCATGCGCAAGCTGGACTTCGCCACCGTGCGCAACGGGCGCAGTTCACGCTTGAAGTGGCTGGACCTGCATAACGTGCTCGGCATCGTCACCCTCGCCTGGGTGTTGGTGGTGGGGCTGACAGGCGTGATCAATACGCTGGCATTGCCCATTTTCGACTTTTGGCAGAGTGACCAGTTGGCGCAGATGACCGCGCCCTACAAGGATGCGCCGCCGCTGGAGCGCCTCGGGTCGTTGCAAAAAGCGCTGGATACCGCGCGTAAGGCGGCGCCAGGCATGGAGCCCAGCTTCATCGCCTTTCCCGGTACTCAGTTCAGCAGCCAGCACCATTACGCAGTGTTCATGCGCGGCACCACGCCGCTCACTGCGCGATTGCTCAAGCCGGCCCTGGTGGATGCGAGTACCGGCGAGCTGACCGACATGCGTGAGATGCCGTTGTACGTGAAAACCTTGCTGGTTTCGCAGCCGCTGCATTTTGGTGATTACGGTGGTGTGCCGCTGAAGATCATCTGGACGCTGCTCGATCTCATCAGCATCGTCATCCTCGGCAGTGGGCTCTACCTGTGGCTGAGCCGTCGCAAGGTACCGTTGCAAAAACGCTTGGATGAATTGCATGCCAGCGGGCCGGAAATGGGGGGCCGATCATGAGGCGCGGACTGTGGATGATCTTTCGCTGGCCGCTGTTGCTCTTTGTTCTAAGCCTGTTCGGATTGCTCTCGGCGCTGATTGGTGACGGCGTCTATGACCTGCTTTCATGGCTCAGCCTGGGGGTGCCGTTGGGGCTGGTCGGGGTGGTTTGGCTGCGTTTTCGTTCAGCCAAACGATGATTGGCGCGATCCTCCGCGCCGTCATCAACAGCGTCAGCTTCCACTCGGTTGCAGGTCGATTTTCTCCCAGCGGCAACTCACCCACGGAGTTCGCCAGGGCATTGGGCATGCTCAGCGCCGCGACGAAGTCGTGAATGCCGCTGTACTGGGAAAGTCTTCCGCACATGGCCAAGCCCTCAACCTGAAACCTGAGCTTAGACGATGGTTTTCGGGTGAGACATCAGTTCGTTCAGCACACTGCGCAGCCTCTCGGCCTCGCGCGTGCTGAGTCGATCTGAAGTGGTGAGGTTGGCGATCTGCTTCCTCATCGCTGCAGCTTCGGCACCGCGCAGCCTGAGGTATCCGGCAAACTCTTCGTTCTTTGCCTGTGCTTCTGTCAGCATCGCGACCAGGCCGAAGATATCCGCCCGGGCCTTGCGCAGTTGCAGGTTCAGTTCCTGGATCTCGTTCTCGAGCAGCCGGGCATGTTGTTTGTGCATTTCGAGAGGCGTGGGGATGCCAAGCCACCCGCAGGTGTCTTCGTCGATATTCATAGGAGGTATTTCGAGTGCTGTATGTGTATACAGTATTCGAGATTGGGTGAAGTGGAATGCTTGAGGCGACGAACTGCAGGGTTACCCGACGATCAGTCGGGCGCGGGCCTCCCACTCTTTACTATTTACCGGCGGTGATACGCGCCATGAACTGACGCGTCAGGCTGGCAATCTGTTCGGTCTTTTCATCCAGTGCGAAATGCCCCGCGTCCAGAATATGAACCTCGGCACCCGGCACATCATCCTTGTAGCGCATCGCCCCCGGCAGAATGAACGACGGGTCGTATTTCCCCCACATGACCAGCATGGGCGGCTGATTGTCTTTCAACCACTGCTGCCATTTTGGGTAAGAGGCGACGTTGTTCTGGTAGTCCAGCAACAACGCCGACTGTATCGCCCGCTGGCCCGGACGGGATAAGGCGGCAAACTCGTCCTCCCAGGCATCAGGGTTGTAACGCTCGGGATGAGGGCTGGTGCCCAGGTGGCGCTGCTTCGTGCCTTCGTACCCCGTGAACCCATCGACTTGTTCGGGATGTTCGGCGGGAGCCTTCCAGTACTTGGCGATGTTCGCCCATTTGGCACCCAGGCCTTCGTCATAGGCATTGGCGTTCTGGATGATGATGCCGTGCAGTTTTTGCGGCGCGTTGAGGATCATCCGAAAGCCTACCGGGCCGCCGTAGTCCTGCATAAACAGGGTGTATTCATGGATCTGCAATTGCGTGAGCAGCTTGCTCATGGTGTCGGCCAGATGGTCAAACGTGTAGGTGTAGGTCGCGGCCGAGGGCGCGTCGCTTCTGCCGAACCCGGGGTAGTCGGGTGCGATCACGTGATACCGGTCAGCAAGCAGCGGGATCAGCGAATCCCACATGCGCGAAGACGAAGGGTAGCCATGGAGCAGCACCAGGGTCGGCGCGTCCCTGGGGCCGGCCTCGCGATAAAAAACCCTCACGCCGTCCACGCTGGACCAATGATAGCCAGTGGACTCGCTGGTATAGGGGATGGAGGGCACCGGTTCGCTGGCGTGTGCCGGTGCGGTCATCGAAAGAGTGGTCATAAGTGCTCCCAGCGTGCAAAAGGTGGCGATGTTCATTGAGGCCCTGAGCTCTGATTTGCGCATTTCCCGGTGAAATGCAGCTGCGATCAGAGTGAACGCATCCGGGAACTCACACCATTGGCCCAATGACCATTTTTCATTAGAATCGGGCCAATCTCGATCAGGCCCGCCCTATGAAAAAAAGTGTGAAAGTTGCAGTCATCGCCTTTAACGGCATCAGCCCCTTTCACCTTTCTGTGCCGTGCCTCGTATTTGGTAAAGATCGCCGAGTGGGGGATTCGCCCTGGTTCGAATTGGTGGTGTGTGCGGGTGAAGAAGGGGCGCTGGTTACCAACGCCGGTTTCGCGATCCACTGTGACCATGGTTTGGACCAGGTTGCAGGAGCTGACATCGTCATCATTCCCAGCTGGCGGGACGTCACCGAAAGGCCGCCGAGCGCGCTCCTCGAAACGCTTCAGGCAGCCCATGAACGAGGCGCGCTGGTGGTCGGCCTGTGCCTGGGGGCGTTCGTGCTTGCCCATGCGGGCCTGCTGTGCGACAAGCGGGCAACCACGCACTGGGCGTGGGCCGCGCATCTGGCGCGAGATTTCCCGCGCATTGAAGTGGACCCCAAAGTGCTCTATGTCGAGGCGCAGCAAATCCTGACCTCTGCAGGCGTGGCCGCAGGGCTCGATTGCTGTATTCATATCGTCAGGCGGATCTACGGGCGGGGAGTTGCCAACGCGTTGGCGCGTCAACTGTTGGTTTCCCCCCATCGCGACGGAGGCCAGGCCCAGTTCATCAGCCAGCCTGTTCCTCAAGGCGCAAGCGACCAGCGTCTCGGCCAGTTGCTGGACTGGCTTCGGGCAAACCTGGAACAACCGTTGTCAATCGATCAAGTGGCGACGAGGCTGGCGATGAGTCGACGCAGTTTCACCCGGCACTTCAAGCAACTGACCGGCTCGACGTTTGGAAAGTGGCTCACGAATGAGCGAATCAAGGCCGTCCAACTGCAACTTGAAACAACCGACCATAGCGTCGAATCGATCGCTGACGCTTGCGGGTTTGGTACAAGCCTGTCTTTGCGTCAGCACTTTTTGTCGATCGTGGGGGTAAGCCCTACAACCTACCGGAAGGCTTATCATCGATAGAGGAGGTAACTGTAATTTCCGGCTGATGTGCAGCGACCAGGCAAAGACTGGCCAGTGATTCCTGCGGGTACAAGGCCGAAAAGTTCTCCAGGCAACCTCCCGCAAGTGACAGCGATTTGGCCTCAGGCTGGCAGTTTCCTCCTGACTGACTAACCTTCTACGCAGCGGCCATCCTTGTACAAGTGTCAAGGGTCCACCTCAGGGACCTGAACCGGCGCGCTGGGTTGGCAAGTCATAAGGAGAGCTTCATGAATGGATTTATCTCAAGAGTCTTACTGGCGTTGACAACACTGGCCTGGGTGTCCGGCGCCCAGGCCGCGACCACCGTCACCGGTCAAATCAGTGCGTCCCTGATATTGATCAATAGTTGCCTGGTCAACGGCGTGGGGGGCACAACAGGCTTGAATTTCGGTGCGTTGAACTTTGGTACCGCCAACACCCTGTATACAGAGGCTGATGGGCAAGTGCTCGGCGGCGGCGGGGCGCCTTTGTCTATTCAATGCTCGGCGGGTACTTCGCCGGTATTGACCATCACGTCCGGCGCCAATGATGGAAAATCCACCGGTGGAACGCGTGCCCTGGCAGACGGTGCCGGCCACTTTGCGCCCTATGACATCTACACCGACGCCGCCCACACGCAAATTCTTGCCAACAACGGCACTATCAATCTCGCGGCCAGCACCGGGGTTGCGCAAACCGTGAATATTTACGGTAAATCACCGGGCAAGGTGGGTTTGCCTGCCGGTACTTACACTGACACGATTGCGGTCACGCTGACGTTTTAAGTATCGGGCGTATCGCCAAGGGGTAAAGGGGCTGATTGCCTGGAAGTGCGATGGCAGAAAAAGGCCCGCAAGCGCGGGCCTTCTGCCGGGCAGCTCGAGTTACTTGAACAGGCCACCAATTGCGTTGATTGCGTCCGCAGCCTTGTTCACGTTTTGCTGGCGCTGAGGGTTAGTGTCCACTTGTGCCTGGGTGTTGTAGGTGCTGTTGCTGCAGCTCTTGTTGGTTTGTGTCAGTGCCGCCTGGAACGCGGTCGCGCGCAAGGTATCGCCCTTGGCATTGGCCGCATTGATATTGGTCTGCAGGTCGCGGATCTGTTGCTGGCAGGAGGCACTATTGGCGTTGACGGTGTTGTTGCTGTTGCCGGCACCCCCCAAGGCAGATGACAGGGCACCGGTGAGGGCAGACAGGTCGGCGGCTTGGGCGGTCAGTGTGAACAGGCTGAACAGGGCGGCGGCTGGGGCGAGTTTAGAAAGACGCATGGCAAACCTCAATGTTTTATTGCCTGCGCATCTCCGGGGGCCCGAGCAGGCGCAGAACAATATCCGTATAGAGGTGAGCGCTCGGGTGGGGCGAAATATATTTGGTCAAATTTTGACCTTCAACCGTGAAACTCCATAAATGTGAGTTGTTTCACGTTGTTTTCTGGCATTGACGACGTATCAAGGTGAGGGCACGAGCCCGAGTGATGCGCGATGCAAGCTGAAACGCCTGGGTGCTTCACTTGGCGCAACAAACACCCGATAGCTTCACCAGCAGTGTCAGCGCGACGATTGCCCAGCCAAAGTTGAGTGCGACAAACATCCATTCCGGCGGATTTGTACCCAGGAAAATCGTCGAGGTAACCGTCAAGAAAACCATCAAAAGACCAATTGGGAGCCAGAACCAGAGGTGTTTCTGGCGCTGGCACACCTCTATGTGCAGCGGGCTATCTTCATGGAGCGTCATGTGTTGTCGGCCTCGGTAACCTGCTGCTTCCCTGCCGATGTTCAGCTCAAGAGCGCTATCCTGAGCAATGAGTCCAGGTGATGCAAGGCTCATTCGCCGTTAGTGTCCATCAATCAGGCGAAGTGCCAGTTCGGCACTGAAGGTGCCTGCCGCCGGGCCTTCATGACAATCGGTTTTCGTCGAAGACGCACCGTCCGAATTGCCCGGGAGTTTGATCCATAGGGCAACCAACCGTGGCGAAAGCACTTGCGGTGGCATGCCCAGCCTGCGCCCCACCGGGTTGCACCAGTCTCCAGGATTCGCACCATTGCCGTTGCGGCTGGTATCCACCGCCACGGCTTTTGTATAGGCGTATTCGCTTAACAACCTGGCATTGATGGCATCACCATAACTGCGCACCTGGGCGAGGGTGTAGAAGTTGGCGATATTCAGGGCAAACCCCCGGATCTGTTTCACCCCGGCTGCATTCAACGCATCGGCCATGGCGCCTGGGGATTTCCAGCCTGGATTGCCAGCGTCCAGATAAACATCGGCATGGCGTGCGCGCTGGTTGAACCCCGATACGGCGTAATTGATTAGCCCCAGCCGCTCGGCGCGCTTGTCCTTGTCCAGGCACTGCAGGTCTGCCAGTGCGTCCGGCTCCAAGATAACCAGCGCCGGCTGGTCTCCAATGCCTTTGATCAGTTGGTCTATCCAGCCCCGGTACTCCGCCGCTGCCGGTGCGCCACCCTTCGAGGCGCCACCGCTGCAGTCGCGGTGGGGCAGGTTATAGGCCACCAAAATCGGTGTTTTATCAGCGCTGGCGGCAGCGGTTACATAGCGATTGACGCGCTCGGCCAGCGTTCCTATGGCCTGGCTGGTGCCGGTCAGCCACAGGGCACTGGGCACCTCGGCAATGGTTGAGCGGATGCTTGCAGTGGCAGGCGTATCGGGGTGCTGCTGGACCCACTGTGCGGCGGTGGACTGTGGGTTGACGTAGAACCCATCACTCGCCTGGGCAGCAGGCAGCATCGACAAGCAGATAAAGCCGGCTGCAAGGGTGGCGATCTTTAGCACGCTCTACACCAGTAAGAGGGGCGGGTGGCCAAGGTAAGTCGGCTCGCCGCTGACGTCACGTGAAGCTGCATGAAGCTTGCCGGCTAGCCGCGTAGACCGTGCCCATGGCATGCTCCCACGCTCAGCATCCAGTCAAGGAAGAACGATGTCGACCTATGTAATCACCGTCCCTTGCTTTGCGCAGATGTTGCGCTCGCTCAAGGGGCTTTTGTCCAAAGGCGAGGCGCATGCCGGCGAGTTGGGCTATGACCCGCGAAACCTGCTGAGCGCGCGGCTGGCGCCCGACATGCACACCCTCGCAACGCAAATCCGGTTTGTGTGCACCCAGGCCCAGGAATCGGTCCAGCGTCTCACCCATCAACCGCTGCCGGTTCTGAGCACACCCGCAACCCTGAGCGAGGCACGTGGGTTGATCGAGCAAACCCTGCAAGCCCTTGCCTCGGCAGATCGCGAACTCATCGACAGCAGCGAGCGCGCTATCTCGATAGAACTTCCCGACGGTACTATTTTCGACATGACTGCCTACGAATACGCGGTCAATTGGGCCATTCCACAGTTCTATTTTCACCTGATGACCGCCTATAACATCCTTCGCCATAACGGTGTGCCGCTCGGCAAGGCCGATTACGTGCCGCATATGTTCGCCTTCGTGCGCACGCAATAGGTAGCCACCCGAATGAATAGACCCCGCTCCTGCGCATAAGCGTATGGTGGGTGTTAAACACGTTTATTGAGGTACCCGCCATGGACGATAAACTCGGCATCCGCCTGAAAGAGGAACGCAAGATCCTGGGGCTCTCCCAACAGGAGTTTGGTGCGATTGGCGGTGTGGGTGCGAATGCTCAGGTGCACTACGAAAGTGGCGCGCGGGCGCCCAAGTCCGATTACCTGATTGCCATCCGGCATAAAGGCGTGGACGTGCTTTACGTGTTGACGGGGGAAAGGGCGGTTATCAACCAGGCCACCCTGAGTGACAAGGAGACGTTGATCATCAACCACTACCGCACGCTGGACGGGCTGGATCAGGATGCGATTGCGCAGATCACTTCCTCGTTGTCTGACAGCTAGCAACGAGGAAGTCCCGGATTTGCTTCGCGCCAGGCTAGAAGCTGTCGGTCGTCCTGAAGCTGCCGCCGCCTGTACTGCCTGACGTCGAAAAGCTGGCCGTGTTGTTATTGCTGCTTTCGACGGTGGCGACGCCAAGGACGACAGGGCTGATCGATGCGCTGACATAGCCTCGCGTCGCCCCTGCCGCTACCTGACTGCGGCGCACGATTTTAAGGCCCCGGCCAAGCACATCCACAACCTGGCCAAGGGTTGCACCCTGGGTCATGTAGCTCTCTACCAGACGCTCGAAGTCAGTCGACAGGTCAAAATAAACATCGCGGCCGGTAAACGCATCGTTGCGAACTTTGCGCTCCAGGTCTTTGGCACGCTGGTAGCTGTTCTGGTGTACCACGGCCTCTTCCTGGGTATCCGCCAGTTGCTGTACCACCGCTTTCAAGCGCAGGTTCAGGGTTTGCAGTTGCTCGACGATCAGGTCGTCGGCGTCGTCCGGGGTGTGGCTGGCCAGGTCGATCAATTCGCCGATGCTGCGGGTTTTCAACTGGTCAGTGAGCAACTGGCGTGCGCGCTGGTAATGCGTGTCTTCGTTGCGTGAGTAGCTGCCGAGTTTTTCCTGGATGGCATTGGCCTGGCGCTTGGCGTTGTCGACTACGCGTTGCAGGGTGTCGAGCTCGGGTTGAATTGAGGCCTGTCCCAACTGGTCACGTGCCTGAGCCAGTTGCGCATCGACGCTGGCACTCAAGGTGCTGATCAGGGCGATGCGCTCGGCCTGCAAGGCCTCGTTTCGCTCACCAAGGGCGATCAGGCTCAGCTCGTTCTTGCGGTTGGCGAGGTAGTTCACCTTGGTCGCCAGCCAGTTGTCCATCCAGCGGTTCAGGCGGTTGCGCCGGTATTGGTCGGTGCCGAAGGCGTGTCCGCGCAAGTAGACGTAGACCAGGTTGGTATCAAAGGTCGGACGCTTCAGTGCGCACTCCTGGCGCAAGTCTTCATAACCGCTGACGTGTTCTCGGTGGGCGGCCTGGGCCAGGTCCAGTTGCTCGACCTGGCGGGCGTAGTCGGGGTTTTGTTCCAGGGATTGCCGGGCTTGCTGGTCGAGGGTGTCGGCTCGCGCTTGCAGTTTTTCCTTGCCCGCCAGCGCCTGGGCCACGGTCTGCTCAGCGTCGCGCAGTTGCTGGTGGAGCAGGTCCTGGGACTGTTGGCGCAGGTTCAGGGCGGCGGCGACTTGCTCGTTCTGCGTGTTGCCCTGGTCCAGGTGCAGGGCCGCGATTTTACCCAGGCGCTGGGTAATGTCCTGCTCCAGCGCCAGTTGCTCGCCGAGCAGTTCAGACAGGTGTTGCTCGGCCGTGCGAATCCTCAGCTCGGCGTTGCGGGAGTTACGTTCGGTGATGCCGATCAGGGTGTCAGGCGTCATGTCTTCACCACTCCAATATCGTTTCGAGCGGGTCGGTGGTCCGTTGGCTCAAGTAGGTGACTTCCATCCTGCCGGCTGGCTTGCGGCCGACTACACGGTTGGTCAGGTGGCCGTCGTCGAGTTTGTCGGCCTTGACCTTCAGGTATTCGGCCTGCGGTACCCGCACAGCGAACTGGCTGGCCCACGCGCCGGTGCCGGTCTCACTGCTGACGGTGGGCAGCAGAACCGGCCTGTCCGACAGGTCGACGGCTTCGACAACCAAATACCAGCTCTTGCCCTGGGTCGAACCAGGATTGGAATTACACAGCGCCTTGTCGTAGCAGCGCTCGACACCGGACGGCGTGCCGGGCCGGTCGACAACCCGAATGGTCACCTCCTTTGGAATCAGTTCGGTGTTGGCACGCAGGGCCCTGAGTTGACCGCCGGCTTTTTCGATTTCGAATTTCCCGATGAGGTCTTTGATCATGACCAATTCGGCCTGCATGCCCCGCGTCGCTTTACTGTCGGCAGCGGGCAGGTGAATGTCGGCGACTTTGCGGGTCAACTCGTTGAGCTGGTCGGTCATCGGCTGGACTGCCTTGACCTTGGCTAAAAACGCCTCCAGCACGCCGATCTGCTCACTGGCGTAATCGACCCCGGAGGTATCGACCATGGCCAGGGCATGTTCGGCCTTGGTATTCAGGCGGGGCAGGGCACTGAACAGGTCGCCGCCCTCAATATAGGCCGGGTCCTGCTGCACGGCGCTCAGGCGAGCCTTCAGGTGGGCGATGTCTGATTGTTTTTGTGCCGCGTTCGTCTCGACGGCGATGGCCGCTCTTTGAGCCTCTTGGATCTCGTGTCTGGCGACCATCACCCGGCTGCATTGCACCACCAGCAAGGTGACCGCGATGAGCTGGATGACGAGTATGCCGCGATGCCGCCTGAGCAGTACTTTGCTCCAGAAGCGGTCAAGCGCACTCAGTTCCGGGGCCTCGAACACCAGGCGTTTGGAAAAGAATTCGCGCACGCCCTGATCGATCTGCGCTTCGGTAAATTGAATGCCGTTGTTCTGGTAATACTCGCGGATGCGCGCCGCCACTTCTGCGCGGCGTTGGGGCAGGCTCAAGTCCTTTTCCACCGCCATCTGTTGGTGGCGCAGTTGATCCACCAGCGCCATCGCGCCGAGTTGCTCGGAGAGAAGAATGTCGCTCATCAAGCGGCCTTGGTCAGCAATGCGGCGAACTTGCGTTTGGCCTCTTCGACGGCTTCGGCGATGTCACGGGACGCGTTGCTGGATTCAGCTCGGTAGGTTTCCGTCAGGCCGCGCATGTCCGTCTGGAAGCTCAGGGTGGCGTCGGCCAGGGCGCGCACCGAGTCGACCTTGATGGTGGAGCCATAGCTGGCCTTGACCGCCGCTTCCAATTGGGTGTTGCCGGTGCTGCCCAGGGCTTCGAGGCCCTTGCTCATGCCGTCGGTGGTGGCATTCAGCGTGTTGGTGGCTTCGGCCAGTCCACTGTTGCTGGTGAACGACACCGCGAGGCCGGTCAACACCACTTCGTTGGTAGAGAAGAACGAGACCATGCGCTGGTACTGGCGCTCCTTGATCACATGCACCTGGTTGATCCGGGCGAAGACCATTTCGGCCGTGTTGTAGCCGACCTTCAGGTCATCGGCGATGTCCTTGACGATCTGGTAGCGCTTGTCTTCGTCCTGCAGCGCGCGTACGGCTTCGTCACGGCGCAATTCCAAGGCCGCGCGTTCGGCCGGCGCCAGGGTTTCGGCAGCCGTGACTTGGGCGTTGGCCTCGTTCAAGGCCTGGGTACGCTGCTCCAGGACCTGGCCGGCCAGGGCGAGCACTTGTTGGGCATCGACCTCGGCCGCTTTCATGGCCATGCGAAAATCCAGGTAGGCCTCCAGAATCACCGTTTCCCGGGAGATCTGGTCATTGGCCGACTTGCACACCTGCAGGTAGTTTTCACGGATCTCGCTGAAGCGGCTGGGGATCGAGCCACGACGCAGGTTCATCCAGCTCAGCTTGAGCTTCTCCAGCGTATCCAGGCGCCCATCATCCATCCAGCCCGCCATGGCCGCAGCGTCTTCGCGAATCGAGGTGAAGCTCTGGGTGATGTCCATGAAGCGCGTGGAGATATCCATGCCGGCGATCTGCTCGCGAACCACGCTGTTAAAGGTGGTCGACTGTTGCAGCACGGCAGCGATAGCGGTGACTTTGGCGGTGTCGTACTGGGCCACGCGGTCCAGCAATACCAGTACCGGTGCGTCTGGAACCGGCTGCAGAAGATTGATGCCCAGGGTCCGCAGGCCCGTCAGCGCGCGGTCGAGGTAGTTGCTCATCGAGTGTCCTTTCAGGATGTGTTCAGCACAGGGTGCAGAGAAGGGCGCAAGTATACCGATCAATGAAGGCAAACCAATGGCAGTTTGGTTGGAGGGCGCTTGTTGGCAGGCCTGGCGAAGTGTATGACCGTATCTACCCGTAGCTGTACGGGGCGCAGGCTGGCGCAACGTTCTACTGTCACGGCCACAGTACTCGTTCGGATGTCGCGCCATGCTCATGTCTTCAAGCCTGCTTTCAGCCTTCGCGCTGTTCGCCTTTGTGTCCTCAATCACCCCAGGTCCCAATAACACCATGTTGCTGGCGTCCGGGGTGAACTTCGGTTTTATTCGCTCGATCCCCCATGCACTGGGCATCAGCATTGGCTTCATGTTGTTGGTGATCGCCGTGGGCCTGGGCCTGGGAGAAGTGTTCAAGGCGTTGCCGTGGGCCTACACCGTATTGCGTTATGTGGGGGCGGCGTATTTGCTGTACCTCGCCTGGAAGATTGCAACCTCCAGTGCGATGTCCGATGACACCGATGACAAGCGCAAACCCATGACGTTTCTTGGCGCGGCGGCCTTCCAGTGGGTCAACCCCAAGGCCTGGGTCATGGCGCTGGGCGCGATCACCACCTACACGCCTGCCGAGGGTTATGTCACCAACGTGCTGTTGATTGCTGCGGTGTTTGCCTTGGTAAACCTGCCCAGCGTTTGCGTATGGGCCGGCTGTGGCAGCGGCTTGCGCAATGTACTGCGCGAGCCACGCTGGTTGCGGGTGTTCAACTGGTCGATGGCGGGGCTGTTGGTGCTGTCGTTGTATCCGATGTTTTTTGCCGGCTGACACGCCCTCTGACCTCCAGCGGGTTGCGTCAGCAGGCCATGGATCCTAGACCGGTGAGATGGTGGCCAGCAGACCAATTGCGATGGTCAGCGCAAGAAAACCGAACAGGAAAAATGCCATCTTAGCCATAAGGCCTCCGAAATGAACGGGCCGGCAGGACGGTTCCTGCCGGGCTCCACGGGCGTGTCGGGAGTGGGAGTATTGTCAGGGCAGGGCGGTTTTCGATACAGGGGCAGATGCAGAAGAAAAAAGCGTATCAGATGGGCCGGGGCGCCGCAGGAGCAGGAAAGCCGGGGATGATCATTTTGGGGTATCAGGGAATAAACAGCGGCTCGGTGCCTTGTGGGTGAAGCTGGTGAAGGAACTAACCTTTTGCGCGGAGTATCGTATCCACGATTTTCGTGGGAGGTTGAAGGCGAACTGCGTCGTGCATGGCTATTCTCAAGCGGCGCTGGGAGGGTTCCTTGAAGTGATTTCATCGGGGCGAGTAGGCAAATGGGCAAGACATTGGCTGCGCTGTCGTTTTTGATGACCCTGGTTTGGGTTTCAGTGGTTATTGCGGTAATGACTTATTTTTCCTGATGCACGTGGGGCACGGGTGCGGCACCTGGTGAAGCGGTCGGTATCGCCATTGCCCACTCCCGCCTGCAAAATCTGTAGATGACTGATCTGGCGAGCTTTTTTGTTTGCCAGGGCGCCGCTTGATTGTTTGAAAAAGCCCGCACCCGACCTTGCATCGAGGGGGCTGGATCTATATATTCCCTAGCCTGCTGCAACGCTCAAGGGCTTTTAACGCTGCTTGGCCTGCTGCATAGCGCTACCGCCCGAATGGCGAAACTGGTAGACGCATGGGACTTAAAATCCCCCGCTCGTAAGGGCGTGCCGGTTCGATTCCGGCTTCGGGCACCATCTAAAACCAAGGGTTTGCGGGCGAAAGCTGATGCAAGCCCTTGTTTGTTTCCGGTCGGCAATTGTTCAACGGGTCCGCAATCCACTCCGTTTGCGAGGCTTCCTTGCCTCCTGCGTTGCAGATGCACCGCCCGGTCATCGCAACAGTAGTGCGCTACCTCAACCTCAGTTCTTCGCGCGGTTCAATGGAAATTCGTACCGGCGCTTATCGATAAAGATCGAATAACGTAATCCTCCGTCGCCGCTCGGCTGAAGAATGCTGTGGGTCTTGGATTTATGGAAAGGGTGGCTGTAAAGAGAGGGAAGGTCTGAATAGGCATAGCTTTCAAAATGCAGTTCGTCGCCTACCCAATGCACCTCGTTGTACAGGAAGTGCCAGTTTTTGCTGGAAGCCATGTAGAGGTAGGCACTGCCGTTGGGACCCATGATGACTTCTACCTCTAGCTCGCCTTTGTCATCTGCCCACTTGCCAATATATCGCTCCATACCGGAGTGGGCAGGTATCCCGGGATCCGCTACAAAGTCACTGGCCTTGAAAGGGGTTTTGCGCGCAGCTTCAGCGGCGGCGTTTGGATAAAGGGCACACAGCGGTGCGACGTTACTGACTTTTACGTAGTTGAAGGTCAGGCTCGTATCCGAAACATCCATGCTCAGCGTCATGGTCTGCGGGTCGAATGCCAGGACCTTCAGGTCGAAGTTGTCTGAAGGTGATTTGAGATGGATGACCTTTCCATCGTCGGACACCTTGAAGTCGCTCACTTCTTTTTCCTGGTGCTTCCCGGGTTCAGCGCAGTTGAATGGATGCAAGGTGGCCTTGGCATCGGCGCTGTATTCGACCACGTTGGCAATTCCGTTGCGCAGAGGAACCATGGCCCAGATGCCAACTACGTTATCTTGAGTCGCCAGCGCGTGCGTCGAAGGCTTGGCGCCATGGTTGGCACACCCGGTCATCATCAAGGTGGCCAGGGAAATTGTCAGAACGTTGATCCGCATCGGGCTTATCCATAAGAGTGTTCGCATTGATCCATCTGTCGCGGTTGGCGACCTTCTGGCAGGCATGCATCATAAGGGATCGTTACGCTACGGTGCAGACCCAGAGGTGATTCTGCCGATAGGGCGCGCGGGTGAAGTGAACATCTGAGACCAGATGCATGCCTCGCTCTTGCAGGGCTTCGGTCAGTTGTACGAGTGTCTCTGCCTGGATAGTCATTGCTGTTACCTCGTCAGATTTACTGCGTTCATAATTCTTGACCGGCGGGGCAACTGGCTAATTCAAATTTTCTACAACGTTGATTGACGTGTGGTTGCTTCAGTTCTTCTGCTCCCGATCCCAGGATAAGTGCTGCCTGAAAATACGCGGGCAGTGGTGCACACGCACTCGAGGTGACCTACAGTGAAACATCGCGCCGGTATGACATGAGGAGATCCTATGTCCACTTTCAAGCTGACTTCGCGCATCTTCAGTACGCCCCGTCACACAACGCATTATCTGGAGTCGGGGCCTGCCGATGGGGCATTGATGATGTTCCTGCATGGCTGGCCCGAACTCGGTTTGATCTGGCGTGCACAGATGGAAGCGTTCGCTGCCCAAGGCTGGCACTGCGTCGCACCCGACATGCGCGGCTATGGCGGCTCTTCGGCGCCGGCCGCGATCAATGCGTACACGATTGAAAACATCGTCGCAGACATGACAGAGCTGCATGACCATCTCGATGGAACGCCCGCCATCTGGGTGGGCCACGATTGGGGCAGCGTCGTGGCCGGTGAACTGGTCGCCCATGAACCTTGGCGCAGCCGCGGCGTTGTGCTGGTTTCGGTTCCGTACTTTCCTTCGACGAACGCGCTGGCGACGCTCATACCGCTGGTTGACCGAGGGATTTACCCGGTCGACCAGTATCCAGACGGCCAATGGGACTATTACCGCTACTACAACACGCATTTTGCGTCCGCCGTGGCTGATCTTGACGCGGACAAAGCAGCATCGCTGGCGTCGATTTATCGAAGAGGCAACCCTGCGAACATCGCCAGGGTCGCCTCCAATGCCGAAGTGACCCGCAAAGGCGGGCGGTTTGGCGAAGCGCACCGGGCTCCCCCGACCCCACCAGACCCGGCGCTCTGGCCCGAGACGGACTTCGCGGCACTGGTGCGCACGTTCGAGGAGCATGGTTTCCGCACGCCCTGCGCGTGGTATCTGAACGACGATGCCAACATCGAATACGCCCATCGCGCACCCAATGGCGGCCGCCTGTCCATGCCCGTCCTGTTTGTGAACGGTGATTACGACCCGATGAATACCATCAACGGCAATCAGTTGGGCGATCCAATGCGCGCGGCCTGCGCAGACCTCACAGTGACGAGCCTGCCTGGCGGGCATTGGCTGCCGGTGGAGTGCAAGACTGAACTCGTTGCGGCCATAAGTCGCTGGCTGATGCTCGCGAAATTCGTGCCCCATCAGTAAGCCCGGATCACACCTTGGGATGGGTGAGTCGGGGACCGGCACGCGTGCCGATAGTCTGCGTCGTGGCTTGTGATCAACTGCGTTTTGGCTTCTTTCTTGACCGGGTTTGCCGTGATGAGATCTCGATCCATGTCGGCGCATGATCACTGGCATGCTCTTCACCCCGTACCCATGCATCTACGCCGACGTTTTTCAGGTACGGGGCGAGTACCGGGTTGAGCAGCAGATGGTCGATGCGCAGCCCGGAATTCTTCTGCCAATGCTGACGGAAATAATCCCAAAACGTGTACACCCGCTCTTCCGGGTACAGGTGCCTCAGCGAGTCGATCCAGCCCTGGGAAAGCAACCTTTGAAAGCACTCACGGCTTTCTGGCTGGAGGAGGGCATCCTTGAGCCATGAGCGGGTGTTGTAGATGTCCAGGTCGGTGGGCACCACGTTGTAGTCACCCGCGAGGACCACCGGATGTTCGCTGGCCTGCAGTGTTGCAGCGTGGGAGATCAGGTGCTCGAACCACGCGAGCTTGTAATCAAATTTTGGCCCGGGTTGAGGGTTGCCGTTGGGCAGGTACAGGCATCCGACAATCACGCCATGGACAGCCGCTTCCAGGTATCGAGACTGCGAGTCGTCCTTGGCTCCCGGCAAGCCCTTATGGATCAAAAGGGGTTCGGAATCCCGCGCGAGAATTGCCACTCCGTTCCAGGAAGCCTGGCCATGGTGCAATGAGCCATAGCCCGCCGCCTCAAGTTCTCCAGCGGGGAACGCGTTGTCTTGCGCCTTCAGTTCCTGCAGGCAGACGATGTCCGGGCGCTCCTTTTCCAGCCACTGCAGAAGGTTGGGCAGTCGCGTCTTTATGCCGTTGACATTGAATGTCGCGATCTTGAGGTTCTGCATGGCGTCGGTCCTTCAATGTGCCGGGTGCGCCGGGTGTTCGGCCACCGTGGGGGTAGGGGGACTACCCTTGCTCATTTGGCGATGTCCCCTATACCGGTTTAGTCGCAAAGCCTCTTTTCGACTACACCAAACCTGTGTTGCTCCATAAATAACAGGAACCGGTCTTTGAACGACCATTGGTGTCATTCGTGAACCGCCTGGGCAAATCCCGCAGCAATCACCTGCCTGTGTGAAACGCCCGGCGGTCGACTTTACCCGACCTTGATGACCACTTTGCCAAAGGCGCCCCTGGCCAAGTGTTCGTATGCCTGGCGCGCTTGATCGAAGGCGTACACACGGTCGATTACCGGGCGAATCCTGTGCTCGCTCAGGAACGCGTTCATGCGGTCGAACGATGAGCGCGGCGCTACGGCAATGCCGCGAATGGTTGTTTGCCGGAATATCATCGGCATCAGGTTCAATGCAGACGTCTGGCCCGTCAGGAATCCGATCTGGGCGATACGTCCACCGACCCTGGTCGCGGCGATCGATTGATTGATGCCATCTCCGCCTGCGACGTCCAGGAGCAGGTCCACGCCCTTGCCATCGGTGAGTTTCAGGACTTCCTCTGCCCAGCCAGGATGCGTGCGATAGTTCACACTGGCGACCGCCCCCAGTTTTTTCATCGCCTCCAGATTTTCATCCCGACTGGAGGTGACAATAACCTTGGCGCCGAGGGCGGTTGCGATTTGCGCAGCGAAAACCGAAACCCCACCGGTACCTTGAACCAGCACCGTTTGGCCCGCCTCGATCTGGCCGAAATCAACCAGCGCGTACCAGGCCGTCAATGCGGCAATCGGAAGAGTCGCGGCTTCCTCATCCGACAGGTTGTCGGGGACACGTACTGCGCTGTCCTCATGGATGATCATATATTGCGCCAGGCCGCCGGGCAAAGGCGAGCCGAAGCAGTAGTCGGGTTCATCCGGCCCAGGCATGCCGTCCAGCCAGCGGGAGTAGAGATGCGAGTTGACCCGGTCGCCAATAGCGAAACGGCTGACACCGTCACCTGT
Source organism: Pseudomonas sp. F8002 (assembly GCF_013385495.1). Classification (NCBI taxonomy): domain Bacteria; kingdom Pseudomonadati; phylum Pseudomonadota; class Gammaproteobacteria; order Pseudomonadales; family Pseudomonadaceae; genus Pseudomonas; species Pseudomonas sp. F8002. Next base: position 106,980 of record NZ_JACAPW010000002.1, on the reverse strand, counting down.
TGCTACGACAACGCCTGCCGCGTCGCTGACGGGAATCAATGGCTTGGGCACCTTGTGGGGCTCATAGATGCCATCGACGATGGCCTTGTCCCGGAAGTTCAGCGAAACGGCCCCCACCTTTACCAGCAGCTCTCCCGCCTTGGGGACGGGGGTCTCGGCGTCCCCTTGTACCAGGTTGTCCAAACCGAAATCTTTCAGAAGCCACGCTTTCATTTTCTGTCTCCAGCAACGGTGAATGGGCAGGGGAGGCAAGTGCCTCCTTGTTGTTGGGGCCATTGTTGAGGTTTCGCAGCGCGGCATAAATGGGCAGAATCCAACAGCATTGTTATTCTGGAGAGCAACAATCAACCCTTCAGCGGCTTCCCGAGGACGAGACGTATGGCGCTTCTACAGTCGATGCAGGTATTTGCCAAGCTGGCGGAGTTGGGCAGCTTCACAAAAGTCGCGGAGGCGACGCAGACCGGCCGTCCCTATGTCACGCGCACTATTCAGGAACTGGAGGCGTCCCTGGGTGTGCGCCTGTTCCAGCGCACGACGCGTAAAGTCAAGCTGACGGCTGAGGGCGAACGATTTTACGAGCGTGTCAAAGAGATTCTGGCCACCATCGCAGAAACCACTTCCATGTTCGACCGCAGTGGCTCGACGCTGAGTGGGCGGCTTCGGATTGATATTCCCACGGCGTTTTCCCAGCACGGGTTCATGGAAAGCCTCAGGCAATTTACCGAGGCATTTCCCGAGATCGAACTGGCACTCGGCGTGACCGACCGCAGGGTAGACCTGGTGGCGGAAGGCATCGATTGCGTATTGCGAATCGGTGATCTCCCGGACTCCAGCCTGGTAGCCAGGGAAATAGGCAGCGCAATCATGGTGACCTGTGCATCTGCAAGTTATCTCCAGGCCTGCGGGGTACCGGAAACCCTGGCGGACCTTGCCGGCCACCGGTGCGTCGGCTTTCTTTCGGGTCAAAACAACAGGCCGCTGCCCTGGCACTTTTCGATGGCGGGCGAGGACCATCCACACACTCCACGCGGCGGTATCACCGTGAACGAGTCCAACGCTTACGTTCAATGCGGCGTTGCAGGCTTCGGCATTATTCAAGCACCGGGGATTACCGTCGGGGCGTACCTCGCCAGTGGAGAACTGGTTGAAGTACTCGGCGCATTTCGTCCAGCACCGCGCCTGGTTTCCGTGCTTTACCCCAGCCGATCCCATCTTGCACCCCAGGTGAATGCATTTGTGGATTGGCTGAAAAAGCACTTTCCGATTGTGCACCCCGACTGGTTCAACGCTTACTGATCCTGCAGAAGCACTTCGCGGCAGACCGAGAGGGGGCAGGTTGTTCAGGCGGGCTGTCGGAACGTATGATCGCAGCGAGCGCCCTTTTCCGGGCGCTGAGACTCACCCTTTGAAGGACATGAGCATGGAAAAGCACTTCGGTAATTCAGGCCTGTTCAAGGCTGCTTCGTATCACTGCAACACGCTCCTGGGCAGCGGCATTGCTCGTTGGGAGCTGAAAAATATTGCGTTGAATACGAAGGAGTTTTTGATATGTCCAAAGAACTACTCGGAGTTTCTGCTCTAGGGTTGATGGTGGTGGGGGAGTTTTGTGCAATCTACAGCGAGGTGGTCACCGCCAGGCTCGCCCAGACAGGGCATGGTTCATGGGAGGCGTTCGTTCTTCCCGTTGTGCTGATGTGTTTTGCCGGGCTTTGCCTGTTGGGTGCGTATTGGCTGGGTTACGTGGCGGTCGGTGATATCTGGGTCGTCACCGTGGTCTCAGTCACCTCCCTGTTGCTGCTCGAGCCCGTGGTGGTCTGGGCGTTGTTCCATGAAGCACCAGGGCGTGGCGCACTCATCGGGTTTGTCCTCGGCGCCTTGGGCATGCTTGCTACTGTATTGCTTTGACTCAGCCCTCTGGCCCGGCAATCAAACGCCGGGCCAGCTCGCCGCAACTGTTCACCGTTTCATCTTAGGGTCGCGATGTGATCATCGACTGATGACAACGCTACTGTCAGGAACTGACGCGGGCTTGAATTAAGGTGAGTTCTCTCACTCCTGTCAGGTCAAATGATGAAATTCTCGTCTGTTCGTCTCGTTACCAACCACTTTGAACGGCTCGTTCAGTTCTATCACAACCTCTCGACTGTCGAGCCAAGGCACCTGGCTGACGGGTTCGCTGAAATTCACCTCGACGGCGTCGTCCTGGCCATAGCCGATGAGCGCCTGGTCCGCCTTCACAACGATGGACTGGCAGTCGCCGCCAGCAACCGGTCGGCGATCCTGGAGTTTCAAGTGGATGATGTCGAGGCCGTCCTGCTGCGTATCGGTCGGGCTGATGTGGTGATGCCGGTGACAGTCATGCCATGGGGCAACACTTCGGTATTGCTGCGTGATCCGGATGGAAGCCTGGTCAACGTCTTTTCGAGACCTCGCCGCTGAATCGGTCCGTCGCTGTAGCCAGGTTCGGGAAGGTCGATAACGGGTTAAAGTAATCAGCTTAAGCGCCGATCAATTAACATCGATACCGGAATTGGATATTTGACATGATCACTAACGTCAGCAGTCTCGCTTCAGTACCCGCCAACCCAAGTCCGGCCAGCGTCAGCGATAGCTCCAAGACCGAAGATTCTGGAACCTTGAGTCTCAACCCGGACACGGGTGCCAAAAGTGCGCCCGCTGCAGGTGGCGGCCAGGCGGCATCCACGTCGCAGGAGTCCGACACCGTCAAGGCGCTGAAAAAGCAGATTGCGGAGTTGCAAAAGCAGCTTCAAGAGCAGCAGCAAAACATGCAAAAGGCCCAGGCCAGCAATCAAAGCGCAGACGCCAAAGCGGCCGCCGTGGCTGCCGCCCAGGCGCAGATTGCCGCAACGGCAGCTGCATTGCAGTCTGCGTCCTCGGCGTTGTTGCAGGCACTGACTTCCGACGGTGGAAGCGGTACCGGTTCCATCGTCAGTACCACCGCCTGAGAGGCAGATTTGGTTTTCCACAAGAAGCATTCGTGTACCCACGGGCCATTCTGTTCGACCTGGATAACACGCTGACGCACCGAGCCTTGATTAGCCTCACCTTGCACACCAAACGTCAACGGAACTGCGTTTATGAAATACAGCTGGATCGCACTTGTCTTACTGCTTTGTGCCTGCACGAGCGGCCCCACCCGGGAACAACTGGCAGAACAACGCTTATGGGAATACCAGTTGCTCACTCACCTCAATCACTTCAAGTCGTACCCCGAAGAAGCTCGCCTGCAAGGATTGACCGGCCTGGTCAGGGTTGAATTCGTGGTCGACGCCAAAGGCAACCTGATACGGCACAAAGTCATCAGCCATACAGGTTCGGATCTGTTCGTCAGCGCCGTGGAGAGATTCGTTCCGGCGGCGTCGCCAGTGCCTGCGCCTCCACCCTCAATGCTGCTCAAAGGCGAAATTCAAGTGGTAGCCCCGTTTGTATTCTGCCTGGAGGGCGTGGCCTGCGCCGGCTCACCGCCACGCCGGCTGTAGCTGACCTGCGGATAAATTCCGGGCAAAGAAAAGCCCGCGATGGGGAGCGCGGGCTTAAAGGTTTTCACCAGGAGCTGAGATGACCATAGGCGCCCGACTGTGAAAGGGTTGTGAAAGGGCGCCAGCGCTGCACTCAACTCAGTAGGCGCCCGCGGCCGCCTTTGCGCCGCTGACGATGGCGATCCCGGAGCTGCTGCCCAGGCGCGTAGCACCGGCTTCGATCATCGCCTGGGCCGTCGCCAGGTCGCGCACGCCGCCCGACGCTTTCACGCCTATCTGCGCCCCCACCACGCCGCGCATCAGGCGCACATCCGCCAATGTCGCGCCGCCATGGCCGAAACCGGTGGAGGTCTTGACGAACGCCACGTTCAGCTCGCGGCACAGGCTGCAGGCATGGGTTTTCTGCTGGTCATCGAGCAGGCCGGTCTCGAGGATGACTTTCAGCGGCACCGCGCCGCAGGCCGCCAGCACCTGGGCAATATCGTCGCGTACCTGGTCCAGCAGGCCATCCTTCAGCCAGCCGATGTTCAGCACCATGTCGATCTCGCCTGCACCGGCCTCGATCGCAAGCTTTGCCTCATAAGCCTTGGCTGCACTCAAGCCCGCACCCAGGGGGAAGCCGACGACGGCACAGACCAACGGCGCGGCGTCGCGCAGGCATTCGGCGGCCAGCGGCACGTTGGCGCTGTTGACGCACACGGACTTGAAGCCATGCTCGCGGGCCTCGGCGCACAGTTGGCGAATGCTCGCCTGGGAAGCATCGGCGGCCAGCAGGGTGTGGTCGATATAGGCTGCGAGCGGCAACGGATCAGTCGGCATGGCAAGTGTCCTGTAAGGATGAGGTGCTGGGAAAAGGCGGTTTGTGTTAAGTTGGATGCATTAAATGTGAAATAAATAACATTGTAAATGGAATTTGTGACTGTCCTGATCAAGGGCACGCATTCAACGAGGGTTGGAACGCAGTGGATTCAAAGAAAAGCGAAAGATTTCGGGCCATGCACAAGGCCTTGCAGGGCGAGTCGGCGATTCACTTGCGTGACATGGCCGCATTGCTGGGTGTATCGGAAATGACCCTGCGCCGCGACCTGGCAGACAGCCCCCAGGGCCTGCGCCTGTTGGGCGGGCACGTAACCCGCAGCGGGCCGCCGGAGCCCGATTACCAGGTCGCCGAACAGGACCAGCGCCACGTCGCCGAGAAGCGTCAGATCGGCGTGCTGGCCGCCAGCCTGGTGCGCCCCGGCGACACGGTGTTTATCGATTGCGGCACCACCACGCCGTTCATTATCGAGGCGTTGCCGGATGACTTGGAGTTCACCGCGCTGTGCAATTCCCTCAACGTATTGCTCAAGCTCCAGCAAAAGCCCCACTGCACCATCATCCTCTGCGGTGGCACTTTTCACCGGCGCAACATGGTCTTCGAGAGCCATGCCGAGGCGGGCATCCTGGATGGCATCCGTGTGGCGTGGGCGTTCATTTCCGCGGCCGGCGTCAGCGCCGCCCACGGTGTGACCTGCTACAACCTCAACGAAGTGGAGGTCAAGCGCCGGGTCATGGCGCGGGCGCAGACCTGCGTGCTGGTGGCCGACCACAGCAAGTTCGACGAAGTACGTGCGGCACACTTTGCCGAGCTGTCGGACTTCCAGCGGGTGATCAGCGACCCCGGGCTCGAGGCGGCACAGCAGCAGGTGATCAGGGACAGCGGGGCGATCCTGCTGATCTGACTCAAACAGCATTGTGATTTTTATTTCATTTGTTCGGAATTTAACAAATTGGCCTTGACACTCTCCGGAGCAAGGCATAGTTTTTCAAATGTGATCGCGGTTCACATTTGTGAGCACGGCCTCCCTGAAGGCCGTGCCCGAATCCTGACAACAATAAAAATAGGAATCACCATGCTCCAGATAGCCCGTAAACCTGTTCATGTGCTGGCCCTTGCACTGGCTGTCGCGGCCTCGGCGCTGGCGCTGAACGCCCAGGCCAAGGATCTGAAGATCGGTTTCAGCCAGGTCACCCTGCAATCTCCCTTCTACGTACAACTGCGCGACGGCGCCAAGGCTGCAGCGGCGAAGGGCGGCGATGAGCTGATCTTCCTCGACGCCAACGGCGATATCAGCAAGCAGAACAACGATATCCAGGACCTGCTGACCCGCAAGGTCGACATCCTCATCATCAACGCCGTGAACCCCGACGCCGTGGGCGCGGCCCTCGACGCCGCCAAACGCGCCAAGGTGCCGGTGATTGCCGTCGACCGCGCAATCAATGCCCCGGTCGCCACCACCATTGGCCGTAACAATGCCGAGATGGGCGAGCTGTCCGGCAAGGCGCTGCTTGCAGCGCTCAAGCAGCGCGGTGTGACCAAGGGCAAGATCATCGAGATCCAGGGCGACGCCGGCGGTACGGTGATGAAAGAACGCCGCAAGGGCTTCCACACCGCTTTGGCCGGCACCGACTTCAAGATCATCGACGGCCCCTACAGCGAGTACATGCGCGCCAACGCAGTCACGGCAATGCAGGATTTGCTGCAAGCGCACCCGGACCTCAAGGCGGTGATCGCGCATAACGACGACATGGCCATGGGCGCGCTGCAAGTGCTCACCGAAAGCGGCAAGAAAGACGTCCTCGTGGCCGGGATCGACGGCTTGTCCGAGGCCTTGAATGCCATCCAGAGCGGCGATCAATACGTGGCCACCGCCCTCAACGACCCACGCTACCTGGGCGAGGTCGCCATTGAGGCGGCGCGGGCCCTGGCGGCCGGCAAGTCGGTGCCGAACTTTGTCGACGCCGGCACCCAGGTGGTGACCAAGGCCAACGTGGCCGAGGTCAAGCATGACTCTACCTTCGGCGAATACCGCCCCGGCGCGCTCTGACGGATCTGCGCCGCCACGCTATGGATTTTTGCGGGCACCTCTTGCGGGAGGTGCCTGGTCGAACGCACTCGTCACTCAACAGAGGAATTCACTGTGAAAGCTGCCGTCATGTACCAACCGGGCGATATCCGGGTCGAAAATGTTCCAAAACCTGCGGTCAAGGCCGGCCACGCGCTGGTTCGGGTCGCCGCCTGCGGCGTGTGCGGCTCGGATATCCCGCGCATGCTGAGCAAGGGCGCCCATGTGATGCCGCTGATTTGCGGCCATGAATTCGCAGGCTTTATCGAAGAGATCGGCAGCGGTGTCGAAGGCTATGCCATCGGCGAATTGGTGACAGTGCCGCCGATGATCCCGGACGTCAGCAGCGACCAATATGCCCGAGGCTTTCCGTCCCGCTCGGAGCGCTACGATTACTTCGGCAGCCGCCGCGACGGCGCGTATGCCGAGTACGTCAATGTGCCCCTGAGCAACCTGATCAAGGTGCCCCAAGGCATGGACCCGATTGCCGCGTCCCTGGTGGACCCGGCGGCGATTGCCCTGCATGCGATCTGGAAAGCCGACTTCAAGGCCGGGCAGAGCGGGGCGGTGGTAGGTTGCGGGCCGATCGGCCTGTTTGCGATCCAGTGGCTGCGGATCATGGGGGCCAAGGACATCGTCGCCATCGACATCGCCGAAGAGAAACTCGCCATGGCCCGCGAAGCCGGCGCCACCCACACCCTGCTCAGCGGCGCGGCGGATGCCGAGTTGCCCCGTTGCCAACTGGTGATTGAAGCGGCAGGCCATCCCAGCTCGATCAACCAGGCCGTGCAACTGACCAAGGCTGGCGGGCATGTGGTGTTTATCGGCATTCCCACCAGTGACGTGGCCCTCAGCACCGCAACCTTCTCGCACTTCCTGCGCCAGGAAATCTCCCTGCACGGCGCCTGGAACTCGTTCTCGGCACCGTTCCCGGGCGATGAGTGGACGGCCTCCATCGACAAGCTGGCTTCCGGTGAATTGCAGTGGCAGTTCATGATTACCCACGACTTGCCGCTGGATGAGTTGCCGGCGATGTTCAAGCGCTATGCCGATCGCAGCGAAGTCGCGGCCAAGGTGATTTTCCGTCCCTGAGCCACGCCGTCAGCTGTGTGTCGCCAAGCCCGACGGCGCTGTGCGTTGCCGGGCTTAAAACAAAAAGCGTTGTTACAAGACGCAGGAGAACTACCGATGACCTTGTTGTTGGGACTGGATTTCGGAACAGGTGGGGTGCGGGCTGGTTTGTATGACCTGCACAGCCACAAACTGGTACACGTCGCCGAGGCGCCGTATGCCACGCAATACCCGCAGCTGGGTTGGGCCGAGCAGGCGCCGGCGGACTGGTGGTCGGCGCTGGGCAAGGCCTGCCGGCAGTTGATGGCCCAGGCCGGGCACCCGCAGGTGGCGGCGGTGTGCGTTGCCACCACAGCCTCCACCGTGGTGGTTGCCCAGGCGGACGGCCAACCCCTGGCCCCGGCGTTGTTATGGATGGATTGCCGCGCCGCTGCCGAGTCGGCGCGCACGGCCCACGTCAGCCACCCGATGATGAACCAGGGCGGTGACGCGGTGGAATGGCTGGTGCCCAAGGCCATGTGGCTGGCCGAGCACGAGCCTCAGGTTTACCAGCGCGCCGAGCGTATTTGCGAGGCCGTGGACTGGATCAACTTTCAGTTGACCGGGCGCTGGGTCGCCTCCCAATTGAATGCCAGTTGCAAGTGGAATTACGACACCCTGCAGCAGCGTTTTCCGGTGGAGTTGTACGCCGAACTGGGCGTGCCTGAACTGGCGCAAAAACTCCCTCAGGAAGTGATCAAAGTCGGTGGCCGGATCGGCCCATTGAGCGCCGATGCCGCCAATCATCTGGGCCTGAGCCGCGACACCCTGGTGGCCCAGGGCGGAATCGACGCCCACATGGCGATGCTCAGTGCCGGTACCACTGGCGCCGGCGAGCTGTTGTTTATCGGCGGTACCTCGGTGGTGCAACTGATGCACACCCCGCAACGCATCGACGTACCGGGCATCTGGGGCCCGTACCCCGGCGCCTTGCTCGACGGCCAATGGTTGATGGAAGGCGGGCAAGTCTCCGCCGGTTCGATCCTCAACTGGCTGGCGCAAAAGATGTTCGGCCTCGACGATGCCGGGCACCAGCGCCTGATCCGCCAGGCCGCAGAACTGCAGCCCGGCTCCACCGGCTTGCTGGTGCTCGATTACTGGATGGGCAACCGTACACCGTACCGCTCACCGGACATGCGCGGCGCGATCATGGGCCTGTCGCTGAACCATGACCGGCATGACCTGTACCGCGCCTCGGTGGAAGCGATTGCCCTGGGCTCGGCGAACATCTTTCACACCTGGCGCTCCGAGGGCATCGAGATCACCCGGGTGGTCGCCGCCGGTGGTTTCCAGAAGAACCCGTTGTGGTTGCAGGCCACGGTGGATGCCACCGGTGTGCCGTTCGAAATGGTGCCCCACGATAACCTCACCCTGATCGGCACCGCCGCCGCTGCCGCCTGCGCCCTTGGTGAGTTCGGCACCTTGCAGGAAGCCGCTACCGACTTCACCACCATCGGCCGGCTGATCGAGCCCGACCCTTACGCCCACGAGCAATACATCGAGCTGTTGGGCCGCTACCGCGCCGCCACCGACAGTGTCGCGCCCATCAGTTGCAAGCCACCGGCGAACCGCACGCTCGGCGTAAGGCCGGCAGCATGAGCGCCCATCCTGAAGAAACGTTTGCCACGCGGTTGTCGGCCGATTCCCAGCGCGATGACTTGATGGTCCAGGTGGCCAAGCTGTATTACGACCTGGAAAAGACCCAAAGCGATATCTCCCGGGAGACCGGCCTGACCCGCTGGCAAGTCAGCCGCTTGCTGCGCGAGGCGCGGGATTGCGGGGTGGTGCGCATCGATATCGTCGCTCGCTCGGCGCGCTTGCCGCAGCTGGAAGTGGCTTTGCAACGGCGCTTCGGCCTGCGTGAAGCATTGGTGCTGGATGTGGAAGATGCCGACACCGCGCTGAACGTCGTGACCCAGGCCGCCGCCCGTTACCTGTGCAACTTGCAGCCGATGCCGGCGCTGATCGGCGTGTCGTGGGGCCGCACCCTGACCAAAATGGCCCAGTGGCTGGTGCCGCGCTGGAACGAGGGGGTCAACGTGGTGCTGCTGAACGGCGCGATCAATACCCGTTCGATGGGCGAGTCCAGCCATAACGTCGCCGAGCGCTTCGCCCAGGCTGCCCGTGGCCAGGCCACGTTGCTGCCGGTGCCGGCGATTCTCGGGCATGTGCATACCCGCGAGGCGCTGGAGCAGGACCCGGTGATCGCCCAGGTATTGCGCCTCGGGCAACAGGCGCCGGTGGCGTGTTTCAGCCTGGGGGAGTTGTCTGATCATTCGGTGTTGATGGAGTCGGGTTACATCGACCGGCCATTGCTCGAAGAGCTGGAACGCCTGGGCGCGGTCGGCGACATCATGGGCCGTTTTATCGGCATGGACGGTGAACCGGTGATGCCCGAACTCGACGCCCGCACCCTGGGCCTGCCGTTGGCCGCCTTGCGCGACAAGGCCTGGTCCATTGCCGTGTGCGTCGGCGCGCAGAAGCACCGCATCGTCCACGCCAGCGTCAAGGCCGGCTACGTCAATGTGCTGGCCACCGACGCGGCCACCGCCCGCTATTTGCTGGAGCAGGATCATGAGTGAGTTGGCCCTGGATATCCGTCATGTCAGCAAGCGTTTTCCGCCCAATGTGGTGGCGCTGACCGATGCCTCCCTTGACGTTCGGCCCGGTGAGGTGCATTGCCTGCTGGGTGCCAATGGCGCGGGCAAAAGTACCCTGTTGAAAATCGTCGCCGGCGCCCATCGTCCGGATGGCGGCGAGATGTCGGTGGCGGGCCGGCGGGTGGAACTGAAGAATCCGCAGCAGGCGCGCCAGGCCGGGATCGCGATGATCTATCAGGAGCTCGACCTGATCCCGCAGATGACCGTCGAAGAGAACCTGATGCTCGGCTATGCGCCCCAGCGCTTCGGGATTATTTCCCGGGGCAAGCGCAGTGCGTTGGCCAAGGCCGCGCTTTTGCGGGTCGGGGCCAACTTCTCGAGTTCCGACCGGGTGGGCAGCCTGTCGATTGCCAACCAGCAATTGGCGGCCATCGCCCGGGCACTGACCTGTGAGGCCCGGCTGGTGGTGATGGATGAGCCTTCGGCGGCGCTGAACGAGACCGAACTCAAGCGGGTGTTCCAGGTGATTCGCGAGATCACTGCGGCGGGTGTGGCGGTGCTGTATGTCAGCCACCGCTTGAATGAAATTCGCGAGATCGGCGACCGGGTCACGGTGCTGCGTGCCGGGCGAACCCTGCAAACCCACGAGCTGGCGCACATTGACGACCAGGCGCTGATCGCCGCCGTGGTCGGCGAGCACCGCGACCTGCTGGAACGCAGCCCGCGTCAGGCGCCGCGGGACAACCTGGCGCTGAATATTCGCCGGCTGCAAGGCGAGCAGGGCCTGGACGTGCAGGGGCTGGAAGTGCGTCAGGGCGAAATTGTCGGGCTTGCCGGGCTTAACGGGGCAGGGCGCAGCACGTTGCTCAAAGCCTTGTTTGGCGTGGGGCGCAACGACAGCGATGTTGAACTGTTTGGCCAGCCTTATCAGCCGCAAACCTCGCGCCAGGCGATCCGCCAGGGCGTCGGGTTGGTGCCGGAAAACCGCAAGACCGAAGGCCTGCTGCTGGATGCGCCGATCTACCGCAACGCCTGCCTGGTGCACACCCGGCACTTGAACTGGTTCTCCCATCGCCAGGCCAAGGACCGCGCCGGCCCGGTGCTGCAGCGCTTGCAGACCAAGCTCGACAACCTTGAGCAACCGGTACGCCAGCTCTCCGGCGGCAATCAACAGAAGGTGGTCATGGCCAAGTGGGTGATCGACGGCGCGCGCCTGTTGCTGCTGGACGAGCCCAGTCGTGGCCTGGATGTCGGCGCCAAGGCCGACCTGTATGCCCTGGCCCGCAGCCTGGCGCAGGAAGGGGCGGCGGTGCTGGTCGCCAGCAGTGAGCTGGACGAGTTGTACGTCAATTGCGACCGCATCTGGGTGATGCATGAGGGGCGCAACGCGCTGTGTTTCGACCCCTTGACTGCCAGTCGCGACCAGATCGACCAGGCCATCCTTATCGGTAGAACGAGTGTAGAACCATGACTATTGCAAGCAACCCAAGCCCGGTTTTCGATAAGCCCGTCACCCTCACCAGCCGCCGTCGCAGTGCGGTGCTGGAGTGGGTGATGCGCTACAACTTCGTGTTCATTTTCCTGTTTGCGGTGGTGGTGGCGACGTTCCTGTCGGACGACTTCCTGACCTTCGGCAACATCGCCAACCTGTTCCAGCAGGGGGCGATTGTCGGGATCATCGCCATCGGCATGACCTTCGTTATCCTTACGGCCAATATCGACCTGTCGGTGGGCAGCCTGTGTGCCTTCGGCGGGATCCTGGTGGCGGTGCTCCTGCAGCAGCAGGTCAGCGGCTGGCTGGCGGTGCCGGCCACGTTGCTGGTGGGACTGGCCATCGGCACCTTGATGGGCAGCCTCACGGTGTTTGGCAAGGTGCCAAGTTTTATCATCACCCTGGCCGGGCTGGTGTCGCTGCGCGGGGCCACCTTCCTGGCATCCGACGGTGCGCCGATTGGCGGATTGCCGGCCAGCTTCACCTCGTTCGGCTCGGCCATGATCGACATCTGGCCCAGCGCTGGCATTGCATTTCCGGTGCTGGGGCTGATCTTTATCCTGATCACCGTCATCGCCTGGCTGGTGCTGCGCTACACGGTGTTTGGCGAGTATGTGCTGGCCACCGGCGGCAACCTGGAGGCTGCGCGGCTGTCCGGCGTGCCGGTGCGGGCGGTGACGATTGCGGTGTTCGCCATCTGCGGCGGCCTGGCAGCATTCGCCGGCTTGTTGATGACCTCACGCCTGCACGTCGGCCAACCGACCGCTGCCCAGGGCCTGGAACTGGATGCAATTGCCGCCGTGGTGCTGGGTGGCACCAGCCTGTTCGGCGGGCGCGGCAGCGTGGTAGGCACGGCGGTGGCGGTGATGCTGCTGCAGGTGTTGCGCAATATCTTCAACCTGCTGGGGCTGGGCTCGTTCTACCAGATGGCGATCACCGGGGTGATCATCGTGCTGGCGATTTTGCTCAACCGCTTGATCGACCATTACGCCGGGCGCACCTGAGGACACCGTGATGAATGCACCGCTACCCGCGCCGATCAAGGCCGTGATCTTCGACATGGACGGCCTGCTGCTCGACACCGAAGGCATCTACACCGAAGTCACCCAACTGATTGCCGACCGCTACGGCCGCACCTTTGACTGGAGCATGAAGCAGAACACCATCGGCCTGGGGGCTTATGAACTGGCCAGCTATATCGTGCAGGCCGTGGGCTTGCCGATGAGCCCCGAGACGTTCTTGCAGGAACGCACACCATTGATGAATGCGCGGTTTCCCCAGGCGGCGGCCATGGCCGGGGCCCAGGCGCTGGTGCGGCATTTGTCGGCCCACGGTGTGCCGATTGCGGTGGGTACCAGTTCGTCGCGGCACTATTTCGAACTGAAAATCACCTTGCACCGCGACTGGTTCTGCTTGTTCGATGCCATCGTCACCGCCGATGACCCTCAGGTAGGCGCTGCCAAGCCGGCGCCGGATATCTTCCTGGTGGCCGCCCAGCGACTGGGAGTGACGCCCGCTGAATGCCTGGTGTTCGAGGATTCCCCATTCGGTATCACTGCGGCCAAGGCGGCCGGCATGTACGCCGTGGCCATCCCGGACCCGGCGATGCCGCAGGAGAAGTTCCTGCATGCGGATGGAAGACTGCTGAGCCTGGAGGCGTTTGACCTCGCGCGATGGGGGTTGCCAGCCTACCGCTGACTCGACGTCCGGTAGGCTGCCTCGTCGTCAGCGGGTGTATGGTAGACCGGGCAAACACCTGGATTATCTCTGGAGAGAGAGGTGACTATGAGCACTCCCATGCTGAACAAGCTGCATCTCAACGGTTATGACATCGTGCAGGTCAACAGCGGCCCGTGGCGCGTCTGTACCAAGGCTGATCGCCTGGCATCCTTCGGTTCCCGTGAACAGGCGCTGGCGTATGCCGCGGCGCTACCGGGTTACAAGGCACGGTCTAGGCCGGTCGCCAATGATGCATGAGCCCTCAACAGCCTCGGTCAATCCGGGGCTTTTTATTGGCACCCAATTGAGCAATACATGACCGGTGGCGAGGGAGCTTGCTCCCGCTGGAGTGCGAAGCGCTCCCGGGATTTTGGGGCCGCTGCGCAGCCCAACGGGAGCAAGCTCCCTCGCCACATAGAGGATAGGGTGCGATGATTCGCAGCTGATCAGCCCGTAGGAACCTGTCATGTCCCTGGCAACCTTATTTCTGTTCGTCATGATGAGCGCCGCGATTATCGCGATACCTGGCCCGACGGTTCTGTTGGCCCTGCAAAATGGTTCGCGCCATGGTTTGCAGGCGGCGTTCTGGGGCATGGCCGGGGCGGTGTTGGCCGACGCGTTGCTGGTGACGGCTGTGGCGTGTGGCCTGGGATTGCTGCTGGCGGCCAGCGAAGGGTTGTTTCAGGCGCTGAAATGGATCGGTTCGGCGTACCTCATCTGGATCGGCTGGCAGATGTTGCGATCACCCCAGGCGGCGTTGCCATCGGTGGGCGAAGGTGAGGACGGCGGCACCCACTCGGCGAGTATTTTCACCCGCAGTTTCCTGGTGGCGATTTCCAATCCCAAGGCATTGTTGTTCATGTCGGCATTCCTGCCGCAATTCGTCGACAGCACCCAGGCACAACTGCCGCAGTACGCGTGCCTGTTGCTGGCGCTGTGCGTGCTCAATGTCAGCATCATGATGTTCTACGCGGTATGCGGGGCACGCTTGCTCAGTCGCCTGCGGCCCGCACATTTGCAGCATTTCAATCGCGGGGCGGGTGGGTTGTTGATGACGATGGGCGTGCTGTTGGCCGCTTACCGTCGTGCCCCGGCTGCGTAACTTAAACGAATGGCTGGCCGTGGAACCCGCGTGGCAGGCGCTGACGGCCTGGCAGGTCGGTCAGGCGCTGGGTCCAGGCACTGCGCCAGTCACCGGCGGCATGGGCGGTTTTGGACTTGCGCGCGGCACGCCGAGCGGCGTTGCGTTGGGTGCGGCGGGCTTCCTTGAAGACTTCGGTGTTACGGCAGGTACGGCACTTGACCCGATTCAGCTCGGTGCTGGAAGGGAGGTTGTTGCCGTGATGACCGCAGGCAAGATGCCCGGCGACCTTGAAGTGAATGACCATGTAAGCGTCTCCTTCTTGGGGGATGCGTCGCATCGGTAATCTGCTGATGCGCGCGGGCAGGGCGGGGCAGCCATTGGCTGATGTTCACCGCTCTGTCTTTTATGACAGTTCGCTGCTCCATGCGTTCGTTTGAGGGTATTGCGCTCCTTTCGACACCCATTGCGCTTGCTGGTGACGCAAAGGCCAGTTGCAGAAGTACCTGGCGTATCCATGGTGATTGCCGCGCCGTAACCTGACCGGCATTGCTGTTCGCGACGCACCCGCTCGTTTATCCTCCGGTCACACACACAATGTGACTGGAGTGGAAGATGAGCAATCAAGAGTCCCAGGAAGGCGGCTGCCGTTGTGACCGGGTGCGTTTTACCGTGACCGAAAAACCATTGATCACCATGGCGTGCCACTGCACAGGGTGCCAGAAGATGTCATCCAGCGCGTTCTCGCTGAGCGCGCTGATCCCCAGCCACGGATTCACCATCACCCAGGGCAACCCGGTGATCGGCGGGTTGCATGGCGTAGACCGCCACTACTGCTGCCCCCACTGCATGAGTTGGATGTTTTCCCGCCCCAATGGCGTGGAAGATCTGATCAACCTGCGCCCCACCATGCTGGATGACGCCAGCGGTTATGTGCCATTCATAGAGACCTGGACCAGTGAAAAGCTGCCGTGGGCGACTACCCCGGCGCAGCACAGCTTTGCGCAGCTCCCGGAGAGGGAGAATTTCCCCGCGCTGATACAGGCGTACGCCGAGTACAGCGGCGGTTGAACTAGTCCATCAGCGCCAGCAGGTCGGTGTCGCCCACGTCGCGCCCGGCCTGGGTCAGCAGCGTTGTCACCTGGCCCCGGTGGTGGGTCTGGTGATTGAAGAAGTGCACGAGCAGTGCATGAAAATTCTTGTTCATGGGCGTGCCCGCCATGTTGTGGTACTGCAGGGGCTGATCCAGGTCCGGCTCGCTGATGGATTGCACCCAGTCGATGATGAGCTGGTCGAGCCAGGCGCGATGGGCCGACAGTTCACGGATATCGGCGAAGGCCAGTTGATTCAGGCGTGGCGGCAACGCCAATGCGCTTAGCGGTGCCAGCGCGGCAAAGCCTGCCGGATGCTCGGCGAAACGCTTGAGCCAGACGCGATCACCCAGGGCGAGGTGGTTCAGCGTGCCAAGGATCGACCCGAAGAACGCGCCACGGTCGGCAATCAAGTCTTCGTCGCTCAGGCCGTGGGCCGCTTCATACACCTTGCGGTTCATCCACTGGTTATAGGTCGCCATCAAGGCAATCTGCTCGGTACGGGTCACGTGAGGTTCCTCGATGGGGGGCGCGTCGCCATGATAATGCGAGCCTGCCGGGCGGTCATGGTGTTCTCGCGCAGCGCAGCTATTGTTGTTGATCTGGAACTCTGCGCCCTGGGAGGGTGACACCATGAATACCGGCGATCTACTGGAACAATTGTTGCGGGCGGGCCAGGCCTCGTCCAGCCAGCAGGGCGGCGCTGCACCCGGGTCTCAGGGCGGGCTCGGTGGTTTGGGCGGCTTGCTTGGCGGTTTGCTGGGCGGCAGCGCTGCTTCGGCTTCCGGCGGTGGCGGCCTTGGTGGCTTGCTCGGTGGCCTGGGCGGCATGCTCGGCGGAACCCGTGCGGCGCCTCAGGGGCGCACCGGCGGCACCAACTACGCGGCGCTGGCGTCGTTGGGGATGATGGCGTTCCAGGCGTATCAGGCCTGGCAGCGGCAACAGGCGTCGGCGCCGCAGCAGGCGTTGCAGACGGTTGACCAGTTGTCTGGCGCGCAGGTCGAAGAACACAGCCACGCCGTGCTGCGTGCATTGATCGCGGCAGCCAAGGCGGATGGCGAGATTGATGAGCGGGAGCAACAGATGATCTCGGCCGAGATCGGCAAGCACACCGATGATCCGCAATTGCAGGCGTGGCTGGATGCCGAGGTAGCCAAACCGCTGAATGCGGCGGATTTTGCCGAGTTTGCCGGCGACCCGGCGGTGGCGTCGGAGGTGTACCTGGTCAGTGTGCTGCTGGTGGATGAACAGCGGGACGCGGAGCGCAATTATCTGGATGAGCTGGCGGCGCAGTTGAAGATTGATCCTGAGTTGCAGGTGCATCTGGAGCAGCAGGCCAAGGGGCAGGTTTAAATCGCTATTACGGTCATACCAACCTGTGGCGAGGGAGCTTGCTCCCGCTGGAGTGCGAAGCGCTCCCAAAGATTCCGGGGCCGCTACGCAGCCCAGCGGGAGCAAGCTCCCTCGCCACAGCAAGCTCCCTCGCCACTGGGGTCATCGTCTGCGGGTTAGAACCGCAGTGTGGCCCCCGTCGTGAGCCATTGATGCTGATCCCCGATCAAACTGCGTCCTACCACCAGGTCCACGTCCACATTCTTGCCGATATGCACCCTCGGCCCGGCTTGCCACGCTTGGTCGCCGCCTTGCTGGCCGTAGCGTTCGGCGATCAGTGTCAGTGAGTCCATCAGGCTGTATTCAAACCCGGTACCCCAGGTCGGCCGATGGGTCTGGTCGCCGTCGTTATAGGCGTGGCTCCAGCCGGCGTTGAAGTTAAGCCGCAGGGCCTCCATGGGCTGCCAGGTAAACGGCACATTCAAGTCCGCTCCATCAAACGAGTGCTGGCGGTTCAGCGCGTAATGTACGCCGGCAGACGCGGCCAGTTCCAGGCCCAGGTCTTCTCGGGCCCACAACTGCGCCTTGAGCTGCGGATTCACTTGGGTTTCGCCGTCGCCATCATGGTTGGCCCGGGACACGGCGGCAGTCCACTGCAACCACGCAATGGCAGCGGAGGTGCAGGCCGGCGCCAGGGTTTCACTGTGGGTTGAGCCAGCGTGCCGGTTGGCGGTGAACCAGGCGTCGACATTGCATTCGCCCGGGGCGTTGATTGCGCCGTCGTCGACCACGTAGGAGCCGCCGGCCGCATGGGCATTCGACATCAGGCTGAGCACCAGCACGATGCCCGCGGTCACGCCGACGAAAATCAGGTTGCGCCGCACTGCCCGAAGCTTGGAGGCGGGCAGGGGATGAAAGGTAACGTGGGTGGTGCGGTTGCGGTATTTAGTGAAACCGTCAGGGGTGTGTTTCTTGTACATGGTGAACCTCGATCAACAGCCGGTGGCGCGCCCCGACCGGACTTGGCAGGGACGCGCCGTGTTTCAAATAGAAAAGGGTGTGCAACGGGGTACTGCTACAACGGGGTTCTTCGTTCATGCCTGGATACTCCAATAAGGGTTGATTCAGCTGTCTACAGTCAGCACATGGATGCCACTGGCCCTGGCCTGGCTCACCAGTTCCGAGGTGTCGTCGCCACCGGGCAGCGCGATGATCACGTCGGGCCGGCTGTCGGTGAGCATGAACTGGTTGCGATGGCGTTCGGCCTGCTTGCCATGGCGTTGCCAGTTGGGTGGGTAACGCACCACATCCACTCCGGTTTCCCGGGCCCAGTCTTCCACGTCGCTGCCCAGGAACTGGCTGCCACCGTGGATCAACACCTGCACCGGGCGCAGGCGGTGGTAGGCGTCCAGCACCTGGCGGGACATTTTTGTATCGGCGTAATGACGACCTGCACAGATCAAGACGCGCATGGTGATCTTTCCTTGTAGTGCGTATTGCCATTTATCGACGCGGGCGCAGCAAGCGGATGCACGTACTGTTCAAGCTGCTGGAGAAGCCCAGCATGAAGCGCATTTCCACGGCGCTGAGCACGTTGCGCGCGTACAGCCGTACGCCCAGCACCATCACCGCCTTGGCCGCCTGGGCGAGGCCGAACACCAGCAGCGCGCGAGCAGCGTTGTCGAGGTAGCTCATAAGTGTGTTCATTGTCTGTCTCCGCGTGCACTGGCTATCTACCGACAGCCAGCGCTTTCAGGGGCGGTTGATCAGTACCACTGCTTGAAGCGGCGGATGTAGAGGGTTTTCATCAGTTGTGCCACGCAGCAGTAGGCGACCAGGGTGCCCACCAGCCATGGGAAGTACGCCAGTGGCAGCGGCTCCAGGCCGACCATCGCGCCCAGCGGCGAGAACGGTACGTAGATGCCCAGCCCGATCACGATGCAGGTCATCATCATCACCGGCCATGCGGCGTTGCTCTGAAAGAACGGGATCTTGCGGGTGCGCAGCATGTGCACCACCAGGGTTTGCGAGAGCAGCCCCTCGATGAACCAGCCGGACTGGAACAGGGTCTGCATTTCCACGCTGTTGGCCGAGAACACGTACCACATCAGGGCAAAGGTGGTCATGTCGAAGATCGACGAGGTCGGCCCGATCCAGATCATGAAGCGGCCAATGTTTTTCGCGTCCCACTTGCGTGGCTTGGCCAGGTATTCCTTGTCCATCTTGTCCCACGGCAAAGCCAGCTGGGAGATGTCGTACATCAGGTTTTGCAGCAGCAGGTGGATCGACAGCATTGGCAGGAACGGGATGAACGCACTGGCCACCAGCACCGAGAACACGTTGCCGAAGTTGGAACTGGCGGTCATGTTCAGGTACTTCATGATATTGCCGAAGGTCTCGCGGCCTTTCAGCACGCCTTCTTCCAGCACCATCAGGCTCTTTTCCAGCAGGATGATGTCGGCGGATTCCTTGGCAATGTCCGTCGCACTGTCCACCGAGATGCCCACGTCGGCAGCCCGCAAGGCCGGAGCGTCGTTGATGCCGTCGCCGAGGAAGCCCACGGTGTGGCCGTTGGACTGCAAGGTCTTGAGCACCCGCGACTTCTGCAGCGGCGTCAGCTTGGCGAACACCGTGCGCTCCTCGACCCGCAGCTTGAGGGTGGCGTCGTCCATCGCTTCGATTTCCGTCCCCAGCAACGGTACGCCTGGCTCCAGGCCGACCTGGCGGCAGATCTTGCTGGTGACGATGGCGTTGTCGCCGGTGAGCACTTTGACCGCCACGCCAATTTCGCGCAGGGCAGCGATCGCCGGGCCAGCGGTTTCCTTTGGTGGATCAAGGAAGGTCAGGAAACCACGGATCACCAGGTTGCGCTCATCGGCCGTGGTGTACTGCTTGCGGGCGAGTGCCTGGGGAATGTTGCGGGTGGCCAGCACCAGCACCCGGAAGCCGTCCTCGTTGTAGTCCTGGGCAATCGCCAGCAACTCGTTGCGACGCCGATCATCGAGCTCGACGGCCACGTCGCCTTCCATCACGTGGGTGGAAATGCTCAGCATCTCCTCGACCGCCCCCTTGCACACCAGCAGGTGATCGTTTTGCGCGTCCTTGACCACGATCGACAGGCGACGGCGAATAAAGTCGAACGGCAACTCATCCACCTTGCTGTAGGCAAACGGCACCTGGAACTTCGGATTCTGCTCGGAGAACTGTACGACCGCCTGGTCCATCAGGTTCTTCATGCCGCTCTGGTGATGGCTGTTGAGCCAGGCGAGGGTCAGCACTGAATCATCACGGTTGCCAAAGGCGTTGACGTGGTGCTCGAGGATGATCTTGTCCTGGGTCAGGGTGCCGGTCTTGTCGGTGCACAGCACGTCCATCGAACCGAAGTTCTGGATCGCGTTGAGGCGCTTGACCACCACCTTGCGCTTGGCCATGGCGGTTGCACCCTTGGCCAGGTTGGCGCTGACGATCATCGGCAGCATTTCCGGGGTGAGGCCTACCGCCACTGCCAGGGCGAACAGCAACGCGTCGCTCCAGTCACCCTTGGAGAAGCCGTTGAGGAAGAACACGATCGGCGTCATTACCAGCATGAAGCGGATCAACAGCCAGCTGACGCTGTTCACCCCGCGGTCAAATGCGGTTTGCACCCGGGAGCCGACAATCGCCTTGGCCAACGAGCCAAAGTAGGTGCGCGGGCCGGTGGCAACCACCACGGCTTTCGCCCGGCCGCTGACCACGTTGGTGCCCATGAAACAGATGTTCGGCAGGTCCAGCAGGTTGCCCTGGTCGGCCGCCGTGGACGTGGCGGATTTTTGCGTCACATCCCCGAGGGTGTCGTACTTCTCTACCGGCAAGGCTTCGCCGGTCAGCACGGCCTGGCTGATGAACAGGTCGCGGGACTCGATCAGGCGGATGTCGGCCGGGATCATGTCGCCGGCAGACAGTTGCACGATATCGCCGGCCACCAGGTCGCGCATCGGCACTTCCCGCAGGGTCGGCTTGGAGCCCACTTGCTCGCGGCGCAACACCGTGGCGGTGGTACGCACCATGGCCTTCAAGGCCTCGGCGGACTTGGCCGAACGATGCTCCTGCCAGAAGCGCAGCAGGCTGCTGAGCATGACCATGGTCATGATAATGATGACCTTGGTCAGGTCGGCTTCTTCACCAGCCTGCAGTGGCAGCCAGTAGTCAGTGAAGAAACTGATGGCGCCGAGGGTCAGCAGCACATAGATGAACGGGTTGTTCAGGGCCTGGAGGAATTGCACGATGGCGTGAGGCGGCTTGTCGTGGGCTACCTCGTTGTAGCCTTCACGTTGCAGGCGAGCAGAGGCATCCAGTTCGGTCAGGCCATCCTTGGTTGCCCGGACATTGGCGAGGGTTGCCGAGAGGCCGTTCTGGGCTTCGCGGGCGGCACGCATCGACAGCTTGGTGTCGGTATCCGTGCCGTTTTTCTTGTGCGGTTTCGGGTTTTTTACTGCGCTCATTGTGTGTACTCCTGTCGCCAATTTTTCGACAAAACATACCCGGTACTTACCTGATGACAGGCGAGCGAAAGCATGCCGAGTCGCTGACTTCGCGATCGGTTTAAATAAGGTGTTGGGTAACTTTCTATGGGCCCGCTAACAGCGCCTTAGTTAACTAGCGCGCAGCGGGCTACTACTGGCTTCGTCCATAGAGAACTCCAGCTAATCAATTAACGGATAATCAGGAAGTTGCTGTTTCCAGCTGGCTTATGCCGCGCGAGCGTCCACGTAGAGGCTCAGCATCAGGCTCGCTTGCGCGACCAGGCTGGAAACGTCCCGTCTCTGTGGGTCTTGAGGGTCGGCGTGATCCCATTGCTGGACCAGGTGGCCGGTGGTGGGGCAGATACGCCAGTGTGCCCGGGGAGTCGGGCACACGCGGGGGGATGAGGTCACAAAGGTGCTGCGGGTAGGGGAAAAGCCTACGGGCTCGCGGCACAATTTGGCACGCAGGGCGTTAGCCAGCGTACGCAGATCAGGTAAAACAATCAGTTGAAAGGTCATAACACACCTCGGGACCGGACTGGCATCCGGTGAGGCAGTTACGTTGGAGCGTCAGGCTCTAGCGCAGCTTACTCGGCCGGAAAGGCGAGTCCCGTCATTTTTTCTGGGTTTGGCGCCCGATTCGCCGCATTCACGGTGATCGGACAACGACTAGATACTGTGTCCATTGGCTTCTTTTGTGAGGTTGAAAAATGGCCCTGAGTTGCAGGCACGGGGAATTTACTCAGGCAGTTGCCGGATGTCAACGGTTAATGACTTAATTTGTTACTGGTTCAGAGTTTGTTCAGATAGAAGGTTGGGGGAAGTTGCAATATCAAGTGTGCTTATTGATAAGTGGCCGGTGTGTGGCGGGCAGGTGAAGTAACAATAGCCGGATAACTTATTGCGGGGTTCCGAAGCCTGCGTTCGGCCAGCGTGGTTTA